>NZ_JACJTV010000005.1 GCF_014698845.1 Coleofasciculus sp. FACHB-1120 | reverse complement strand
TCAATCCGATTGAGCGGTTGTGGTCAGAAATCAAAAAAGCGCTCAAGTGGGAGCTGTTTACTAATCTCGATGAGTTAAGGTTTGGAGTAAAAAAAGCTCTACAGGATTTAAACCAAACCATTATTGCATCTGTTACAGGATGGAAATTTATCATCGAGGCGCTAGTCTTAGCAGGGATTTAGAAGTCTAAACTTGTTTGTGTCAAACTCAAACCCAATTGGTATAACAGCAACCAATCGCGGTGATATTTCCGCAACCTTGGTGCATTTGTATCGGCGTGGAAAATCGCCGGAATTAATGTCAGCTTTGCAGCATTATGTCGAACAAGCTGCGGTAAACCTGCCGAAATTTTCAGGTCAAGTGGCGTTGGTGTTGGATGCGTCTGCTTCTACGAGAAGTTATGGCGATCGCGAATACTGTTCTCTAGCGCAGTCAGTCGCCCTGAAATTGGTACTCGAAAAATGCTGCGCGAACCTCAAAGTCCATACACTTGGGGGAGTTGGCGAATTACCCATGCCAGAAGGTTACACCGACTTGGCAGGTGCTTTACTGGATGCTTTAGAAGACTCACCCGATTTAGTCGCCATTGTCTCTGATGGTTATGAAAATATGTATCCGGGAGACTTGGAAAGAGTCGTCGCCACCTTGCCGCAATTGGGTATTCATACCCCAATTGTCTTCTGTCATAGCAAGTTTACGGCGCTGGATGACTTGGAATTGAGACGACCTGCGGCTAATCTCCTCCAAAGAGAATTCTGGCATCAAGACGATTTTGAAGACTTACTAAATTCGCTATTTGCGATTGCGCTACCGCGCAGCCTTCGGATCGCGGGTGCAAAGCAAACCGAAGCTTCTTTGCAGGAATTCCTCCGCCAAAAACTCACATTCCAAGAAAAGGAGTTAGCCACATGGACTACCAGCCATTAGAGTTATTCATTCCCAACCAAGTCGATCTCTCTCCTTATCATTTAGGAATTCCTCAACAGTCTGGAGCCATGACTGTAGTCCCTATCTTTAGCCCAGATTGTCCGGGTCAATTTACCAGTCCCCTGTCTGGGTTAAAACTCAGTCGAGTTCACGGCTATGGAAATGTAGAACTCCATAACCCATCAACGAGTGTGGCAATCGTTCCCTTGCACATGGGTTATATCCAAGACCAAGCCCAAAATCATGCTTTGTGTCGGTCAGCATTTATTGCTGCGGGACAGAAACTCATGTTTGAAGATGCCTGCTGCGTGCAATCTGGTCAAGGCGGTTATTTGGAAGGTCGAGAACAATGGTTCTTCATTCTCCCCCTGCAATTGCGCTTTCAAGCGTTGAAACTCCGGGGTCAGGAAGACTACAGCAAACTCTGGAAAGAAATTGAGCGTCTAAATCAGCGGTTTGATTTACCTCAACGCGGTCACTTAGAGCAAATTCTCAGTAAAAAACGCACCTTTCTGACGCAATATCAAAGCCAATTTGAATTGCTTCCCCAGCAAACCGGGGCATTGTTCTTGATTCGGAATCAGTTAGTTGGCGTGGAAATTGCTCCCACGGCGGCTTACTTCCGGGAAGTGTGGATGCCTCTCGTTTGCTTCTGCTATGGTGTGGCGGCAATGTATGCCCAAAAGCAAGCAAAAGCAAGCGACAAACCCGTGCTTCCTTTTGCAGCCAGCAATCTGCAAGAACTGCGCCAGCAGTTGCACAAAAGCCGTCAGGAAAAGCAGTTACAAGTTAGCAATTGGCTAAGTCAAACACCCGCAGAAAAATTTCAGCTCAAAGAAGAAGAACGCTTCTTGAGTCTGCGGCTGCATACCTGTAAAGAAAAAAACTTTGCGGGTCAGTTGGTCGAAGAGTCTGGACAACTGGTGTATGCTTCCTTGTTTGCTTTAGCAATTTAATCAAGCCAACGCTTGACCGGATAGGGAAGCACTGACTTGTCAATTCGCTCAATTTGTACTACAATACATTACAGTTGGAACTGAGTTAGGCATTGGCGCTTAATCGATGATTCCAGGTCAGGGTTAAGAAACGCGATCGCGCTAACCGCTTGTCCAACTGCTATTTCCCGCCCTATCTAAACTTTATACAGAAAATGTAACCCCCTTCCCGGTCAGGGAAGGGGGTATTATTATGCCATTTGCACCGCTCAAGACTCCCTGGGATTGGGTATCCTGAGATATCCTTTCCTCCAAAACAAGATCCCACAACTGATTACCAAGGCGACAGTCACGACAGGCAACCAAATCGCCAGGATTGATAAAATAATCGCACCACCTGCTTCCAATGTGGAAACCACCCCATTACCGAATCCTCCGGTGAGTGCGGTTGAAGAAAAGCGAACCATACCCGTCAAGGCTTGCACGATACCCGCCGAACCTCCACCCGCAATCACCGCGATTGTCCACTGAACTAAAGGATCGTCGTGGGGAAAGATGGCAGCGGTCAAGAAAGTGCCGACTGCGATCGCGGTTGGTGTAGAAACGATATCCAGCAAATTATCTATCCAGGGAATGTAATAAGCGGCAATTTCAACACAAGTCGCTACTGCAAATGTCACCAACGCCGGATAAGTTCCTATCCACTCAAAATTCGGTGCCAGTGGCAAATGTCCAAAAAGTGCTGCCATGCTCATCACTAGCGGCGGGACAAAAATCCGAAAGCCACAAGCCGCACTCAAACCAATGCCAATCGCAATGCTTAATAATGTATCCATACTACTCAAATTCAATCATTCGATAGGGTTGCTCTCGCCAAATCTGCTTCAATTACCTTGGCATTTTTCAAGTTGACCCCGCTCAGGTTCGTTCCACTCAAATCTGCGCCTCTTAAGTCGGCAAATTCTAAATTTACTTCCCTTAAATCAGCTTCACTGAGGTTAGCTTCACTCAAGAAAGCTTTACTCAAATTTGCCCCTCGTAAATCTGCCAGGTACAAGTTCGCCTTCGCTAGATTCGTTCTCGTTAGGTTGGCTGCGCTCAGATTTGCTTCGCTCAAATTAGCTTCACTCAAATCTGCCGCACTTAAGTCTGCTTTAATTAAATTAGCTCCCCTTAAGTTCGCTAAATTCAGTTTTGCCCAACTCAGGTTAGCTTCGCTCAGTAAGCACTCACAAAGCCAAGCATCTCTCAAGTTAGCATTGATAAAATACCTTTCTCCGGCTGCATAACGCCGCTTCAGATCATCAGCAGCAAACTTGATTAAAATGGCACTTTTGTCTTCACAATAGCACCATTGCGCTCCGACTAATTTAGCCGCCGTGTTAACAGCTAATTCGTCTTTTTTAGGCAATACCACCCCATTACAACCATCCCATTCACCGCCAAGGATAAAAGCAATTTCTTGGGCAGCATATAAGGAGTCGAACAAGAGCATATCTTGCCTTATCCGGTCTCCAGAGCTACTAATCAGGTTGCTGGAGAATGATAATAAATTTCGGATTAAGTCTTTCATCCGGTGTTTTAAGCAATTTTATTCAAGAAGCATTCAAAGCTATAAAACTTTTGTATATCCTTTAAATACCCTAGCTAACACAACCGGATGGGACATCAATCAATAGACATATTCAGATTTAAGAAGGCGAGATAGTTTGATTCCAGTTGTTCCCCCCGTTGTTATCCCAATTATTTCCATCGGTGAAAGCAAAATTAAAAGTAGTTCCCGCCGCCGGGACAGAGAGCGTCGTCTCCCAGAAGCCATCCTCTCGCTGGATCATCAGGTTGTCAGTAACTTGCTGCCAATTATCGTATCCCCAGTGTAATTTGACTTGTTCTGAATTTGTCAATAACCCTTTGTAATAAATCGTTAAAGCTAACCCTTGTTTCGCATTAGCTTCGTTATAATCTACCGCTTTGCCTTCATGCGGTTTGAATGAATTGACGACATAACGCTGATAGACAATCTCCGGCATATCCATTACTTTGCCAGTATAGTTTGATGCCACCAACGTGGTGTATTCTCCCATCGACCAGGAAAGGGGAGTCATTGATTTAGTGGGAGTTCCGGGAAGATAACCAGAGGGTGCATTGAGATCCCAAACTTGCTCGGAAATCATGTAAGAACGATTAGCAAAGGCACGCATTGTTGCCAGGTAAGAGTCTGCTTTTTTACCATGCGCGATCGCAAAGTGACCGCGTTCTCCGGTGAAAATAGGCCACAAACGCCCGATTCCCGCACCTGTATAATCTGCGCCCGTTGATGTTTCTCCATAACCGTCGTGATTGTAGCGAAACCAACCCTCTCCTTTGCCAGGAATTGTTTGTTTAATGGTGGAATCAATCGCCGGAAGGGAGGAGAGAATATAGGGATTATTTGCAGCTTTTACGCCATGACGCACTAATTCTAAAAAGCTGCTGTCAACGATAGACCGTTCATCGCGATCGCCGCCACCGTTGCCAATGTGTAAAATGTGTCCATCGTTGGGATTTCCATTATCATCAATGCGTTCAAAATATTTGCCATTGCCAATCGAACCGCTAGTCGTAAACGTCCAGTTTTCTACCATGCCTTGCCAGTAGTCTGCTGTTGTCAAATAGCGTTTCTCGCTGGTTGTGTCACCGTTAGCTTTAGCGATATCTGCGGCACAAACTAAACCCGCAATTTCCGCAGCAATGGTGCTGGGAGAATAGCCTGCGTTTTCTTCCCAACGTTCTTGTCCCGTCACTGGACCATTTTTCACAATATAATCAGCGGCTGGCTTGATGTGCTTAATGTAGGTGTCTGCATCCGTACGACCAAGTTTCCACGCCAAGATAATTGGGAAGGCAGTCTCGTCCATTTGAATGCCATTCCAGTAAGGCGTACCGTCCGCAAAGGCATTCTGAAGAAAATGTCCATCTGGTTGTTGCAAAGTGGTTAGCAACCAATCCAGAGCTTTTTTCGGGGTAGCTGTGTCGCCTGCAACAATTAAGGCGCTGGCAAATTTATACAAGTCACGAGGCCAAATCAGGTGGTAGCCGCCTGACATTTCGATGCCGGATGGAGTGCAGATTGAGTAGTTAGAATTACCCCACGGATTCCCCAAACCTGCAACCATCGCACCCGATGCTTTGTCAGTCGCTGCCTTCAGTACCATTGCCGCAACATAATACTGAGTATCTGCGGTGCCGCCAAAGGTATTTAAATGATTGGTGTAGCTGTTCCATTGCGCGTTGTAAGCGGACAGCATTGTAGAGAAATTATCTTTTAGGGTTCCTGCGGTTTCTGCTTTAGCGTTTTTGTCGCTGTTGCCAAAGCCAAGTACCAGGTTAAAAGTGACTGATTTCTGGTTGGCATAAGGACTGAGATCGAACATCGCCATCTGTGCAATGTTGCCATTGGTTGCCTTCTCATAAGTCCAGTTCATCGTATTATCAACTTCACCGCCTTTGAGGTCTTGCCAGCCGTCGCTGTGTCCGACGAATCCAGAAGACATCATCCCTTTTTTAAAAGCCAGAGAACTCGCCAATGCCGATGCTTGATTGCTAGTGGAATTTTTAGCAATCAGCATTTGAATATTCTTGTAAGTAGTGCTGTAACCTGTAGTGGCTTTTACGTTATTGTCAATAGCTGGATGATACAAAGTATAAAGATTAAAATTATCCAGCGTTCCACTGAGTGCAGTAAATTTTATCTGTTGAATTAAAGTATTGCGATTGGGGTCGGTGAAAATTGCCTTGTCGATTTGATACTTGCCGTTTTTCGCCGTATTAGTAATTTTCCAAGAAAGCGATCGCGTATTATTCAAACTAACCTGGCTGGTAGTATCCTGCTTCTCTTCATCAACCCAAGTTTTCGCCGTATCCCCCACTAAAAACTGCCAATCTACGGTCGCTGCTTTGTCAGCAGATGGGTAAAATACCTGGCTAATGATGCCATCGAAACCCGTGAACCACACTTTTGAAGTCTGGTTTTGGGCAGTACCTAAAAAGGTGAGGCTTGAAGGCGACCAAGTTGGACAAGTGCCGGGATGACCAAAGGCTTCATCTTGGGTCATGGCAACAGGAAACAAAAATTTACTTCCTCCGATAAAAGCTATCAACAAAATGACAATAATGGCACTTGCAAACCAATAAATTCTTTTCAATTAATTCGCCTTGAGAACTGGGTGAAGTTGACTTGATTAGTAGAATATAGCAATCTTATTTGATTGTTTGACGAACCGCCAAGCACGCAGAGAGCGCAGAGAGAAGAGGTACAGAGAGAATTTAGAAGTTAAACGAATATTGATAGGAAATAAATTAAAGGGTGCGGGTTTATTCGCCTCGATAGTTTCTGGCGATCGCTCGGAAATCATACCAAGGCGGTAAGCATTCAAAAATGCCCATCGATAGGATGAAATTGCAAAGAGCAAAAGTAGCAAAAAAACTTTATGTTAGTTCATATCATCGCTGATTACGGCTTTGGCGATCTCGCCTTTGCGGAAGTAGTGCAGCGTATCAGGTTCTATCTACCGGATGCTGAGCCAATACTCACCCCGGTGCCTGCTTTTGCCACCCTAGCTGCTGGCTTCTGTATCGCCCAATTAGGTTTGAATGAAGCCCCGGCAGGAACGATTATTTACCACAACGTTGCGCCCCGCGAAGATGATGAACAGGCACGTGTCGGGAATGCAGGGGAACGTCTAGCTTTCGCACGCCTCCCGACGGGTGTACGGGTAATTGGAGTCAATGCTGGCTATGCCTTCTCGTTTGTCTGCGATGTAGCAGAATTGAGCTGGGCTGCTGTTGCTGCGGAAGGTTCGCAGTTTCGTTCTCGTGACTTGTTTCCGCAAGCGGCGGCAGCGATCGCGTTGGGACAACCAGATGCGCTAGGGGATAAAATTGAGCCTTCGGATATCCCCGATGTGCCGTCGAATCGAATTGCCTATATTGACGGCTATGGCAACTTAAAAACAACGATTCAATATGATGCCAGCAAGGGGAGCGAGAAGCTGCTAGGAGCAGCATATGCTTCACGATCGCCGAATATCCGTGTGCGGATCGGTGACATCGAGCAGGAAGCGACAATGAGCGATGGCAGCTTTGCCGTTGAACCCGGACAATTAGCCTTCGCACCCGGTAGCAGCGGTTGGACAAATGCCCAAGGCGAAGAAACACGCTGGATCGAACTGTTCTTACGCGGTGGCAATGCCTGGGAGTCCTTCAAGCGTCCGTCAGTTGGCACGCAAATCGAGATTCTCTGATAAGTCTTCAGGGATTAGGAAAACCTAAGTCCCCAGTCTCCCGGAAACCTCTCCCTAGCCCTCTCCTAAAAGGAGAGGGAACCGGAATAAATGCTTTTTATTTTTACGGGCAAGCGGGGAGTTGATAGCCCCTCTCCGCTTGCGGGGAGGGGTTGGGGTGGGGTTCCGGATGCCGAGGAATTATCGGTAATTCACCGACATAATCTTAACCAAGAAATTCTTTCAACCTCAACCCTCAGTCCTCCACCCAATATTTCGCTCTTTCAACTGCTTTTTGCCACATTGTAAAATTTGCTTGTGCCTGGGTGACTCCCGCACCGGGTTGAAAAGTTCGGTCGATTTGACGACTCGCGGTTAATGTGGCGTAATCTTGCCAAAAATTAACTGCCAAACCAGCAGCAAAAGCGGCACCTTGTGCAGAGGCATCGAGAACGGCTGGGCGTTCTACTGGTATTCCTAAAACATCCGCTTGGAATTGCATTAAAAAGTCATTTTGACAAGCTCCGCCATCTACTTTTAGCAGAGCAATATCAGTGCCGCTATCTTGGTTAATTGCCTGTACAACTTCTTTGACTTGGAAAGCGATCGCTTCCAGCACCGCCCTGACCATGTGTTCTCGCTGCACTCCGCCCGTAATGCCGAAAAATGCCCCCCTCGCACTCATATCCCAGTGCGGCGCACCCAAACCACTCAAAGCCGGAACGAAGTAAACACCTCCGTTATCCGCCACCTGCTGCGCCATTCGTTCTGTATCTGTCGCCGCAGTAATCACTTTAATGCCATCCCGCAACCATTGGATGCAGGCTCCAGTTGTGAATATACTGCCTTCCATGCCATAGCCGACTTGGATGCCGTCATTGCCTGTCTGCGTCCAAGCGACAGTCGAAAGGAGTTGATTGCGCGATCGCTGTATTTTCTCTCCGGTATGCGTAACCAAGAAGCAGCCAGTGCCATAGGTGCATTTTAATAAACCAGGGCGATCGCAACCATGAGCAAATAAGGAAGCTTGTTGATCGCCCAAAATTGCCATAATTGGCACCTCACCGCCTAATAATTCCGGCTGAGTGTAACCAAATAAGCCTAAACTTGGCTGAATTTTTGGCATCAAATGAACCGGAATTTTAAATAAGTTCAGCAACGTCTCATCCCACTCCCGCGAAGCCAAATTCATCAACATCGTGCGGCTGGCGTTACTATCATCCGTGGCGTGAACCTTACCGCCTGTGAGGTTCCAGAGAATCCAGGTATCAATCGTGCCTGCTAAAACATTCTCGAAATCGATGGGGGGATGTTCTCGTTGAATTTCCTCCAACAACCAAGTTAATTTAGTTGCAGAAAAGTAGGCATCTAATACTAACCCCGTGCGATCGTAGATATCTGCTGCATGACCTTGACTTGCAAGTTGATTGCACAGGGGTGAAGTGCGTCGGTCTTGCCAGACAATGGCATTATGTAAAGGTCGCCCCGTGGTTTTGTCCCACAATAGACAAGTTTCTCGCTGCACGCTTAACCCAATTGCAGCAATATCTTTTGCACTGATGTCCGCCTTCTGCAATACAGTCTGCATCGTCCAACAAGTATCTTGCCAAATTTCTCTGGGGTCATGCTCTAACCAACCCGGTTGGGGATAATACTGCGTGAGTTCTTTGTAAGCAGAGCTAACAATCATCCCGTCAGCATTAAATAAGATGGCTCGGTTGCCGGTAGTACCGAGGTCTAGGGCGAGAACGTAGGCAGGAGTCGATGCAGTCATTGCAAGCTAGTAATAAATTGAGAGTTTTTTAACGGGCGAATTAAGCCGAAGTCTCGATCGTAAACGTTGCCAAGAATGCCAAGAAAGCGATCGCTGCTACACGTATCAGACTTTGAGCGTGCAACGTCTACGTTTCTCGGCTTTTTTCTATTCCTCATAACAGACTAACTTCACTCAGAGCCTTTCCTGGGGTAGAAGTTAGCAGAAATCGTGGCAGTTAGTTTGGAAGTAGACTCTCCACGTTCTGAGACTTTGCACAAGTATTTTGCACAAGTATAAGAGTCTGCCAAGAACCAGTTCTCATCAGCAATGCGATCGCATAAATATTCACCCAGTAGCGATCGCTGTCCCAAGCAAATTTTTGAAAGGAGGGCTACAGCAATGCCCGACGCGACTCAGACTAACGCGACTCAGACTAAGCTAACCGATACTGTGCGCCAGATTGCCCACCCGCTCACAGGTGCCGCCTCTGACTACGACCCCTTGATGGAACTTATTGGCGATGCCCGCTTTGTCTTGCTGGGTGAGGCATCCCACGGCACCCATGAATTTTATCAAGCGCGAGCCGAAATTACCAAGCGGCTGATTCAAGAAAAAGGCTTTACAGCGATCGCTGTCGAAGCCGATTGGCCCGATGCTTACCGCGTCAACCGCTACGTCACTGGTGTCAGCGACAATACAACCAGTAACGAAGCACTCTCTGGCTTTGGACGCTTCCCCGCTTGGATGTGGCGCAACGCGGATGTGGTCAACTTCATTGATTGGCTGCGCCAGTACAATAGCGCCCTCCCTGAAAATGCCACTAAGACTGGCTTCTACGGTCTTGACCTCTACAGCCTACACCAGTCAATCGCCGCCGTTCTCGACTACCTTGACAAAATTGACCCAGAGGCGGCAGAACAGGCGCGTCACCGCTACTCGTGCTTTGAAGACTTTGGTGAAGACGCTCAATCCTACGGGTATGTCGCCAACTTCGATGATGAGGAATCCTGTGAGAGCCAAGTTGTCAACCAACTTCTAGAATTGCAACATCGTGCTAGCGAGTACGCCCATCGGGATGGTCGCCTGACAGAGGACGAATTTTTCTTTGCCGAACAGAACGCACGACTGGTCAAGAACGCCGAGGAATACTACCGCTCAATGTTTCGTGGTCGGGTGTCGTCGTGGAATTTGCGCGATCGCCACATGGCAGAAACGCTGCAACACCTCGTCGCTCATTTGGACAAACAAGGCGATCGCACCAAGGTCGTCCTCTGGGCACACAACTCCCATCTCGGCGACGCACGGGCAACCGACATGGGCGCACACGGCGAACTGAACGTCGGTCAACTGGTGCGCGAACAGTATGGTCGCGACGCGGTACTTGTCGGCTTCAGCACCTACACGGGAACCGTCACCGCCGCCTCAAATTGGGGCGCACCCGCCGAACGCAAGCGCATCCGTCCGGCGCTTCCAGACAGTTATGAAGCGCTGTTTCACGACACAGGTGTGTCTTGCTTCCTGCTCGTCTTACGCGACGGTGGCGCATCAATCAAAGAATTGCGGGAGCCTCGATTGGAACGGGCGATTGGTGTCATCTATCGACCCCAGACCGAGCGGAGTAGCCATTACTTCCACGCACGGCTCGCCGACCAATTTGACGCCATCATCCACTTCGACGAAACCCAGGCAGTGCAGCCCCTAGAGCGGGCTGAATGGGAGATAGACGAAGTGCCAGAGACATTTCCCTCTGGTTTTTAACCGTAGAGGTTTTCTGGGGATAAATGGATTTAACTCAATTCTCCCTGAAAGCGAATTTGCTGGAAGCGATGGATGCTACCGCCTCCCGCTGCGCTAACGCATTCTATACGCTTCCCCTGACAAGTCACTTCTGACCCATCTACCCAAGCTTGCTGGGCTTCCATCCCGTGAAGTTGCACTTGGACACTGGCGTAAGGGAAAGCATAATCCCCGTGTTGTTCTTCCCAGGTGAGTTCTAAACCGTTCCCGTCCCGCACCATCCGGAATCGATCGAGCCGCGATTCTCCATATCCATCTCCGGCATCGCTGTAGAGGTGAGCTTCGCAAGTTTCTTGTACGGGCGGGTAGAGGTGGAGAATTAGTTGCCGATCTTCCTCCATTGGAAGAATACTCCCTGCCCTCACCAGCACTGGAATCTGCTCTAGCGGTGCATCCAAATTTACCGACTGCGAACCCTCCAGCACTGCATCATCCCAGAAACGATACCAACGACCGTTCGGTAAGAGGACTTCACGCGATCGCGCTTTATCTTCAACAATCGGACAAACTAGCAGTGCATCGCCCAACAAGAAAGCATCCTCTACATCCCAAAGTGCCGGTTCGTCGCTGTCAGCCCAGAAAAGCGGACGCACCGGAGAATAACCCTTCTGGCTGGCTTCCCAAGCCAATGTATAGAAGTAGGGCAGCAATTTATAGCGTAATTGCAAGAATTGCCGAATGATACTCAGGTAAGGTTCGCCATACGTCCACGGCGTGCGGTGTTCAACGTTATTAGAAGAATGGGTGCGGCAAAAAGTCAGAAAACTTGCCATCTGGAACCAGCGCAAGTAAAGTTCAGCACTCGGATTTCCCTGAAAACCGCCGATATCCGGGCCACTATAAGGAACTCCCGATAGTCCTAACCCCACAACCGTTGCCACCGTCTGGCGCAACGCCGCCCACGTACACTCAATATCCCCCGTCCAAGTCCAAGCATAGCGCTGGAGTCCTGCCCAACCCGCACGGGAAACAATGAACGGGCGTTGATGGGGTCGATGTTCCCGCAGACTTTCGTATCCCGCCTTCGCTTGCAGCAACCCGTAGATGTTATGAGCTTCGCGATGGTCGCCCCCTCTCCCTTCCAAGAAATGCCGCGTCGGTTTGGGAAGAGAGCGATCGCCCCAAAGAATAAACGCAGCCGGTTCGTTCATGTCGTGCCAAAATCCCGCCACGCCGACATCTAGCAAGTATGCATACTGCCGACTCCACCACTTGCGTACCGTTGGATTCGTGTAATCGGGGAAAACTGACCAACCGGGCCAAACTGGGGCAACAACAAGCTTACCGTTGGGGTGTTTGCAAAACGCATCGAGAATCTGACCCTCTAAGAACAAGTTGCTCTGGCGGCTGTACTTAATTCCTGGGTTGAGAATGGCAATAAACTGCACCCCTATCTCAGCCAGCTCTTGCGTAAAACTTCCTAAGTTGGGAAAGCGCTCCGGGTCAATCGTAAAGGCTCGATATCCCACCTGACAGTCAATATCTAGGTGAATCGCACTCAACGGCAAGTTATGAGCCTGAAATGTCTTCGCTTCTTTTCGGACTGCCTCTTCTGTACCATATCCCCACTTCGACTGATGATATCCTAAAGCCCAGCGGGGAGGCAGGGGAGAACGTCCCGTCAACTCCGTGTAACGCTCTAGTAGTTCCGCAGGCGAGCCGGAAGTAAAGTAGTAACGCAGCGATCCTCCGTCGAAGTCGGCTGTGGCGACATCCGCAAACGTAAAATTGGCATTAAAAGAGTTTTCATAGAAAACCAAGTAACTGCCAGCGGAGTGAAGACCCCAATAAACCGGAATGCAAATATACATCGGATCTGAACCGGGAGCATACATCCCAGCCGCGTCATAGTTCCACATCCGATATGTTTTAGGTTGCTGGGTAACTTCTCCTTTCTTTGTCACCTCCCTCGCTGCACGCAGGTTGAGGGAAGAAGCACGTTCTCCCAAGCCATAAATGCGTTCTTCTTCTCGTAGTCGTGCTTTGTGAATCCATCCCCCGTCTTTTCGCTGCGGCGGGAGTTCTTCCCGTAAGGTTTGTCCAGAAGAGTCGCAGAATTTCAGACTGCCATCGATTCCGACGATGACGGCGAGATTGTGGCTCGAAACCGTCCACCCCTCCGCCGTTTCTTCCAGCGTCGTCTCGACTTCCGACCAATCCTGACGAGCGATCGCATACGGAATCGGCGGTATCCCCGGCTTCCAATCCACTCGGACTAAATCGCCAGTCAGAAAACAAATTTCTAACTCTGCTTGCTCGAAGTAAAAATTAGCACCTCGATTGCTTGGCTCGCCCCGGAGTAATTTTCCGGGGTTGTCAAAAGCTTCCTCGGCTGGCAGATTGGGAAACTCCTGTTCAATGCGATCGCGTTGGCGAGAGTAGACGAATGCCTGCGGCATATAACTCACATAGAGCAGCGATCCTAGAAAAAAACGTATTTTTAGCGATATTTCTTTGAAGAGACTCATCGTGTTTATGCCAGAAGAGAGCTAATCTTTTTAACCGATTTAACAATTCTTTTAATCGAGTAACTCTTCAAGAGAAAAGCAAATTTATCCTAGCAATCTCATCAATCTTAAGTATGATCTCTTTGATTAAAAGCTCAATTGATTTTCTAAAAAATATTCTGGTGATTAAAAAGACACGACTGGTCAATTCTGGCAGGGTCGGTTTGAAAGCCTGTTGAGAGCGAGTTTCGTCTGGATAGCCAGTAGAAACAAGGGTTATCGCGTCTCTATCTATACTTATGGAGGATAAACAGACAGAAAATAAATGAGTAGAAACCAATCATAAATGTTGTTTTTTTAGTCAAATTTAAGCCCCAAGATAGGGTATTTCTCTAAACCAACGAGTCTAAGCTGAAAGAGATAAATTCAATTTAAATTGAGGAAGAAATTATGCCAGGTGGTCATGCAAGTCATAAAGGTACTTCAGCCAAACCCAACACCAATGCGAATGGTCGGATTGATACTGCGGCTGACTCCTCAGTAGAGCCAGCCGATCTTCTGGATGAAGGTGTTGATGCCAGAAGAGCCGAAGAAGAAAGTCCGGAGAATGCCGCCGCGACGCAACGACCAAATCAAGGCGGATCGGGGCAAGAACAGCAGTAATCGGCATTTATAGACCATTGCCAATCAAGATGAAGGGTGCCCAATAATAAGGGTGGCTAAGGCGATCGCTAACATTACCGGGTATATCGCGAATCCGTTCGACGACAAAAATGCCCCGTTCTTGACCCAAAGCCGTATAGTCGCCGGTAATTAAGGCGATTTGTGCTTGGCGGAGGGATTCAGCTTTCGGGGTATTGCCATTTTCTAGTGCGGTATAGAAAGCATTCATCAGTGCTTGGGTACCGCCATCATCGACCGTCCACAAAGACGCGATCGCCGCCCTCGCACCTGCCTTCTGCATCAGGTACCCAAAGCCTAAAATCTCTTTCCCATCACCTAATTGACCGCCGACTCCGGTTTCGCAAGCAGAAAGTACGACCAGATCGGTATTTCTGAGAGGCCAAGTTTCGACATCGCGGAAATTTGCGCGATCGCCATTGCCAAATAATATAAACGAATCTTCAGGTTTACCTGTGACAAAGGCGGCATGAGTCGCGAAGTGGAGGATAGAATAATCGCTGATCCGGGCTAATATTTCCTTTTCGCTAAAGTCCCGGTTGAGTAAACCTGTCGTGTTAGGAAGCATCGCCGCCAAGTTTTCGACTTCCTTTCCTGCAAAGCGCAATCCTCCAAAGTTGAAGTTGCGATCGCCGACTTGAAAGCTGTAATTTCCCTGACTGAACGCACCCGCTAAAATCTTAGGCGTTTGGGGTTTCTTGTCCCACTCGGTCAAACTTAAGGCAGTGATATTATTGACGCGGTACTTCTGCACCAACCACTGATTGCCGTCATACAAAGCCGCTAGGGGAATGTAGCGCAATTGTCCGTCTGGAGCATAGATAATGGTCTGGGCGTTCGCTTCTTTAAGGGCAGCTTCTATCGGTTGAATGAGCCAATTGTAGAGTTTTTGGGCAGGTTCTTTAGCATTCGCATTCGGATTTGTTAAGGCAGAACGAAAGTCGGCAATGGTGCGGTTGAGTTCTTCTCGTTTGACGGGGACAGTCTGATGAATCGGAGGCGCGTAGGGGGTAATGAGTACCAGTTCCAGGCGGTCTTCGAGAATCAGCGGATAGAGGAGAACAGCATCTTGTGCCAGTTTTTTGAGATTATCTTGTAAACCTACAAGCATTTGCGGGCTAAGGGTTTCGCCGTCTGTGGTTTGGTTCAGTTGCCCAACCAGGGCGACAATTTGGGGAGAACCGATAAAATCGAGAAATTTTCGGGTCGATTCCCGCTGAGCGGTTTCAATCTCCCGTCGTCGCTTTTCCTGCTCAGGGGTGCGATCGCTTGCAGGAATTTTCTGGAGTTTCTGTAGTTCTTTACCAATTTGGACAACGGAAGCGAGTTCAGTATTATACTCGCCCAAAAGTCGCTCTTCTAAGGGTAAATATTCCACCCCCGGTTTTGTATTTTCGTTCCCTTGTACGGTGCGGAGGTAATCGTCGAGTTCTTGAAGTTTGAGCAAGTCGAGGACTCGTTGCGCTTCGAGTACCCGGTTTTCTTTGAGCAAAAGGTCGGCGAGACGACGATAGGTGGCTGCAACGGTTTCGGTGTAAGACTGCTGTTGCTCTTTTGGCAGGATTCTTAAATCTTTGCGAATCGCTTCCGTGACATTGACCGATTGTTTCAAGAAAGCGATCGCTAATTCTGGCTGCTTTTCCTCTAAAAGCACACCAATATTATTGAGGGTTACACCTTCCCCAGGCTTATCGCCAATTTCTTTGCGAATGGCTAAAGCTTGTTGATAAAACTCCAACGCTTTTGGGTCCTGCTTCTGGTCGTAGTAAACTGCCCCAATGTTATTGAGGGTTGTCCCTTCCCCCGCTTTATCGCCAACTTCTTTACGAATGGCTAAAGCTTGTTGATAAAACTCTAATGCTTTCTCGTACTGTCCCCGGTTGTAGTAAATTGCCCCCATATTATCGAGGGTTGTTCCTTCCCCCGCTTTGTCGCCAATTTTTGTGCGAATGGCTAAAGCTTGTTGATAGAACTCTAACGCTTTCGGGTACTGATTTAAGTTGCGGTGAACTAACCCGATGTTGCTGAGAGTGTTTGCTTCCGACGCCTTATCGCCAATTTCTTGACCAATCGCTAAAGCTTGTTGATAAAACTCCAACGCTTTTGGGTACTGTCCTAGCTCGGAGTAAACTAACCCGATATTGTTGAAAGTCACCCCTTTCCCTGCCTTATCGCCAATTTCTTGACCAATCGCTAAAGCTTGTTGATAGAACTCCAACGCTTTCGGATATTGTCCTAGTTTGGCGTAAACTAACCCAATATTGCTGAGAGTCACCCCTTCCCCCGCCTTATCGCCAACTTCTTTGCGAATGGCTAAAGCTTGTTGATAAAACTCCAAAGCTTTTAAATATTGCCCCAGCTCAATATAAACTGCCCCGATATTGTTAAAAGTCACCCCTTTCCCCGGCTTGTCACCAATTTCTTGACGAATGGCTAAAGCTTGATTAAAAAACTCCAAGGCTTTCGGGTACTGCCCCAGATTAGTATAAACTCCCCCAATATTGTTGAGGGTGCCTCCTTCACCCGCCTTATCGTCAATTTCTTTACGAATGGCTAAAGCTTGTTGATAAAACTCCAAAGCTTTTGGGTACTGCCCCAGGTTGTTGTAAACTAACCCAATCTTGTTGAGGGTGTTTCCTTCCCACGCTTTGGCACCAATTTTTGTGAAAATGGCTAAAGCTTGTTGATAAAACTCTAAGGCTTTCGGGTACTCTCCAAGGCTGTTGTAAACTGCCCCCATGTTGCTGAGAATTACCCCTTCCCCCGCTTTGTTGCTAACTTCTCTAGCGATGGCTAAAGCTTGCTGATAAAACTCTAAAGCTTTCGGGTACTGTCCCGACTCGTTGTAAACCGATCCCATGTTGCCGAGGGTTGTCCCTTCCCCTGTCTTGTCGCCAATTTTTCTGCGAATGGCTAAGGCTTCGCTAAAGAACTCTAGGGCTTTTGGGTACTCTCCGAGGCCGTGGTAAACTGCCCCCATATTGTTGAGGGTTGTCCCTATCCCTGACTTGTCATCAATTTCTTTGCGAATGGCTAAGGCTTGCTGATAGAACTCTAGAGCTTTGGGGTACTGGCTCAGTTTGCGGTAAACTAACCCGATGTTACTGCGAGTGTTTCCTTCCTCCGCCTTGTCCCGACTTTCTATAAAAATCGCTAAAGCTTGTTGATAAAACTCTAAAGCTTTGGGATATCGATCCAAGTTGTCGTAAGCTAGCCCAATGTTGTTGAGGCTGACTCCCTCGCCTTTGCGATCGCCAATTTCTCGATTAATCGCTAAAGCCTGCTGGAATTTCTCTAAGGCTTCTCGAAATTGCCCCCTGTCTAATTGCTGAAGTCCCTCTTCGTTCAGCCGCTTTGCCTTAGCGTTTCTATCTTGGGTCGTTTGCGCCTGAACGACCAGAGGCTCAAAGTTTGAGGTAAGCGGTAAAAGGGGAAATGTTACCGAAAGTAATAGAGTCGCAGTAGTAAAGCTGAGATATCTAAGACGGTAGTGCATTGGGAAGTCCTCTTGCCGATTGGTAGATGGCTTGCTCCCTTATCTATATCTTTATCTGAGCCACAGTTATGTAAAAATTTGCTCAGTTATCAAGCACTCCGGTTAGTGGCAAAGCTCATAGCTTGCACCAATGCTAAGCCGAAGGGCATTTGTAGAGACGCGAAATTGCCTACAACTTAATTTAGCGAAATTATTTTTAAGTCAGCTCAACTAACCGCAACTAGGCGAAATCATATCAAATTTTAGGGAAATTAAAATTCTTAAACTGCGATTCGCTCTTAACTGAACTAAATTGAGGAATTAAGACTTACAGTTTGGATGGCAAAAGCTTCCTCCTCCCTGTAAGATTCCTCAAAACGATTAGCGATTAATGGGTGCTACGCAATCTAGATTGACTGCGGACGTGACCATTTTGCGAAAAGCGCTCCGCCAAGATTTGTTGATAAACTGCTTCGTAGCCATCAGTCATCTGTTGCACGCTGAAGTGACTTAGCACGTGTTCTCGACAAGCGTAGCGGTTCAATTGGGCAGCTTGATCAATTGCAGCGATCGCTTCTTCAACGTTGTGGGTTAAAAAGCCTGTCTTCCCGTGAGCAATCACTTCTGGCGTAGAACCCATCTTCATGGCAATCACTGGCGTTCCCGATGCCATCGATTCAATCATTACTAACCCAAACGGTTCGCGCCAGGTAATTGGGAACAAAGTTGCAACAGCCCCTCCCATCAATGCATTCTTTTGAACATGGTTTGCTTCACCCAAATATTCAATCTGCTTGCCATCGATGTGAGGCTTGATTTCCTGCTCAAAATATTCCACATCAACGACATCCACTTTTCCTGCCATCTTTAAGTGCCAGCCAGAACGCTTAGCAATTTCTATTGCCAAATGTGGCCCTTTTTCCGGTGAGATTCGACCTAGAAAAGCCAAGTAAGGGGGGTTATCCGGCTGGGGGTAAAACTCATAAATCGTTGGATTGATGCCGTTGTAAACCGTAGCGACGCAGTTCAGATTTAGTCTGGGTTCCCGCTGGTCATTGGAGATACTAATAAAAGGTTGACGGCGGGCGTGCATAAACAGCTTTTCATTGTCTGGGGTAAAAATGCCATGCAGGGTGTGAACAGTAGGCGTTTTTACCAGATTCGCATAAGGCAAGGCAGCGCAGCCCATGTGAGAGTGAATGATATCAAACTTATCTGCTTGCTCGTAGACTCGACTCAATTGCAGCATTTCGTAAATGCTATATTCCTTCACTGAGGAGTCTAAACGGAGTGCCTGTGGATGAACAGATTCTAATTTAGCGAGACTGATGGAATCACCAGATGCAAACAAAGTGACCTCATGACCGCGCCGGACTAATTCATCGGAAAGTAACCCGACAACCAATTCAATGCCGCCATAAGCTGGAGGTGGAACACGCTCCCATAAGGGTGCCACCTGTGCAATTCTCATCACTAACCTCCTAATTGTAGTAAGGTAAAAATTAGATTAGAAGAGGCTCTGTTCTTTAGATATCTTATTCCTTGTGAAGGAATTTATAAACAGAGGGGATTTCTTCACAAGATTTTATTGAAACTTATTTAGTTTTGTAAATGCTACTTTGGACGGAAACTTGGAATCAAAAAGGTAGAGATATCCGAACCGAAAAATATAAAATTTGAAATATAATTTTGAGAATAAAAATACTTGGGTCGTGCGAGTTTTGCGCGTAATAATCTCTTTTTAGCTGGCGCTATAGCAACCCTATTTGAGTTATGAATCAGCAGTTCAGATACCCGACTTCCTTAAGGAAGTCGGGTATCTCGCTTTCACGCATCATTTAGGACTGCTATATCTTTCCGGAAGCAATCGGGAAAAATATAACTCATATGTGAGGTATCTGTGAGGTGTGTTCCAGCCACCTCCCAGTCAGCTCAGTATTGAGGTAACTGAATTAGCTTCCCACAACAGGTTTCGTTGACGAAGCACAATAACTATCACTCACGACTGTAGAGGTGGAAGACATCTTTACAACTTGTCTGTGAGATTCTTTGGACTGCAACGGTTTCTCTGGATGCATCACAATCTTCTTACAAACAACTTGATGGCTGCCTACATCTGCAAAGCTCCAGATGTAATTTTCAAAGTCACTGCTAGTCGCGTTAGCTGGAGATAGCGCTAACGCAGACAATAACACTATCTCCAAAGTTAATAGAGCTACGATCGCAATTCTCAACATAGTATTTCTACCGAACTAAAAATTTTCCTCATCTGTATTTCTCTAATTATTCCCTGAATTTTCGTCTTCGTAAAGAACCAGGCTTAACCTGGATTCCAATGAAACCTAACCGCACCACGCTTTGATGAGCAGCTGCAACACTACTGGAGATTGAAGGCTGCTGTAGGTGTGTATTTCAAAATCTCAGTTCAGTTCAAGCCATTGATGCGGCGATTGAAGCAGCACTCAACAGAAAAATTGGAATAGTACTTTAACTTGTGGGAATGCACAAAGCTGTTATGTGAAAAAATTAACCGCGATCGCACTTGCAGTGATTGCGATCGCGGTTGGTTGTCGTTTCAGCAACAGACAGAAGCAATTCCGTCTATCGCTTGTCTCTCAGGAGGAATGGGGGATGCGAAGCGCGTTAATTAGGAAGCGATCGCTGATTCAGCTGGAGTCTGGTCATTATGACCGTTACCTTGTTCGCTGTTCGCTTCTACAGTCGTAGAAGCGAACAGCGATTTCCTTTGGCATCGCTATAGCGCGATCGCGCATGGCTACGCTAACGCTTCCCGCGCCTTGGCTTTCACCCAAGTTGAGTCTAACGACTCGGTGTTCGTGCTTCTTCCACCTTAGGCAGCGTCAGCGTTAAAACACCATTCTGGAAGTCAGCTTGTACCCGCTTGTTTTGCCTTGCTGTTGACTTAAAATCTTGAGACTCCTAGGGCTGAAGCTCCTGGGAGTCTCAATTCAGCACAAAAGTGGAGTTTTCGCCAGAAGCCATGAAGTGACCCAGATCGTACTCGTGCTGCGATTGGGTTCGCCATTTTTTGTGATTCAAATCACAAGAGACGCTTAAAAGAATCACGTTTTGTTATCCCATCGCATCACCAATGACAACCGGAAATTCACCGATATTATAGATATCGAGTTCAAGTTTCAAGCGATGCCTTCTATCCAACTTCTCCCCACCGCCCTCTCCGAGTTATTCGCTCAAGTTACTTATTCTGGTTCCCTGACGCTTGCCGACCGCTACGGACTTATGGCAGCGCTATTAGATGATTCGCTGGGTGAAGAAGAGAGAGATGTCATCGACCGTCTGCTTCGCGCCGCGTGTAAAGGACGGCTTTCGTTAGTGGAGCAAATTTCGGCTGTAATGTAGAGAACAAAGCGGACGGGACTCTAGATAAAAAATAATCGGACTCGAAAGAACTCGCTCCTCAGTACACCCCAGATGGGTACTGGGGTTTTTTGCTTTTAATCGCTTTGATTTGGCGAACGTTGGAGTTTAAATTAACCTGAGTTTGGGATAAGAAAAGGAGGAGACGTGTAAGCTGAAATGAGTTAAATCTATAATTCAGCCAGTTCCTTCCATATCTAGTGCCAGAAGAACTTTTATGGCACATCGACGATTTGTGCTGCCACTTTGAACCCTAGTGGTGAAAGTCCCAGCTTCAGTAGCCAAAACCCAGAATTTAAGCTATACAACGGTCGTACTCAGCGGCAGCAGATCGCCTTTGCATCTACACCAAGATATCTAAACTTTCCCCTGCAAAAGAGTGGTTATACTGCGCCACAGCGGTGGTTGGGTTGATCTACAACGTTTCAAGCAGGATGGATGACTTGACCCCGAACCGGGAGGAAGATGGAAAACTCAGTGCCTTGCCCCAACTCCGACTGGACTTCCAGCCGACCATCATGTTTCTCTAGCACAATCTGACGAGCGATCGCTAAGCCTAACCCCGTTCCTTTGCCAACCTCTTTAGTAGTAAACAAATGATCGAAAATCTTAGATTTGATTTCCTCATTCATGCCTTTACCGTTATCATTAATGCGAATTTCAACCGTATTTTGTTCTGGTAATAATGCAGTTTGAATCGCGATCTGTTGGGGATGATGTTCTAATTTTTCAAAGATTGTTTGCTGTGCCATTTCATCGAACATATCAATCGCATTAGCCAAAATGTTCATAAACACCTGGTTAAGCTGACCGGGGAAGCAATCAATTTCAGGGATTTCACCGTAGTTTCGGATAACTTTAATGGCAGGCCGATTTTCATTCGCGTTGAGCCGATACTTGAGAATTAACAGCGTACTATCTAACCCTTCGTGCAGCTTGGCGCTAATTTTGTGTTCCGTATCGGCACGAGAGAAGGTACGCAGACTGGTGCTGATGCCTTTGATGCGATCGGTCGCCCCTTGCATTGAGTCAATTAACTTGGGTAAATCCTCCAAGAGAAACTCCAGGTCAATTTCTTGGGCCAATTCGGCCACCGAACCAGTAGGCGGCTGCTGCTGCTGATAGGTGTCTAAATATTCACGCAGGTCTTTTACATAATCTTTGGCATTATTAATACTGCCGTTGAGGAAGCTGACTGGGTTATTAATTTCGTGAGCAACTCCTGCCACCAAGTTACCCAAAGTAGCCATTTTCTCGTTTTGCACAATCTGAAGCTGAGATTCTTCAAGCTGTTGAGCATAGGCTTGGGCTTGCCGATAGAGGCGAGCATTCTCCAGTGAAATCGCAGCTTGGGCACAGAGCAGATTCAGCAACTTCACGCGATCGCGGGTAAAGGCTCCTGTTGCCAGGTTATTTTCCAGATAGACCATGCCCAGCAACTTGCCTTGTTGCAGAATGGGGCTGCACAGCAGACTCTTGGGCTGTTGGTTTTGGATATACACATCACCGATCAATAGCGGCTCTTGCACGGCGTTGCTAATCACCGCAGACTGCAAGTTGCGTTTAACTTTTGTTACCAAACTGATGGGCACTATACCACTATCGACAAGCGACTGCGCCGGATGCAGAATCTGCGTTTCGATTTGACCCGATTCCGTAAGCTCTGCCTTAGCCTGAACCGTGAGATTTTGTTCCTCACTCAACATCAAAGCGCACTGCGTCGCCCCTGAGGTTTGTATTACCGTAAGTAAGAGAGTGCCAATTAACTGCTCAAGCTCAATTTCACTAGAAAGAGTTTGGGAAGCTTTGAGGATGGCAAACAGATCCAGGGAATCAGAAATACTGGTGGAGGAAGTATTCGTAGCGGTGACAGTTCCAGTGGCAAATACGGTTTCGTCAACAGAGAATGGTGTCTGCGTTGGTTGGAGGATGGGAGCCAGTAGTTGAGGATAGCGAGTTTCTAAGTCGGCGAGTTTGGCTTTCGCCCCCCAGCGAGCATAGCCATAATAGGCTTCAATCATATAAGCTTGGGCGATCCGCTCTTTGTTCCAAGCCAGGTAAAATTTTGCCGCTAGTTCATTGGCAAGGGCTGCTTCCTGAGGGTAGCCATTGGTTTTGGCACCAGCGATCGCTAGGTCATACAGTTCTATTGCTTCCGTTTTGCGATCGAGAACGCGATGTTTTTCAGCTTCTACTAGATGATATTTGTGCAAGTAATTCATGGGGCCATAATCTGCCCACTCTTTTAGCTTGGCTTGATTTTCTTGCATTCGCTGCCATCTAGGTTCTGACTCCAACATCGATTCTGGCGGAGTTGCCAGCACGGTCAGAGAATCATAGAAATATAAGATCGGTTCAACGGTACTTCCCATCCCTCCGGCTAAATACTGTCGGGTTTGAGTGGCATCGTATTCCGCCTTGGCAAAGTCTTCCAGCCAGTAATTCAATGTGAATCGATACAGGTAAAAGAAAGATAGTCGGTAAAAATCGACTTTTGCCTCATCCAGAACTTGTTCTTCATAGGCATCCTGGCGTAGGAGAATCTCTTCCTCTGACTCACCCAAAAGAATTTGAGCCGCTTGCCAGTAAGCCAAAACACAGTTTGCTGCCGTAACTTGGTGGAGGTCGCACAACTGTTGGTAATAGGCGCGGATTTGTGGTTCGAGTTCAGCGAGCGGTTGACCGCACCAATAAGCATTGAAGCAGTACAACTGGGCATCGTAGCCCATAAATTCTAGATTGCCAGTTTCTAATCCAGCTTGATAGCCTTCCAGCAGAATCGGCAACGTTTCTCGCAGATGGATCGTCCAGTGACCCACATATCCCCCCATTAACAGGGCTGTTGCGGCTCGAATATTTTTGGCATCTGGCTCTGAGGCGAGTTGGTATCCTAATTGCCCAAACTGAGGTACCTTGGTCATGTCTCCCCACAATATCCTCAGTTGAAAGGCGTAACCCGCGTAGCAGTAAGGGGAAACCGGACTATTGCCAAATTGAATTGATAATTTAACCTGGAGGGCTACGACCAGAAAATAAAGCTTTGTGCCGGACATATAGCAGACGGGGGTCAGTCGCGCTGCATTTTGCATAATCGCGAGCTGCTGAGGATCGCTCATGGGGGGCAGATAAAGAAATGACTCAATGGCGCGATCGCCAATTAAGGCATCAATTTCCTGCTTCAGGAGCCGAATATCCTCTAGCGTTGTTTCGTCTGGCAAGTTCACGCCCAACATTCGGAAGACCGATTGACCGATCGCGATCGCTTCGACAAATTGATTGCGGGCGACTAACGCCTGAATTCGGACTTGATAGACTTGCACCTGTTCTAGTGGTGTTTTCGCACGAGCAATCACCGCTTCAATCCACCGATCCATCTGCTCAAAAGCACCCGCTAAGAAAGCTACCTCGGCAGCTAAGTCGTGCAGAGCTAAGGTCATTTCGTACTGCCGGTGCCAAGCGTCTGCTCCTAGCAGTTGCAGCCCTACGGTGGCATATTCGCGGGCGGCTTGATAGGCGGTTGCCAGTCTGGCTTTGCGGCAAGCCATGAGATTGAGTTGGGCGAGTTCGTCCCGTTCCTGTTGTGCCTCAACCAGCGTCGTTCCATAGTTCAACTGATTGACGATTTCAAAAATGCGTTCTTCTCTGGCGCCTGGGGAAACTTGTTGCAGCAACAGTTGTCCGATTTGGTAATGAGTCGTCTGTTTTTGCTCGTTAGGGATGAGAGAATAGGCGGCTTGCTGAACGCGGTCGTGGAGAAAGCGATAGGAACAGTTAAAGGTTGCTGCCTGGTTGACGTCTGCCACCTGAAGTGGTGACGGCTGATAAAACTTATAGACCTCGGCAATCGGTAAAATCACGCCTTCTTGCAAGGCTTTCCAGAGGTCGATGGCGGTATCTTCGGGCGATCGCTCATTGACAATCGCCAAGGTTGCCAAATCGAACTGAGCGCCAATGCAAGCTGCCAGTTTCAAAGCAGTCTGGGTTGCAGCAGGTAATTTTTGCAACTGAAGTGCCATAAACTCGACGACATCATCCGTGAGCGCGAGTAACTTCACCGTTGCTAAGTCGCACTGCCAATGTCCTGCCTGGGAATCAAACGAAATATAGCCGTCCTCATGCAGGGCTTTGAGAAATTGGGTGAGGAAGAAGGGATTTCCCTTGGTTTTTTGACAGACCAACTCTGTCAATGGCTGAGCTAATTCAATCGAGCAACTCAGCGTATCTGCCGTTAACTGATTCACATCCGCTTGGCTCAGGGGTTCCAGGGTGAGGGTATGGATCGGGGTTTCAGCTTTTTTGACCTCATCGAGCATCAGCATCAAGGGGTGAGTCGGGAACACTTCGTTATCCCGATAAGCTCCGATGATGAACAGATAACCGCGTTGCTTGCCGCCGTAGGCATCGCGCTCTGTCAGCAGTAGCTTTAGCAAGTTCAAAGAAGCGGAATCAGCCCACTGCAAGTCATCCAGGAAAATGACCAGTGGATGCTCTGGGGTGGTGAACACCGTGATGAACTTCTGGAACAGCAGATTGAAACGGTTCTGAGCGGCGCTACCAGAGAGTTCGGGTACAGGGGGTTGTGGGCCGATAACCTGTTCGAGTTCAGGAATTACCTCGATCAGCACCTGACCATTGTCACCCACTGCTGCCAGGATCTTCGCTTTCCACTCTTGCAACTGCACGTCATCATTGCTCAGCAGTTGACCCATCAGGTCGCGGAAGGCTTGGACAAAGGCGCTAAAGGGAAGATTGCGGTTGAATTGGTCGTATTTACCTTTGATGAAGTAACCATGCCAACGCACAATCGGCTTATGCACTTCATTGACGACGGCGGTTTTGCCAATACCGGAAAAACCGGCTACTAGCATCAGTTCGGAGGCTCCGTTGGCAACTCGACCAAAAGCTTCAAGCAAGGTTTGAACTTCTTGTTCTCGTCCGTAGAGTTTTTCGGGAATCAAAAAGCGATCGCTGATATCCCGTTCACCTAACTGAAACCAGGCGAGTTTGCCAACAACCTGATACTCTTGCTGACATCTCATGAGATCGTACTTAAGACCAAGGGCACTTTGATAGCGCTCTTCCGCATTCTTAGCCATCAGTTTGCGGAGGATTTCACCGAGCAGGATGGGCAAACCTGGGTTGAAATCGCAGACTGAGAGGGGTTGCTTCGCGATATGGGCATGAACCATTTCCATTGGCTCGTCAGCTGGGAATGGTAACTGTCCCGTAAGCAGTTCAAAAAAGGTAATTCCCAAAGAATAGAAATCGCTGCGATAGTCAATCCCCCGGTTCATCCGCCCGGTTTGTTCTGGTGAGATATAGGCTAGGGTGCCTTCTAGAATGTTGGGATTTTGAATCTCTTGGGTTTCGCGGGGTAATAGGGAAGCAATGCTAAAGTCAATCAGCTTAATCTGCCCAGTTTCGGGTTGAATCAGAATGTTGGCGGGTTTAATGTCTTTGTGAATAATTCGTTGCTGATAGAGCTGGTGGAGGACATCCACAATTTGCAGAGCAATTGGCCAGAATTGTTCAACCGTCAGCGGGGAAGTCTGGATGTAATGACGTAGAGAGATGCCACCAATGTCTTCCATCACCAAGGCATAGCCATGAGCATAGGGTTCTAGACTCATCGGTTGGACAATGCCTGGAATGTCGAGATTTTTTGCGATCGCATACTGATTGCGAAACTGCACCAATTCGCTGAAGCTAGGATATTCGTGCCGCAGTGTCTTAATCACCACCGGACATTGCTGTAACCTTTGCACTCCTCGATAGACAGCTGTCCTAGAACCTAGATACAGTTGCTCAACCAAGGTATAGCCAGAAAGTTTTGGGAATTGCTGTACTAGAGGAGTCATTAGGTTTAAAAAGCGAGCTTTAACTTTATTCCTAGGATTCCCTAAAATGTTACGTATGTAACAAATAAGCTAAAAGTACAACTTACTTAATTATTCAGAAACTTTCTATATATCCCTATCGGCAGGAGTGTGAGAACACAGCATCCCTAAGAACAGACGCGATCGCGTGTCGGAGGGAAGGTGAACCTGCTGTGTGGGTTGATTGCAAGAATGCCATCAGCCCAAGAAACCGTCGCTCGATCTGGACTTTGCTTTGCCCCAAGTTGCTTAACCCGAACTCAGGTTAAATTACCCTCCCCGGTATAGCTTCGATTCCGGTCTTTTTGGGAGTAGGATGCAGAAAAAACCTTTGGAAGGAGAAATCTCTGTGTCCTTCAGAAACCCTTTACCCAACTACATTAACGGCGAGTGGTGTGCTTCCCGCGCCACCGAATACCTGGATGTGGTAAATCCCGCCACTGCCGAAGTCTTAACTCAGGTTCCTTTGTCACTTGCAAGCGATGTCGAGGCTGCTGCTGTTGCGGCTGCGGCTGCCTATCCGAACTGGCGACGCATCCCGGCAACGGAACGAGTGCAATATCTATTTAAATTGAAATTTCTGTTAGAAGAACATTTAGATGAATTATCTCGCATTGTTACGCTGGAATGCGGGAAGACGTTTGCTGAGTCAAAAGCAGAATTACAACGGGCAATTGAGAATGTAGAAGTTGCTTGTGGGATTCCCATGTTGATGCAGGGTTATAACTTGGAGGATGTTGCCCGTGGGATTGACGAAATGATGATTCGTCAACCTGTGGGAGTGACCGCAATCATCGCGCCGTTTAATTTTCCTGGGATGATTCCCTTCTGGTTTTTGCCGTATGCGATCGCTTGTGGAAATACAACCATTCTTAAGCCTTCTGAAAAAGTCCCTTTGACGATGCAAAAGGTCTTTGAATTATTAGAAAAAACTGGATTGCCCAAAGGCGTCGTCAATTTGGTCAATGGTGCCAAAGAAGTGGTCGATGCAATTTTAGAACACTCCACAATCCGCGCTATTAGCTTTGTCGGTTCTTCACCCGTCGCCCAATATGTCTACAGTAAAGCCGCCGCCTTTGGGAAACGAGTGCAATGTCAGGGAGGTGCGAAAAATCCCATCATTGTCCTGCCAGATGCGGATATGGAAATGACGACTCGAATTACCGCCGATAGTGCTTTTGGCTGTGCCGGACAACGCTGTTTAGCGGCTTCTGTGGCTGTAACAGTGGGAGAAGCGCGGCACACTTTTACGGAAGCGATCGCAAATGCGGCACAAACACGAGTCGTTGGCTATGGCTTGGATGAGAAAGTCCAAATGGGTCCGGTAATTACCCGTCAAAGCCAAGCGCGAATTGAGCAATTAATTCAACAAGGAGCTGACGAAGGTGCGACGGTATTAGTAGACGGACGTAGCGCCAAGATTCCCGGTTACGAACAGGGAAACTTTGTCCGACCGACAATCTTGCAAAATGTCAACCCAAAAAGCGAATTAGCTCGTACAGAAATCTTTGGTCCGGTGTTAGGAGTGATGCATCTGGAGACGATTGAGGATGCGATCGCATTAGTCAATGGCGGTCAATGGGGAAATATGGCTTGTTTATTTACTAGCAGTGGTGCGGCAGCGCGGCAGTTTCGGTATGAAGCAGAAGCTGGCAATATTGGCATCAATATAGGAGTCGCTGCACCGATGGCGTTCTTTCCGTTTAGTGGTTGGAAAGATAGCTTCTACGGCGATTTACACGGTCAAGGGAAAGACGCTGTAGCGTTCTTTACGCAAACAAAAGTTGTAGTTGAACGCTGGCCTAAAACGTGGTCGCGTCAGTTTTAGTCTCACATCAAATAATTGGATTTCACAATAAAAACCTCACGTCCAATTCCTCTCCTTCAAAGGAACGGCAAGCCATAAAACCTTTAGCATTTTCCCCTCTCCGTTAACGGAGAGGGGGTAGGGGGTGAGGTTCTTTGGGATTTTATCGATTAAACCGCCACATCAGGACGGCGCAGTTGACGCCATAAAATTAATAACCCTAATGCGATCGCAAATCCTATCGCTGTAGCAGCAATCAAAGGTTGATTGGCTTGACGTACTGCGATCGCTACGAATGCCCAGATAATTACCAAGGGGTAGGCAATATCCGCGCGGTTTACGGTAATCGTGGCAGCGATCGCTGCCGCGACAACCAGCAGAATTACCGTCCATATTTGAGGACTGATGCCCCAACCATTCCAACCTAAATAGTCAAGCGTACTCGCCACATTCACAATCGTCGCAACACTAATCCAGGCTAGATAGATGCTCAAGGGAATGTGAACGAACCATTTTTGTGCCCTTGAAACTCGTTCTAAACCAATTCCCAACCGCAGATAAATCCCAATCAGGGACAGCAATATGAACAGCATTGCCACAACTGAGAGTGAAAATAGCTGGTACCCGAAAAGAAACACCCAGGCGATTTGTGCAATACTCGCTAATACCAAAAAATACCCTTCCCGACGCAGATAGGGATTTTGTCTTTGAGCGGGTAGAACTTGATAGACTCCAAAACTAATCAAACCTAAATAAATGACTCCCCAAATCGCAAAAGCATAGTTGGCGGGGATAATGGGGACATCACTAAAGAAGCGATTAGAAATTTCCCCAATTGTCAATCCATTGGGAGGAGCCACATTTGCATAGACGTTAATCGCAAATGCGGCAAGAATAGCGATGAAATTTGCAACTGACCGGAGGAAATCTGAGTCGAAGCGCTGATTGGCAGATTTCATATTGTTATCGCCTCTGTTTCAAGGCTTTGTTTGACAATTCAAAATAAAAAATTGTGGCACTGGTTTTCTAAAGAGTAAGAACTGGTCAAACCATTACCAAATCTAGGTTAGACAAGTTCATCACGCTTTGAGGAACCAGTGCCACGAACGCAGCAACCCGCTCAAGAGCATACCGGGTAAAGATAGTGATTTCTGCTAGCGATCGCTAAAAGACACAACGATGATTTTAAGCGTTCGTCATAGCAGGACAAGCAACGTTCGTCCCACCTAGCCCACAATACCCATTTGGGTTTTTGGCGAGGTACTGCTGATGATAGGCTTCTGCGTAATAAAACTCAGGAGCATCCAGAATCTCAGTGGAAATTTCCCCATACCCAGAGGCTTTCAGGGCTTGCTGATAAGCGTCTCTGGATGCTTCAGCCAGCTTCTTCTGGCTCTCTGAATACGCATAAATTCCGGAACGGTACTGAGTACCGACATCATTGCCTTGACGCATTCCTTGGGTGGGATTGTGGCTTTCCCAGAAGAGTTTCAGGAGTGTTTCGTAACTAATCACTTTCGGGTCAAACACAACGAAAACCACTTCATTGTGCCCCGTCATGCCACTACAAACCTCTTGATAAGTAGGGTTTGGCGTGGCTCCTGCTGCATAGCCAACTGCGGTGGTGAAAACTCCAGGTTGCTTCCAGAATATGCGCTCTGCTCCCCAGAAACACCCCAAGCCAAACATCGCCATCTCCATCCCATCGGGAAAAGGAGGTTTCAGCGGATTACCGTTTACATGGTGAGTAGCGGGGACTTGCATGGGTTCTGCCCTTCCCGGTAATGCTTGCTCGATCGTGGGCAGACTTTGCTTTTTACCAAATCCGAATAGCGCCATTGATTCTGACTCTGTTTTTTGTTAAACGTTTTAACCTTACTTCGTATTGTAAAGATTTTGGCATCCCCTGAAGAGTGGGGAGGAGGTGGGGTTAGCCGCAACCTTACCCCCCAACTCCCTCGACCTTCACCCAGAGGAGGCTACTTCTTTGCGTTTTTGTTGAGCTAAAGGGAGCTAGCTTCTCCTCTCCCTGCTTACGGCGTAGGGTCAGATAGGACGTATCGCTATATTCCTAAGCGTGGATGCTGCCATCTGGTAAGATTGCTCCGGCTAAGTTCGCTCCAGTCAGTTTAACCAGGATTCGGTCTTGCGACCCAATCTTAGCGCCCCTTAAATCGGCTCCCCTCAAATCGGCTCCGCTGAGGTCGGCTCCAATTAAGTTAGCTTCTCGCAAATTAGCGTTGTTTAGCTTCGCTTGCAGCAGGTTGGCTCTAAAAAGATTCGCTTTTTCTAGGTTGGCTCCCTGAAGATTCACCTTATGGAGGAAGGAATCGCTCAAGTTGGCGTTGCTGAGGTTGGCATTGCTCAAATTTCTTCCTGACAAGTCCTTTTCTTTCAGATTGGCTCCGCTCAAGTTGGCTCCGCTCAAGTCGGAATTCGGCTTAGGAGTTTGATAGGAAGATTGAGGCGGTGATTGATAGGAGTAACTAGATTGATAGTAAGGACTCGGTGAATGAGCGCGATCGCGTGGCGGAGGTTCGGGATTTCGGGTCTTTTCGCTGGGTCGAACTGACCGCAAGCGATCGCGTGCCTGATTAATCTCTTTCAGCTTTTCTTGAGCTTTTTGCTGTAACCGAGGATTATCTTTCGGGATGCGATCGGGGTGCCAAATAAAAGCCAAATCCCTATAAGCCTGGTTCACTTCATCGAGTGACGCTCCAGGCTCTAATCCCAGCACTTTGTAGTATCCATCTAGATCGCTCATTATCACTACCCTAGCAGGCGTTGCCGGTTGAACGAATGCTTCTTTTGGAGTGAAGTAATGAGACCCCGAAACCTCTAGGGGCGATCGCACTCCTGTTGCCCATCCCATCAAATCATCGCGTTTTGCAACGCTCTAGCACATCTTCAGCGATCTGCTGCCACTCTTGGTTTAGGTCTTCTTTAAACTCTGGTCGTCCGGTGCGCCGATACCAGTAAAGGGCATTGCTTTTGTCGCCTTCTTTTCGATGGAGGTAGGCGTGAACCCAAGCACTGTCAGCATCACTGGCATTTTGCACAATTTGATGAGCTTTGTCCCAATCTCCTTTTTTGTCGTACCACAGCGCCTGCAAGGCTTGAGGTAGAGACTCAGGACATCTTTCCTGTTCCATCAACTGTGTAAATTCATCCAATCTCATCATCTGGTCTCGGATTGTTTAAAGAAAGGCACAGACTAAGAACGATTATAGAAATTTGGTCGAATCAACGCACGCCGACTCCCTTCCCAGTATCACTTTACTGAAAAGTTCTGGTTGCTTGGGTTGCAATACATCAAAACCCGAACCGAAATGAATTGAGTCTGTAGTGGCAAAGCGCTGTTTGCTTCTACAGACTCAATCTATTTCAACAACAAAATCACTCGACTTTGAACTGAGAACCCGATCGATCGAGGCGATAAACTAAGGTTTTCCCGTTGCCATCCACAGCGACTCGCCAACCTGCGACCATTGCTTGAGCGCAGCTATTTTCCGTACCAGGCAAATCAAAACAGGTATTTGACCACATCTGACTTCGACCTTCGAGGATGTATAGCTGAGAAGTGGGGACTTTTAATTGCTTACTGGCATCCTGCAATACCACCTTGGCAATGGAATTAGGCAAAGAGTCTTTGCGTGGGGGCATTTCGCTTATTGCTTCCGTCCTAATTTGCTCAGCAGATTTATCGGTACGATAGACCTGGTATTGCTTGGGTTTGCCTTCCACCGTCACCTGCCAACCCGGTGTCTGAGCGCTCATGCATCGCTCTACAGGACTCGGAAGATCTAAACAGCCATTAGACCAAGTTTGCTGTTGAGTTTTTGTAATTAGAAGTTGAGAGATTGGTAAAGTTAAATGCTCGGATGCTAACTTTAAAACTTGCTCAGCAACCGCAGGAGGCAATTTTTTCGCCTCGTTTGGCGGGCTCTCTCTTTGATAAAGCTGAACCTGGGAACCCACTTTGTCAGTGTTATAAATCCAGCGTTTTTGCCCGCTTTCTACGGTGACTTGCCAGCCCTCCACGACAACTGGATCGCAGGGATGGGGAAAAGTCGAAACTTCGCAACCATACGTCCACTCTGCCTGCTTGGCATTCACAATGCGTCCGGTGTTCGCCAGAAGTCCCCAGTTTTGGGTGGCATCTTGCAAAACGGCCCTGACAATAGATTTAGGCAATTTGGCATTAACGATGCTGCTAGCGGCTTCATTTAATCTGATCTGGGAGCCGTTGCGATCGCTTCGATAAACTAAGCTTTGTTGCCTAGCTTTTATAGTGACTTCCCAAGCAGGCATATTAATTTTAGTGCAGCCTTCAGCCGGACGCGGCAGATTTAAACAGCCGTTGGTGTAAATCTGTTCATACTTAACGATGCGTAGTTGCGACGCTTGTAACCCCGTGCGTTGAGATGCCATTCGCAAAACGGCATTGGCAACAGAAGACGGTAACTTTTCTTTCTTAGATACTTGTTTGACGGGATCGGCAACAGCAGCTTCTTTTAAGGTTAAAGCAGTACATAAAGATAAAGACAAGCTGCTAGTTAACAAAATCAAAGTAGCAATTAGCCACTTTTTAGGATTTTTAGTTCGATTCATTTTTTCCATAATTAAGACTACTCCAAAGCCACTTGAATTAAAGCTTAGAAGTTTGATGTTTGCTTGAAGTTTATACAATAGTTTGAGACGTGGCTGCAAAACCTATGTTCCAAATTTAGTTTTTTCTGGGTTTGACAGGCACGTTAGCACAAGGCTATTTTGCGTTCCTGGATTTTGAACGCACTCAAAGCACTTTATAGAAAATAAACCTAAAATCAGATTGCCATAACCGCAATTTTTAATTCTGTCGGGAGAGTTGCTACTATTTTTATAACATTGGGATTAGGGCATCTAAAGTGTTGGTTTCAAAAACTGAAACCACTGATATTATCTAGGCGGCTGAAGTCGCAGCTATATCAACTAAACCCACTTACAGGGATTCTAAAAGTCTTATTAGTTACCTATCTTCTCAAGCTGAAAGCACTATTCCTTATAAGAAACTATCTTTCGCGCATGAACAATACTCAGGACATCGTGCGTCCAAGTTGGCAGAATTAATGTCATCGCAATTTCTTCTAGCGTGTGAAGGCAACCTACAGCAATCATCATGAATAGCGTGAATCCAGCATAATTAAAACCGAATAGAGCAATTGTGGCGATGAACAGTGTTACTCCCCAAGTCTTGGCTGAATAAGTGTGATAGCTGGCAGGTTTTCCATATTTCGCCAAGTTGACTACCAACCAGATTAATTGCATCAAGATAATTAGGCTCAAGGGTATCGAGAATTCAGTTATTACATCAGGATGCACTAACCATGCACTGATTCCGATACATAGATAAAGACAAACATCAGCTAAACTATCGGCTTGCCGCAAAGAAGCGGTACTGACACCGATTCGACGGGCGATAACGCCATCAAAAATATCTGAAAGGAAGGCAAGTACAAAACCAAAAATGAACCAGTTACTGGTTATGCCGTCAAGGGCATCCCATAATAGCAAAGGGCTTAGACAGAGGCGGATAATAACCAGTGAAAAGGGAATATATTGCAGAATTAATGATAAGTATCTTGGGCGATCGCGTTGGGAGTGTTCGACTGTATTTATGTTGTTCATGTTATTGAAGGCATGAGTAGGCGTGTGACGATAAAGACGCGATCGCTAATTCTATTTCGCTTTTGTGAAGCTACACATCAGATCCCCTCAACCCCCTTAAAAAAGGAGGGCTAAGAAGAAGCTTATGTGTGCCGGTCAAAAAATGAATGGCTATATCTAAAAAGGAAGTGCTGTTATCGCTTGCATCTCGTACTGCTCATTCGCTGCTATATCGCTGGATCTCGCGCTTGTCCCTAAAGGCAAAGGAAGTGGTTCATGGCGTTCCAGGCGGTTGAGGGGTGTGCTGGTTGTAGTTTCGTAGGCAAGCGCAGTGTGGAGGTAAGCTAGGATTTCCATCATGGGTAGATGCCTGGGGGGTGAAGTTCTCGATTAGCCTTAGTTTTATGGGAATCCAGATTTATAGGGAGCGATCGCTTACCAGTTTTTGAAAAGTGTGCCTGTTTGGTGGCTGTAAACCTAGTTTTCTCGTAGCGGCTGCGGCTTGAGAAGGGGTCAGTTGTAAAATTGGCTGACGCATTAGGAAAATAGCGAAGTCTTTTTCGCCTTGTCTACGCTTTGGCAAAGGCAATTGGTTGCGGAGCATCTCAATGATTACCCGACCGGGTGATTTCTCAGAACAACAAGCGCGACTAAGATAAGCCCAGCGAACAACACGATTGAATACAACGGTTCGGCGTGCGCTGGTAAGTTTTGTAAACTAGCTTCAGCCAATTGCAGTTTTTTGTAGTATTGTACTACAAGTCCCATGACTGGGAAATTACTAAAAAGTATCTAAGGAGGAAGAGTGATGTTAGAGCGTGTAGCCGTTAAGACCGCCACAACCATTCAGACGCAACACCCCATCCTCACAGAGATTTTCATTTAATTATTCTGATGTACGCGAATAATTTACGCGATTCCTCTGTGAGTTTGGCGGTCTATAACCGCACCCATAGAGGAAACTTCAATGAATTTAGAGTTGTTGGGCTGGAATCGTTTTTTTGAAAAAAACTTTGACAGCTATTTTCAACAAGGATATACTGTTGGTCGAGTTGCTCTAGAGCAAAAAAATACCTACCTTCTCTACACTGAGTTTGGAGAATTGTCGGCAGAAGTAACGGGAAAAATGCGTTACCAAGCCGAGGGGCGAACAGATTTTCCAGCGGTCGGAGATTGGGTAGTTGTTACCATCATTGACGATGAAGAAAGAGCAAAAATCCATGAAATTTTGCCCAGAAAAAGCAAGTTTTCTCGAAAAGCTGTAGGCGCACAAACAGATGAGCAAATAATTGCCACCAACATTGATACGGTGTTTTTAGTTTCGGGATTGGATCTAGACTTCAATCTCCGAAGAATCGAACGGTATCTAATTTTGGTTTGGGAAAGTGGAGCGAATCCAGTCATCATTCTGAATAAAGCCGACTTGTGCGATGAAGTTGAGCAACGAAAAGCGGAAGTAGAAGCGATCGCTCCTGGCGTACCGATTATTAGCTTGAGTGCAATTGAGAACCAAGGACTCGATGCCTTGAGTCCCTATCTCGGTACGGGACAAACGGTAGCACTAATTGGTTCTTCGGGAGTCGGGAAATCGACGATTACCAATCAATTAGCTAAAAAGGACATTCAAGCAGTTCAAACAGTACGCAAAGGAGATAATCGAGGTCGCCACACCACAACGCATCGAGAGTTAATTATTTTGCCTTCTGGGGGTTTGCTGATAGATACTCCGGGAATGCGAGAAATTCAGATGTGGAATGGAAGTGAAGGCTTTCAGGAAACCTTTACTGATATCAATACGCTTGCTACAGAGTGTCGTTTTCGCGATTGCCAACATGAAGCCGAACCCGGTTGTGCAGTGCAACAAGCTTTGCTTGATGGCATTCTAGATAAGCAACGTTTTCGGAACTACCGAAAACTTCAACAAGAGCTTGAATACAATAACCGGAAACAAGATCAAAAAGCGTCTTTAGCCGAGAAAGAAAAATGGAAAAAAATCCATAAAGCTCTAAGAAATAATCCAAAACGCTAAGCAACTAAGCCATTATCTTAGTCAGCAAATAAGCGTTAATTTCTAGGAGCAACAAGCAAGAACCGGGAGGTGGAGCCTTGAAACTTCCAAGCTAAACTTGGAAGTTTCAAGATTTCACCTAGGCAGTTTAATTCGTGTAGCCATGAGTTGACTTGCCAGCGTTTTTTTATCAACACTCAGCATTTTGGAAATAGCCATGAAGAACCTAATAAAAAACTATCATCTGTACTCTAATTACCCAGGATTCAGCATATATGCAAAAAAAATCATTTCTAACAGCCGAACAAATTAGCTACGAACTTGCTTCCAACCAAACCTTATTTACCAATGTTCGAGCCACAGTGAATGAGGGAGATAGAATTGCACTGGTCGGTGCTAATGGGGTAGGAAAATCAACCTTGCTCAAAATCTTAGCTGGGGAAATTCAGCCTAGTTCGGGTTCCGTGAATCGTGAAGGTACTGTTTATTACCTTCCACAAATTAGCACCCTTATCCAGGCAATTCAAAGTGCGACTGTTCTAGAGTTTCTAAGTAATTTTTCAGAAGATTGGTGGGAAATTAGTAACCTTTTAGAGGTCAAGTTAAAAACTTCAGTAGATATTTCGCTACCAGTTAGCAGTTTGAGTGGTGGAGAGCTTACTAAATTGTTTCTGGCAATTGGCTTATACAGAAAACCAAGCGTGTTACTCCTAGATGAACCCACTAATCACCTGGATTTCTTAGCTTTAGAGAATCTGAAGAATTTTCTCCAAGAATTGAAGCAACCTTTTGTGATTGTCTCTCACAAACCTTTTTTCCTAAATCAAGTCGTTAACACCATTTGGGAGCTGACAGCATTAGGAGTGAAGGTTTACGGCGGTAACTTTTCCAGCTACAAGGAACAAAAAGAAATTGAATTTCAGGTAGCCTTGAGGACGCGAGAAATAGCCAAAAAAGAACTTCGGAGGGCAACTGATGCGTCTTTGCAAGAAGAGAAGCGGGCGGGACAATCCCGAAGAGAAGGGCGTAAACAAGCTCACGACGGAAGCATGGGGAAAGCTGCAAAAAGATTCTTCGAGAATCGAGCATCAGCGAGTGCTGGAAACGCCTCAAAAAAACATGAGGCGGCTATCGCTAAAGCTACACAAAATTTGGAATCTGCCAAAATTAGGACAAATCCAGTCGCGATTGTTCGCCTTGAAGAAGAAAGTAGTAAAAAGGGGAGAACCTTGATTGACATTCAAGGGGCAAATCTGAAAATTGGAAATCAGTTTCTTATCAAGAATATACAGATGCAAATAGCATCCGGTGAGCGAGTTGCTATTTCTGGGGCGAATGGGTCGGGAAAATCTAGCTTAATTCGGGCAGTTTTGGGCATCCATCGAGAAAATTACCCAGCGATTCTTGAATCGGGTAAGGTTTCAGTTGCTCCGAAGTTAAAAGTTGTATATCTTGACCAAACTTACGAGTTAATAGATAGAGGGAAAACTATTTTAGAAAATTTGCAAGCAGCGAATCCCAATCTTGAGTATCAACTTATCAGACAACAGCTTGGACACTTTTTATTCTTCAATGATGAAGTGAATAAAAAAGCCGAGGTTTTGAGTGGAGGAGAGCTAGCCAGACTTGCTCTGGCGATGATTAGCGTATCGGAAATTGAGTTGCTGGTATTGGATGAACCAACGAACAATTTGGATTTAGAAACCGTTACTCAAATTGTCGAAGCGTTAGAAGAGTATCGAGGCGCTATATTAGTAATTTCTCACGACCTCGACTTTCTCAGTCGCATCCAGATAACCAAAGCCTTTAAAATTCAAAAAAGGGAAATGCGAACGACCGTTTTCCTTCCCGCTGAGACAGAACAATATTATCAAGAGTTACTTTGAACGCGAAACCCCGAATTCTTAGAGAATTCGGGGGTCTTAACCGCTGGGATATCACAAATATTTTTAGTAATCAGACGCCATGATTTTTAGCTCAAACAATCTTAAAACCATTAATTACACCCAAATTGTAGACCTAAGTCATGTCATTGATCCAAATATACCGATTTGGCAAAACGATCCACTCGTTGAATTTGAGCCAGTCGCCGAGTTAGAAAAAGATGGCTACTATCTACGAAGATTCTCGATGGGAGAACACAGCGGCACTCATATCAACGCACCCAGTAGCTTTTATGAAGATGGAGTTGGAATTGAGAGTTATTCAGCCCAGTCGCTCGTTGTACCAGCGATTGTTATCGATATCCGCGACAAAGCTATTGCTAATTTTGACTATGCTTTAACGACAGCCGATGTCCTCGACTGGGAACAGCAATACCATCCTATCTCCCCTAACACTGTTGTACTTCTATACACGGGTTGGCAAGAAAAGTGGGGCGATCGAAGAGCTTTTTTAAATCAGGACGAGAAGGGAAAATTTCACTTTCCGGGGTTTGGTGCTGAAACTAGCCGATTCTTGGTCGAAGAACGCGCGATCGCTGGCGTGGGAATTGATACTCATGGCGTCGATCCAGGGCAAGATGAAACCTTTAGCACCAACCGCCTGGTATTAAAAAAGGCTGGAATTGTATTGGAAAACCTGACAAATCTTGATCGGTTATCGCCCACTGGCACTACATTAGTCATTGGGATTTTACGTCTACGGGGTGGTTCTGGGACACCTGTATCCGTGTTAGCTTTTGTCCCTTGATACCTACACCAAAAATCGCATTGACTTTACGCGATCGCTTCTTCCCATTCAATCAACCTTGACAGGCTATTATCCCTTGTGGTGAAAGCAAAGATAGATGACGCCGGATCTTGCCGACAACGCCCCGATAGCTGCACAAGAAAGGATCGATATGTCTGAACGAGAGGTTTTTGTATTTCCTGCATCCTTTGCCCAACAACGGCTGTGGTTTCTTGACCAGTTGATACCTGGCAATACTATCTATAACGTGCCGACCGCCATTCGCTTAATAGGTTCACTCAATTTAGCAGCATTAGAGCAGACGTTTAATGAAATTGTGCGTCGCCACGAAGCCTTACGGACTACATTTAAGGCGCTAGAGGGACAACCCGTACAAGTGATTCCTGTGGAAAGCTGCGCTAACGCTTCCAGCTTAACCATCCCTATGTCCGTAGTAGACCTGCGGCAATTCCCAGAATGCGATCGCGAACTCCAAGCACAGCAGTTGGTAGCAGCAGAAATCGAACGTCCTTTTGATTTGTCCTCTATCCCCTTGCTGCGAGTGAAGCTGCTACAGCTTTCCGAAACAGAACATATTCTATTGCTGAATATGCACCACATTATCTGTGATGATTGGTCGATTGGGGTGCTGATTCGGGAACTGGGAACCCTCTACACAGCCTTTACTTGTAAAGACGCGATGCATCCCGTCTCTACGCTGCCGGAATTGCCCCTGCAATACGCTGATTTTGCCCATTGGCAGCGCGAATGGCTGCAAGGAGAAGTGCTGGAAACTCAGTTAGCTTACTGGCGGCAACAATTAAACGGTATTTCCGTACTCAATTTGCCCGTTGACCGACCGAAACCAGCAGTTGCAAGCTATCGAGGCGCAACGCAATCTTTAGAGTTACCAAAAAAGCTCAGTGATGCGCTCCAGATGCTTTCGCAGCAAGAAGGTGTCACCCTATTTATGACTTTGCTGGCAGCATTTCAAATTTTACTTTATCGCTACACGCATCAAGAAGATATTGCGGTGGGTTCGCCAATTGCTAACCGTAATCGCAGCGAAATCGAAGGATTAATTGGCTTTTTTGTCAATAGTTTGGTGTTACGCACCGACTTATCTGGAAACCCAACTTTTCGGGAACTCTTAGCCAGAGTCCGACAGGTAACACTAGGCGCATATAGCCATCAAGATTTGCCCTTTGAGAAGCTTGTTGAGGAACTGCATCCAGAACGCAACTTAAATATTCATCCGCTATTCCAAGTAGTATTTGGCTTTGAGAATGCACCAATGTCGTCGCTAGAACTACCTGGATTAGTACCTAGCTTTATGGATATTGACTTTAAAACAACGCGATTTGATTTGGAGTTACATCTGTGGAAGTGTTCCGAAGATTTCCGGAGCTTATGGGGCGGTAAATGGGAGAATTCTGAAGGAATTAGAGGCATCGTGGTGTACAACACGGATTTATTCGATGAAGCCACGATTACTCGGATGCTGGGACATTTTAAAACATTGTTTGAAGGTATTGTTAACAATTCAGAAGAACGAATCGCAACTTTACCGCTATTGGGTGAAGCTGAATTACAGCAGTTGTTAATTCAGGGGAAGGACACCCAGGCAGATTATCCTAAAAATAAGTGTATCCATCAATTGTTTGAAAATCAGGTAGAGCAGAATCCTGATTCCATAGCAGTCAGTTTTGAAAATGTTGAGACAAGGCTTATCGCGTCTCTAACCTACCGAGAGTTGGATATACGCAGCAACCAATTAGCACATTATTTACAAAAATTGGGTGTAGGTTCGGAAGTTTTAGTCGGCATCTGCATGGAGCGTTCTATAGACCTAATTGTGGGATTACTAGGCATTCTGAAAGCCGGTGGAGCTTATATGCCTTTAGATCCGAGTTATCCTCAAGAGCGTTTAAAGTTCATGCTTGATGATGCTTGTAAGGGTGAAGCATTTGTTAAGAAAAACCTCAGATGCGATCCAGAAATTACTGGCACGAATGCTACGCCCCTACTATTGCTAACACAGGAAAAAATTGTTGAAAATTTTGGAGATTTCTCAAACCCAGTTGTTTACCTCGATAAGGATTGGGAAATCATTGCCCAAGAAAGTAAAGAAAGCCCGAATAGCAGCGTAACCAGCGATAACCTAGCTTATGTAATCTACACGTCCGGTTCTACAGGAAAGCCTAAGGGAGTTGCTGTTACTCACAAAGCTGTAAATCGGCTGGTTTGCAACACAAATTATATAAAATTGTCACCTAAGGATAAAGTTGCCCAAGCCTCAAATACTTCTTTCGACGCAGCAACATTCGAGATTTGGGGCGCGTTACTCAATGGCGCTCAACTTATTGGAATTAGCAGAGATGTCACCCTTTCGCCCCACGAGTTTGCATTACAACTCCAAGAAAAAGACATTAGCGTTTTATTTTTGACCACTGCTTTATTTCAACAGATTGCCAGAGATGTTCCCCAAGCTTTCGCTTTGTTACGCTATTTGCTATTTGGAGGCGAGGCTGTTGATACTCGGTGGGTAAAGAAGGTTCTTAAACAAGGCGCGCCGAAGCATTTAATTCATGTTTATGGGCCAACAGAGAGTACAACATTTTCTTCTTATTACTACGTGGAGAAATTGGCAGAAGCAGCAGCCTCTATCCCTATAGGTCGCCCAATTACGAATACGCAAATTTATCTACTGGATGGTCATTTACAACCTGTACCCATTGGCGTTGTCGGTGAGTTGTACATTGGTGGTGATGGACTGGCGCGAGAATACCTCAATCGCCCTGAATTAACTGCTGAACGCTTTATTTCTAATCCTTTTAGTAATGAACCAGAAGCACGGCTTTATAAGACGGGTGACTTAGCCCGCTATCTAGCAGACGGCAATATTGAGTTTTTAGGTCGCGTTGATAATCAGGTAAAAATTCGCGGCTTCCGCATCGAATTGGGCGAAATTGAAGCAGCGGTTAATCAGCATCCAGCAGTGCGCGAGACAGTGGTAATTGTTAAGGAAGAAATTCCTGGGGAGAAGCACTTGGTTGCTTATATTGTTCCCAACCAAAAACAGGCAATAGCAAGCATGAATCTGCGGCAATTCCTGAAAGAAAAGTTACCAGAATACATGGTGCCTTCAGCTTATGTGATGCTAGAATCCCTACCGCTGACACCGAATGGCAAAGTGGATCGCCGTGGCTTACCTGAGGTAGATACGCTCAGTTTTGATATCAAAGAAGATTATGTCGCACCGCGCGATCGCGTTGAGGAAGCGCTAGCCGAAATTTGGGCTAAAGTTTTGGGAAAACAGCAGGTAGGTGTCCACGATAACTTCTTTGAATTGGGCGGTCATTCTCTACTAGCAACTCAGCTTACTTCTCGGATACGCGACGCTTTCCAAATAGAGTTATCTGTACGCAACTTGTTTGAATCTCCAACTGTAGCTAGTTTAGCTAGGCACATTGAAACAATGTGTTGGGCGACAAAAGGTTTGGATAACACGAGTTCTATGGGAAATGAGCGAGAAGAGGTTGAATTTTAAGGAACTCTATAATCTCATTTGCAAATATTCCAGAGTCAGCAAGCGCAAGTAATCTAGCATCCGAATATAAGCTTTTATTTGCCCGTAGTCTCCATCTATTGCGAAATAAATTCTCGCGATCGCTGGAACGTTGAAGACTCGCATAGCTTGCAATTGCTCAATTGCCTCTGGTTCGTTTTCAATCCAACCTTGTGCTTGAATTTGACTAGCATAGCCCCGAATATCTACTGTTAGCAGTTCAATTTCCTCTAAAACAGTAAATTCTTCATCAGGATTTGGAGAGAGAGAAGCAATTTCTTTTCGCTCTCGTTTGCTATTTTGATAATTGACAGTTAACTCCTTTAACAGATGACTAATGTAGTTTCTAGTAATTTCAGCACTTTGAGTGTTGAGCATGGCTTTACTCATCATTTACTCCATAAGTAACTATTTTTTCAATACCAAATCGATTGGGTCGGACAATCAGATATTCATTGCCTTTTCGATAGACTGCTGAACCATCCCGACGATATCCAGTTTTAGGAACTCGTGCTGTTCCCTTCTTATTAAAGTTTTGGGCTTTTCGGAGATATTTTAATGGGTCAATTTCTTTTCTTGAAGCATGGTCTAAAATATTCTGAGCGACACTGATATAAGTAGAAGCATCTCATTCAGATATATACTGCTCTATTTCGGCAACTTCTGCCTCGGTATATCCTTCACATAGCTGGGCTAAAAAGAGATCGACAGGTGGCTCATCCTGCATCAGGTTTTAATTTTGTTATCATCAGGTTTCAGTCCTATCTATCACGACTGTAACCCCCGATAGGCAACCAATGCAATGCTCAGTTTCATGTCAGAAGACACCTATTGTTTTAAGCATTGATATATTGTTCTGAGCGTTACCCGCACTTAGCACAAAACGCAGTGACAACTTCGGAAAATAGCTGATTCTTTTCTATCAATGCCATGTGCCCACCCGGCTTTATCATGACGAGTTCAGCTTGAGACAATTCGGCTTTCATGCGATCGCTTGCAACAGGTTTAGTCGCGATATCTCCTGCACCGCAAACAACCAACACCGGAACGTTAATCGTTGGGAGTGTCCTTGTTTCCTCGAAATTGAACATTGCCAATGTACCGCTAGCGAGAACACCAGGCGAACCTAAAGCCGATAAGAATGCGGCGAAATCTAGTTGACCGCGTGTTTCAGTCCCCTTAAATCCAGAAATCTCGACGCTGATATATAGCGAACCATTGAGATAGCTTAGCCAAGTCATCAGCCAAAAGATGGGTGACAGCAGAATCGTGAGGTACAACAGAGGTTCGAGCAGCGGTTTCTGCAACTTGCGTAACACACTGCTCAAGATAGAAGTTTTCAGCGGATTGGTATAGGTTGTATCTGCAAGGATTAAGCCTGCTACGCGACGACCCAGATGTTCTGGAAACAGCCGACAGAATGTTAGGTTAATCATGCCGCCCATGCTGTGACCTAGCAGGATAACAGGCTTCTCTCCCGCTATAGCAACAACCGCTTCTAGGTCACGGGCATATTTTTCTATAGAGTAGTCGTTATTTTTGGGTCTAGTAGATTTTCCGAGTCCCGGCAAATCCCATACTATTACTCGGAAGCGATCGCTCAGTTGTCGCTTGGCATAGTACCATACCGCACTGTTCGGTCCCCAACCGTGTGACAAGATAATCGGTTGACCATCCTCAGGCCCATAGAACTCTACTTGCAGAACACTACCATCCGGTCGTTGTATGCGCTGCACAGTTCCGGTACGCATGATTTTGGGTTCGTCAGCACCTTGGCGACGCAGCAGTGGCAAGCTGATAAAACGACCGCCAAGAGACCACAAAACCATCGCCAGTCCGCCTATCAAGTAGGACATCCCCACCAGTTCCCCTTCATACCACTCATAAAGAATGTAAATGCCTCCGCCAAGTATGCCGATGGACAGCAATCCTACCAGCCATACGAGTAGAAAATTCAGGGGCATGAACACCATGAGCAGAAACCTTTAGAGTAGGATGTTGAGTTAGTTTTGTTCTAACGTCATACCGAGGTTAGACTACAGCCGCCTCAATAGCAAGTAAACTCCTCTAGCGGGTACTGTCCTAGAAGAGGTTTAATTTTGAAAACAGTTGAGTTTTTATCTTACCTCCGTAGCTTAGATATTCAGGTTTTTATCGATGGAGAACGCCTTCACTGTAACGCCCCAGAAGGAACTCTCACTTCCGAACTGCGTGCAGAAATACAACAGCGCAAAGCAGAAATTCTTTCATTTTTAAGGGCAGCAAATTCTACTACCAGCAACGCTTCTACATCCCTGGTACCTATCTCGCGGGATAGAAATCTCCGCCTCTCATTTGCTCAGCAACGGCTATGGTTTCTGGACCAATTATTCCCCAACAATTTTTTCTATAATGTTCCGGCAGCAGTGCGTTTAACAGGTTCGCTCAATTTAGCAGCGCTGGAGGAAGCTTTTAACGAAATCGTCCGCCGTCACGAAGCTTTGCGTACCACTTTTGTCACGGTGGAAGGGCAACCTATTCAGGTAATTAATCCCAACTTAAAAATATCTTTACCAGTCATAGATTTACGAGAGCTACCAGCAGCCGAACGAGAAAACCAAGCACAACAGCTAACAACTCAGGAGGCGCAACGTCCTTTTAATTTGTCAAGCGATCCATTGCTGCGAGTAACCCTGCTGCGGTTGGATGAGACAGAATATATAATGCTGCTGAATATGCACCACATTGTCTCCGATGGTTGGTCTATTGGGGTACTAATTAAGGAATTGGCAGCACTCTACACAGCTTCTTGTAAAGACGTATTAGCACAGTTGTGCGTCCCTACATCTCTGCCAAAACTCCCCATCCAATATGCAGACTTTGCACACTGGCAACGCGAATGGTTGCAAGGGGAAGTTTTAGAAACACAACTTGGTTACTGGCGGCAACAATTAGATGGCATTTCCATGCTGAATTTGCCCACCGATAAACCGCGATTAGCCGTTCAAACTTACCGGGGTGCAACGCAAATTTTGCAACTACCGAAAAGTTTAAGTGAAGCGTTAGAGGCGCTTTCTCAGCAGGAAGGAGCCACTTTATTCATGACCCTGCTGGCAGCATTCCAGATTTTACTTTACCGCTACACGCATCAAGAAGATATTGCTGTAGGTTCACCAATTGCCAACCGCAATCGCAGCGAAATTGAAGGTTTAATTGGCTTTTTTGTCAATAGTTTAGTGCTGCGAACCGATTTATCGGGAAACCCAAGTTTTCGCTCACTATTGAGTCGAGTGAAAGAAATTGCCTTGGGCGCTTATGCTCACCAAGATTTGCCTTTTGAGAAGCTAGTGGAGGAACTACATCCAGAACGCAGCTTGAACCAAAACCCTCTGTTCCAAGTGGTATTTGCGCTACAGAATGCGCCAATTTCAGCCCTGGAACTCCCTGGATTAACGCTCAGCCCGATGGAATTTGATAGTCAGACAACTCGCTTTGATTTAGAGTTTCACTTGTGGGAAAAAGGGCAAAAAAATGGATTATGGGTAGATAGTTTAGAAGGGATTAGTGGTTTTGTAATTTATAGCACCGATTTATTCGATCAAGCGACGATCAATCGGATGTTAGGGCATTTTCAAACCTTGCTAGAAGGAATTGTTGCGAATCCAGAGGAACGAGTCGCCAACTTACCGCTACTCAGTCAATCTGAGCTACATCAGTTGTTGGTTGAATGGAACAATACCCAGGTAGATTATCCAAAAAATTTATGCATTCATCAGGTATTTGAGGCTCAGGTAGAGCAGAATAAAGATGCGATTGCACTGGTGTTTGAAGACAAGCAACTTACCTATCAAGAGTTAAACATACGCAGCAACCAACTTGCACGTTACTTACAAAAATTGGGTGTTGGTGCGGAAATTTTAGTAGGACTTTGCGTAGAGCGATCGCTTGATATGATAATCGGGATGTTAGCCATCCTGAAAGCAGGTGGAGCATACCTACCTTTAGACCCCAGCTACCCGCCTGAGCGTTTGATTTTTATGCTTCAAGATGCTCAAGTGCCGGTTATATTAACCCATGAACAGTGTATCGAACGCCTTGGAGAATATAGCTCACAAATAATATGTTTAGATAAAGATTTGGAAACCATTGCCCAAGAAAGCGAAGCTAATACTATTAGTAATGTTACAGCAGAGAATCTTGCTTATGTTATCTATACCTCTGGCACCACAGGAAAGCCTAAAGGGGTTAAAACTGAACATTGCAGCTTATTAAATCTCATCTTTTGGCATCAAAAAACGTTTGCAGTTTCACCGCTTGACCGAGTAACGCAGGTTGCTGGAGTTGCCTTTGATGCTTGCGGGTGGGAAATTTTGCCTTATTTGAGTGCAGGATGCAGCATTTATTTGATTGATGATGAAATAAGAATAGCGCCTGAAAAGCTGAGAGACTTCTTAATATCGAAATTAATAACAATTAGCTTTTTACCGACAACTTTAGCTGAGAAAGTTTTGTTATTGGATTGGTCTAATAACGCAGATTTCCGAATATTACTGACAGGAGGCGACAAACTACATCAGTATCCTTTGACTGATTATCCTTTCCAGCTAGTTAATAATTATGGCCCAACTGAGAATACAGTTGTGACAACATCCGGTATTGTTCCTGTCAGAGATAAAGAAGATCCCCCCAAACCCCCTTATAAAGGGGGGCAAGAAGAGAACACAGATCTAATAGCACCATTAAGAAATAGTATAAAGCCTACAATTGGTCGTCCCATTGCCAACACTCAAGTTTATGTTCTAGATAGATATTTACAACCTGTTCCTATCGGTGTTGCTGGTGAATTGTACATTGGTGGTGATGGACTAGCGCGAGGTTATTTAAACCGTCCTGATTTAACTGCTGAAAAATTTATTTCTAATCCTTTTAGCAACCAACCAGAAGCACGTCTTTATAAAACAGGCGATTTAGTTCGTTATCAACCAGATGGCAATATCGAGTTTTTAGGTCGCCTCGATGAACAGGTGAAAATTCGCGGCTTCCGCATAGAGTTGGGAGAAATTGAAGCGGTATTGAGTCAGCATCCAGCAGTGCTGCAAAATGTTGTAATAACTCGTGAAGATTTACCAGGGGAAAAGCGTTTAGTAGCTTATGTAGCGCTAAATTCTGAGTACAGCGAACAGAAGCAGGTGGAAATCCAATTGCAAAATGAGCAGGTTTCGCAATGGCAGATGCTCTACAACGAAAATTATAATCAACCTGCTGCTGGTTCAGATCCAACATTCAATATTGTCGGTTGGAATAGCAGTTATACTAATCAACCGATTCCAGCAGAACAGATGCGTGAATGGGTAGATAACCAAGTAGCGGAAATTCTGGATTTGCAACCGAGTCGAGTGTTAGAAATTGGATGTGGAACAGGTTTATTATTGTTTAGAATTGCGCCTCACTGCAATAAATATTGTGGAACAGATTTTTCCTCGGCTTCACTAAACTACATCCAGCAGCAATTGTCACAATTACCTCAAGTAAGATTGCTTCAGAAGTTAGCGACTGACTTTGAGGGAGTGGAGTCACAAGCCTTTGATACGGTGATTCTGAACTCCGTGGTGCAATATTTTCCCAGTATTGATTATCTAGTGCGCGTACTGGAGGGAGCCATAAATGCGATCGCTCCCGGTGGCTTCATCTTCATTGGCGATGTGCGTAGTCTCCCCCTATTGCAAGCTTTCCACGCCTCAGTACAGTTTTATCAAGCCGAACCTTCTCTCACCCGCGAACAGTTGCAGCAACGGGTAGAAATGCAAATGTTCCAAGAAACTGAGTTAGTAATTGATCCAGCTTTCTTCAGTGCATTAAAGCAGCGATTTCCCCAGATTAGCGACGTACAAATTCAACTGATCCGGGGTTGTTCTCACAATGAATTAACGCAGTTTCGTTATAACGCAATTTTGCATATTGGCACAGAAATAGGTTCTGAAAGAACCCCCCTCAATCCCCCCGAAGCGGGGGGAAGTAAGAATACTCCGGCTCCCTCCCCGTTGCGGGGAGGGCTGGGGAGAGGTTCCTCGCTAGACTGGCACGAAAATAACTTAACCATCTCCGCTGTACATCAGCTATTAATTGATAACCAACCAGAAACCTTAAGCATTACCAATGTGCCTAATGCGCGGGTAACAGCAGCAGTTAAAACAGCAGAATGGCTGTCAGACCCAGCAGAATTTAAAACTGTCCGACAGATCCATGAAGCTTTGCAAAAACTCCAAAATTTGGGAGTAGATCCAGAAGATTTCTATAGCCTAGATGTCCCTTACAACATTGAAATTAGCTGGTCAGATTCCGGCACTGAAGGACGCTACGATGTAGTGTTTGTAAGCAAAGAAATAGACAAAAAAACTACTTTGCCACTCAGCGCTAAATTGCGATCGCTACAATCTTATGCGAATAATCCCCTACAAGCAAAAGCAGCCCGTAAGTTAATCCCTCAATTGCAGACTTATCTCACCCAAAAGCTACCTGAGTACATGGTGTCATCGGCTTTTGTGGTGCTGGAATCTCTACCGCTTACACCTAATGGCAAAGTCGATCGCCGTGCTTTACCTGCACCCGAACCAGTCAAACTAGAATTGGCAGGAAGTTATGTTGCACCTCAAACTCCGGTTGAGGAAGTGTTAGTGAAAATTTTTGCAGAGGTTTTGGGAGTTAAACGGGTGGGTATTCAGGATAATTTCTTTGAATTAGGAGGACATTCATTACTAGCGACTCAGCTTGTTTCTAGAGTGCGCGACGCATTCGGGGTGGAGTTACCTTTGCGTAGTGTCTTTGAGGCACCGACAATTGCAGAATTATCGAAAGCGATCGCTAGTTTTCAGCAGACCACTACTCAAAGCAAAGCCCCAGCCTTAGTGCCAATTTCTCGTGAAAATCGTCGCATGAAGCTATCTTCTCTCAATAAAGAAAACCAACAACCGTAAACCAGATGAAAGCCAACGACCAATTTCCAGAAAATTTCATCTGGGGCGCGGCTACCTCCGCCTATCAGATAGAGGGTGCGGCAACAGAAGGCGATCGCAAACCCAGCGTCTGGGATACCTTCAGTGCTACCCCCGGACGGGTTGAGAATGGCGATACAGGTGCTGTTGCTTGCGACCATTACCACCGCTACGAAACAGACGTAGAACTGATGGCAAAACTGGGTATCAAGCAATATCGCTTCAGTATCGCTTGGCCCCGAATTATTCCTGATGGTCGGGGAAACGTGAATGAAAAGGGAGTCGATTTCTACAAGCGCCTAGTTGATTGCTTGCACAAACACGGGATTACTCCCCACGCCACCTTGTTTCATTGGGACAGTCCTCAAGCACTAGAGGATTTGTACGGTTCTTGGCGCAGCCGGGAGATGGCTTCAGATTTTGCTGACTATGTTACTGCCGTTGTCAGTCGGTTAGGCGATCGCATCACCAACTGGATGACCATCAACGAAATCCCCTGCTTCACTGATTTCGCCTACGATGTGGATAAAGACCCACCCTTTGCCCCCGGCACTCGTGTCAAAACTCGCAAACAAGTGTGGCAGACTTCTCACCATGCCCTCCTCGCTCATGGAATGGGCTGTCAAGCTATCCGTGCTGCCTCGCCCGTTCCTTGTTCTGTAGCACTTGTAGACAATATTTCTGTCACCGTTCCCCTCACCGAATCAGCAGCTGATATAACGGCGGCTCAGCAAGCTTTCCATACTTCTTGGCTCAATGGTGGGATTATTTTTCCAGCGCTGACGGGTGCCTACAGTCCAGCAATGCTTGAGAAATTGGGCGTTGATGCCCCAGATATTCAGTCGGGCGATTTAGAAATCATTCACCAGCCCCTCGACTCAATCGGTATCAATATTTACACTGGCACTTATGTTCGTGCCGCAGATAATAAAGACGGTTACGAGTTTCTTGACTTCCCGAAAGGCTACCCGCGAATGAATATGCCTTGGCTGCATATCGTTCCTGAGAGTATCTATTGGGGAATTCGCCATATTAGTGAGACGCTTGGGCGACAAGATTTGCCCGTGTTCATTACGGAGAATGGTTGTGCTGCCGAAGACGAACTGAACGCTCAAGGCGAGGTAATTGATACAGACCGCATTATGTATTTGCGCCAGTATTTGAAGGCGGCTAATCGAGCCATTCGTGAAGGCTATCCCCTGAAAGGTTACTTCCTTTGGAGTTTCATGGATAACTTTGAGTGGCCTTACGGTTATAGTCGCCGCTTTGGAATTACCTATATCGATTACAAGACACAACAACGCATTCCCAAAGCCAGCTTCAATTGGTATGCAGAGTGCATTCGTCAGAACCGGGTGGTTTGAGATAAAATCGTGCGATCGCGCCTTAATCATACTGGTGCAAGTGGTGGAGCTACGCGAGCGCACAACTATCCAAAGTTGTTGAAAGTTTGAAAGACAGCAATGCTAAAAGTAAAGCCCCAGCCTTAATCCCGATTTCTTATGAGAGTCGGCGCATGAAACTATCCTCCCTTAACAAAGAAAGCAAAGAGATATGACCGGGAGGTAAAATCTATTAGCAATAATGGATCGCCCCCACAATTTGGACAAGGAGCGATCCTTTGGCTGTAAGGTAGCTGATGCTGATTTCTCAGTAGGGCTACTTTATTGAAGGTGACAAGTCTAAATCACATCCTTGACCTTTCCAATTAAAGAGTCTGAGAACTGGCCCCAGTACATCCGCAGGTCTCCGTAGCGTTCACGAGGATTTTCGTCCATTGATTCCGCCTTGCCGTATGCAATTATCAGGAGGGTCAAAGCCTCGATTGTCCTTTTTGCAGCTCGAACAGCCTCATCGCCGGATACGCCTCCTGGTGTGCGTTGAGCGATAGACCGGATCGGTTCCCACATTTCCCGATAGAACCGATGCCGAGTGTTGAGCCGGATAATAACCTGACCGTTTAGATGTTGGATGTCGATGAACGTGTGACCAGGGAAATCTACTGACTCAATCACAAAGGGGAGATCCTTAATCGACTCTAGATATTCCTCCTGCGCCTTCTTGTCATTCCCAATTACATCTTTAGCTAAGTCAAGTTTTACACGCTCCTGCTCTACCCGATCGTCGGGCCCCTTAGCGCGGCTTTTGGGAAGGGTACGATTTGCCTTTTTGCTAGCCTTAACAAGGGGAGTGTGTTCACCCTGATGCGTTTGATTATCTCTTGCTGCCTCGCCCCTTATGTCATCAAGCTTTGCACGAGCCTCAGCAACATACTTCTTGAGAAGATCAAACATTTTGGCTCGGAGTTCATCATGCGGTTCGACACCCCGCTTTACGTTCCGAACGCCAAAATAGTCGTCAAGCTCAGGCTTAAAGGCTACTTCAATACCCAGGAAGCGATCTTCTGTCTGCACACCTCTTGGGAATATCCTCGGTACATTCGTGTAGTTAATTTCGCGCTCAAGCCGCACAAAGCTGATACATCCTCCGTTATCTACTACTCGAAGCTTTTTAGCAAGTTCATCTCCGCCTGTACCTGGTTCCCGCGCCACCTCTTTTGGGTAAACTGTTACGGTGAGTTCTGCTATAGATCCTCCGATCTCGATCCGCTCCTTATTAGCAATAATTAGAGCGGGAAAGTGTGTTTTACGGCTCGATTGGTAATTATCTTGACTCTCTTGCTCGTTAGCTTTGCTAATACGAGAGTAGTATTTTGTGAGCTCTTTATCTGTCCAGGTTCCTTCCATAAGAAACAGTGGATCGTAAGGAAGGAGCTTTGTATCGTTGACGGAAATCTTAATGCCACCATGAAGGAAATAACGAAACATACGAGAAAGTTCTTTCTCAACTTCAACCCGCAGAGTCTTAGCGTCGGGCGCTCGCCGTCCCTCTTCAAGACGGTCAACCTTCGACCAGACGACCACAGTCCCGGAGTCATTAGGCAGCAATGAAACTAGCTCATCAGGAACAGGTTCCTGGTTTGGCATCTCAATGCCTACCACTTCACCTTTCTCTTCCTGTTCAATAGCATCATCTAAATCAAAATAGACGTGCTGCCAAGGCTCCTCCTCTCGCGTCCGGCTCCACACATCAATTCGACGCCCGTAGTTCAGTGCCGCAAGCTTGGCACCCACACCGTACTTCCCAATGGTGTCCTTTTGCATATACCTGGTGGAGAACCCAACTTGCAAGTAGTACGGAAGTATCTCGGTGCCCATGCCACTTCCGTCATCAACAACAACAATCCGATGGATGTGCTTCTTGCCATGCTTATCCTGCGTCTCCTCTAGGCGTAGCAAAATGTTGTTTGCATCGGCTTCGAGACTGTTGTCAATCACCTCTCCTAATGCCGCCGCAAGACTATAGCCGGAGTCACGCAGAGACCTGAGAGCGTGACCACTGAGAACCACCGGAATCCGCTTTGTCGTTTTGGATATATCCGTTGTCGTTATTGCCATTTCATTCTCCTTTGAGGATTTTTGGCGCACCTAAGCGTGCGTCTTGTTATCAAACTTCACGAATTAGCGTTCTAGCTGTTGCTGCCTAGCGATCACCTAAAGCAGGTCGCAGTAGCATCAGTGTCCCTATCAAAAGCAGAATTAGCCCTGCCATCATGCCTCCTCTTGAGGGAAAAAGAAGCTCCGAGAAATCTCACGTATTTTCTGCCGTGCCCGGTCTACACTCCTGCGCGAAATTCCACATCGTGCAGCAGTCTCAGCAATACTCTCGCCAACGAGCATTCCATCAAAGCAGTTAATTAGCTCAGAACCATTCTGCGCCAAAGCCTCCCGAATCTTGTCCTCCATCTCACTTGCAATGCAGTTGGCTTCGGGTGTCTTTTCGTTGATACTGTCTAAGGCTTGTGCAGAGTAGGCTGTAAAATTTTTGAGAAAAACGACTCTGCGAGCATAAGTTCGGAGTATGCTGTGCTGTGCGTTACGCAAAACATCGTGAAAAAGAAATTCAACACTCCTTGACTGGCGACCCGAATTTAAAGCCAGGGAGATTGCGCGATCGGTAATTTCGTACTCTCTAGTCCCAGGGGCGAGGCGTTGCAGGCGCGAGTAGAGTTTCTCAACGACGCACCAGCGGACATCGGATGAAGATATGGTATCCATTTTTGCTCCTTTTCGGTACTCTGCCGCCCCTATACCGGGTGCAGCTTTGTCCTGTTACACAATATACTGCACCACAATTCTGGCTTATGCGCCAAGTGGAAGTGTCAAAAATGAATTCATATAAGTAGCTAGCAGATGAAACCCGACTGCTAGCTATTAAGGAGCGATCGCGTCCTTTCAATTTATATTTAGTTACCATCCCAGTTGGAGTCTGACTCAATTTTTTCACCTGGGAAAAACGAAGAGTCTAATACCTGCTCTAAGCTATAAAGGCACTCTTGGGGAAAATTTTTGTAATTTAAAGAAGTTTCGCGAACACCGAGGTCTACTCCATCCTGATAAGCTTTCTTCAACTCTTCAAATAAGTAAGGTTGCAAGCTGGGACTTTCTTCAAGTAAATCTGCAATTCGGCGACGCTGTTCTCGAATTGTGGCAAACCAGCTTTTAGAACGATGACTAGACTGAAACTCCCACTTGAGGAAATGTCCTAGTAAAATCCCCAAACGGTTCCTTAACTCCTGTCGTTGTTGTTTTCCCAACGATTCAATCTCCTCAACCAAATTTGAGATATCTAAGCAGTCCCAAGCACCATCTTTGAGAAATTTAGCTTGTTCAATCGTCCAAGCATAAAAGTCTGTCTCATATTGTCCAGAAGTTGTAGACATTTCCGTTTGTGTTTTAGTCATAGCGATCGCAACCTACTATAAATTTACTGGCTCTCAAATTGCGGAAATCCAAGCAGCTTATGAACCCTTATCTTTCTGACAATTCCCTCACGGCAGCTGAGGAAAAAGTCAATACCTCTGAGGAAACAGAAGTTTTTGTATTTCCGGCATCTTTTGCCCAACAGCGATTGTGGTTTCTCGACCAGTTGTTCCCAGGCAATACTTTCTACAATGTAGCGACTGCACTTCGCCTGACGGGTTCGCTCAACACTTCGGCACTAGAGGAGACGTTCAACGAAATTGTGCGTCGCCATGAAGCTTTGCGTACCACTTTTAGGATGCTGGATGGGCAACCCGTTCAAGTCATTGCTTCCAGCTTAACGATACCCCTGCCCCTTGTAGATTTGCGGCATCTACCTGCAACCGAACGGGACGTGGAAACTCGACGGTTGGCTACTGAGGAGCGATCACGTCCTTTCGATTTATCTCAAGACTCGTTACTACGAGTAATGCTGCTACAGCTAGATTCCTCAGAACACGTACTTTTGCTGAATCTGCATCACATTGTCTCCGATGGCTGGTCGATTGGAGTGCTAATTCGGGAACTCGGAACGCTGTATACCGCTTTTGGCAATAACGAGCGATCGCCCTTGCCAGAACTCCCCATCCAATATGCAGACTTTGCTGACTGGCAACACGAATGGCTACAGGGTGAGGTTCTGGAGACTCAGTTAGCCTACTGGAAGCAGCAGCTGGACAATATCCCCTCACTAAACTTGCCCACTGACAAACCTCGCCCAGCTACTCCAACCTACCGAGGCGCGACGCAATTTCTAGAGTTACCGAAAAGCCTGAGTGAGGAACTAGAGGTACTTACGCAACGCCAAGGGGTGACTCTGTTCATGACTCTTTTAGCGGCATTTCAAACCTTACTTTACCGCTACACACAGCAATCAGATATTGTAGTCGGTTCGCCCATTGCCAACCGCAACCGCCGCGAAATTGAGGGATTAATTGGTTTTTTTGTTAATAGTTTGGTGCTGCGTACCAACTTATCAGGTAATCCAACATTTCTGGAATTGCTGAGCAGAGTCCGGGAGGTGGCGCTAGGCGCTTATGCCCATCAGGACTTACCCTTTGAGAAGCTAGTAGAGGAACTGCATCCAGAGCGCAACCTGAGCCAGCATCCATTATTTCAGGTTGCATTCAGTCTGCAAAATACACCAATCGAGGCGCTAGAGTTACCTGGGCTAACACTCTCCCATCTAGATTTTGATAACCCCAGCGCCAAGTTTGACCTAGAGTTTCACCTGTGGGAATCTCCGGAAGCTCTCAGAGGACAGGTAATTTACAGCACCGATTTATTTGATGACGCTACCATTACCCGGATGCTGGGGCATTTTCAAACGCTGCTGGAAGATATTGTTGCCAATCCAGAGCAAAGCCTTTGCGAGTTGTGTTTATTAACAGCAGCCGAACGGCAACAGTTATTAATTGATTGGAATAATACCAGAAGAGATTACCCGCAAAACCAGTGTTTTCATCAGTTGTTTGAGGCACAAGTAGAGCAGACTCCGGATGCGATCGCGCTCATATTTGAAAATCAGCAATTAACCTACCGCGAACTCAACATCAGAGCCAATCAACTTGCACACTACCTGCAACAATTGGGGATAGTTCCAGACGTTCTAGTTGGCATCTGTATAGACCGTTCTGTAGATATGATAGTGGGACTTTTGGGCATCCTCAAAGCAGGAGGAGCATACCTGCCTTTAGATCCGACCTATCCTCAAGAACGTCTTAGCTTCATGCTAGAAGACGCTCAGGTATCCATCTTGCTAACTCATTCCCATCTAGCCTCCCTGTTGAAGACCTGTTGGGGGGATCGCCAAGACGGTTTATCTGTAGTTTGTTTGGATACGGACTTGGATGCGATCTCTCACCATCCCCAACACAAACCAACCAGCAGCATAACATCTGAAAATCTAGCTTATATCATCTACACCTCTGGCTCAACCGGAAAGCCTAAAGGCGTTTTAGTACAGCACAGAGGACTGTCTAACTTAGCAGAAGCTCAGCGCGAAGTTTTCAATGTCCAGCCAAGCGATCGCATCCTGCAATTTGCATCCTTGAGTTTTGATGCCTCAATTTTCGAGATTGTCATGGCATTGCGATCGGGAGCAACCCTCTATTTAGCAAAAAAAGAATCTCTTCTGCCTGGACAACCCTTAATAAAGTTATTGCGCGAGAATGCGATTACTCACGCCACGCTCCCGCCTACTGTACTCGCACTATTACCAGAAAAACTTCCCGCGCTGCAAACTATCATCTGTGCAGGCGAATCTTGTTCCCAGGATATTGTAAAGCGCTGGGCTGTTGGTCGTAAGTTTTTTAATGCTTATGGGCCAACTGAAGCAACTGTTTGGGCTACGATTGCAGAAATTAGTTACGACAGCCAAAAACCCTCCATTGGTCGCCCAATTGCTAATACTAAAATTTATATATTAGATGCTCATTTACAGCCGGTCCCCATCGGAATTACTGGCGAATTGTACATCAGTGGTGATGGACTGGCGCAGGGATATCTCAATCGCCCTGATTTAACTATCGAACGGTTTATTCCTAATCCTTTCAAAAAGGCAAAATTAGGAATACAAAATGAAGAAGAAATCCGAAATAATTCTTTCTTCTCCCCCCTTTGGAAGGGGGGTAGGGGGGATCATCTTTATAAAACCGGCGACCTAGCTCGTTATCAACCAGACGGCAACATTGAATTTTTAGGTCGCCTCGATGACCAGGTAAAAATTCGCGGTTTCCGCATCGAATTAGGAGAGATTGAGGCAATACTGACTCAGCATCCAACAGTTAGAGAAGCGGTGGTAATTGCTACAGAGATGTCTGGTGATAAGCGTTTAATCGCTTATATTGTGCCAGCCCAAAATTTTAACCCTACAATTATTAAACTCCGCGATTTTATAAAAAAGAAGTTGCCAGAATACATGGTTCCTTCAGCTTTTGTCGTGATTGAATCCCTGCCGTTAACACCTAATGGCAAAGTCGATCGTCGTAACTTACCCGCTCCCGGTAATTCAACTAGCCAAATCCTAGATAAGGTTTACATTGAACCCCGTAATCCTACTGAATCAACCCTTGCAAAAATCTGGGCTGAAGTTCTTAACATCAAGCGTGTAAGTATTCACGATAACTTCTTCGATTTAGGGGGGAATTCGCTGCTGAGTATCACCCTCATAGAGCAGATACACAAGCAATTTGAACGCGAATTACCGCTGTCTACTCTCTTTTTAAGTCCAACCATTGAAGGTCTAGCCAACACTCTATCTCCCGACACAGATCCTCCATTTTGGTCGCCCTTGGTTGCAATTCAGCCTAAAGGTTCAAATCCACCTTTCTTTTGTGTTCATCCCATTTTTGGAGTAGTCTTCCCTTATTATGAATTTGCGTATCATCTAGGGACAGAGCAACCATTCTACGGGTTACAACCTCTGGGTATGGACGGAGAACAATCCCCATTAACTCGGATTGAGGATATGGCGACTTATTATATTGACGCCTTGCGTGTAGTGCAGCCGAATGGCCCTTATTTTTTAGGAGGTTGGTCTTTTGGAGGTTTGGTTGCTTTTGAAATGGCTCAACAACTGCAAAAAGCTGGGCATAAAGTAGCTTTACTTGCTGTGCTGGATACTTCAGCCCCAGTTTCTAATAACAAACCTTCTTTCTGGGGTGGTTTAAAGTTTCTCATGACCACAGGAGCGCGATATATATGGCCTTATTTTATGGATTATTTTGATCTTATCGCTGATACCGACAAACCCCAAAGCAAGTTAATCTCTCAAGAGTCTAAAAAAAGAATATTAAAAGAGCTAAAAAGTAAATCTATACTTAGAGTTTTTCAAGCGAATAGTCAAGCCGCTCTCAGCTATGTGCCGCAAGCCTATCCTAGGAAAATTACTCTTTTGAAAAATAGCGAACAAAGTATCGCTGCGAATCAAGATCCGAGTATGGGTTGGGGCGAGCTAGCTGGAGGAGGAATGGAAATTTATAACATTCCTGGCAATCACCTAACCATGCTAAAAAAACCCCATGTCCAGGTTCTCACGGAACAGTTAAGAACCTGTATTGAGAATGCACAGGTAGGAAGATAAGAGCGATCGCTTACTCTGTGATGTAGCGATCGCTCTTCCCGTGGCCTACTATTCGTACAAAGCCCATAAGTAGTGGGCACCCAGCACCAGCCCTTGAGCAACATGAGCGCGGTTGCGTGGCTCCTCCCAACAGGGTTCTGCCAAAACCAACAATTCTCGTGCGTGTTCTACGTCAAGTTCCTCGTGGACAGTATAGTGTGACTGGCTACCCGGTGCTGCCCAAGCTCGCTCTTTAATCGTGCGGGCGATCATCCCACTAACACTCGAATACAGATGCTCCAGCATCCCCAAAGCGGCTGCACCCGCGTCACTGGATTGTGTCAGACAGTAGCCCAGAAGTGAATGATTGAAAGCTAACACTGATGCAGGACAGGGTATTTCTAAATCTTCTGGAGTGGCACCCAAAGCCCGCAAAAATTGGCGGAAGGTGTATTTGTGAGAGTTCAATAAATTGCCGTGACCATGTTCTTCAGCCACGTTTTCCATCACCGAAAGTCGCCGTTCTAATACTGGAGTCCGAGCCAAAACTGCCGCTAATGATTGCGAAAATGACTCAATTGCAAAACAAATTGGTAGCTGTGTGCAAAGAAATTGCGCCCGTGAGGTAGAAGGTGCCTGCATCCACATAAAGTAAGGATGACGGTGGAAATCATAAGCCTTATTTACCATCAGCACTGCTTCTGATAGCGTGGTGCATCTCACGATATCTTCTACATACAATTGGTGAAGTCCTACTTTTCTCTCAGTACCAATCGAGCAATTGTCTAGGAGCTGCATGACTTACTTCTTCCTGCTAACCTTACCACTCAGTGGTAGCCTTTCTTTAAATCCATAGTCCACCGTGAATGTGCCTAACTATGAACTTTGTATAAAGAAATGCCTAGGCAAAATTACTGAAAATACTGCTTGTCTTCTATGTCTGATAAAGGAGATTAGCTTCTTAAGACAAAGGTTAATGTTGCGGACGGATCGGAATCTCAACAATAAATTCAGTTCCCTGCCCAAGTGTGGAAAAACACTGCAATTGACCGCCATGTTTTTCTACCACAATCTGGTAGCTAATTGCTAACCCTAGCCCTGTCCCTTTACCAATCGGTTTTGTAGTAAAGAAAGGGTCGAAAATACGTTTTTTGACTTCCTCTGTCATCCCAGGCCCATTATCGGCGATGGCAATCAGAACCCGACTTTCGTCTACGACATAGGTGCGAATCCGAATTGTTGGTAATTGGTAATCGCTCATTGGCAATTGGTTATGAGGATTCTGTTCTTTTCGTTCCCAAGAAGACGAACAAGATACCTGGGCTATTTCCTGGCAATCTCCTATTGTTTTTGAACCATTGCTCATGACTTCTTCCAAAGTATCAATCGCATTAGCCAGGAGATTCATAAAAACTTGGTTGAGCTGACCCGCATAACACTCTATTAATGGCAGCGAACCATACTCTTTAATCACTTTAATGGCGGGAATTTCTGTCTTAGCTTTCAGGCGGTTTTGCAGAATTAACAACGTACTATCTAGCCCAGAGTGAACATCAACCTCCTTCATTTCTGCCTCATCAAGGCGCGAAAAATTCCTCAAACTCAGGACAATCTGACGAATTCTGTCAGCCCCCACCTTCATAGAGGACAGCATTTTTGGCAAATCTTCAACTAAGAAATCTACTTCAATTGCCTCCGCTTCGTCTTGAATCTCCGACACCGGATTGGGATAATGCTTTGCATATAGCTGCATTAGGTTTAGTAGGTCTTGAGTATATTCATTAACGTGGACAAGATTGCCGTAGATAAAGTTAACTGGGTTATTAATTTCGTGGGCAACACCCGCTACTAATTGACCCAAGCTAGACATTTTCTCAGTTTGAATTAATTGAGTCTGAGTACGCTTAAGTTCTTGTAGAGTTTGGGACAACCGTACATTTTTTTCATTTAACTCATGCGTCCTCTCTTGGACTTTCTGCTCCATTGAATTGTAAAGCATAGCATTTTCCAAAGAAATTGCTGCCTGAGCTGAAAGCAGTTTTAAAACTTCTATTCTATCGGGAGTAAAAGCTCCGGATGTTAGATTATTTTCTAAATAGAGAATCCCGATTAATTTACCTTGATTAATGATGGGAGTGCAAAGAACTGACTTCAATTTATTTAGCTCTATATAAGAGTCATTAATAAACTTTCCCTCGCTAGCCGCATCATTTAGAACCACATCTGAGCGAGTTCTCTTTACATAATTAATCACTGTCAGAGGTAATTCCTGACAACCTTTAAGTGGAGTTGATTGCCGAACAATAACCTGTTTAGATTCAATCGATGAGCGGGCTTCAATTAGCAGTTTTTCATCTCTGACCAAGAGTAGTAAACCTTTTTGTGCGCCAGCATTCTCGATAGATATTTTCATTAAAGAAGCCAGTAATTTATCCAACACGATACAAGCAGCGATCGCTTGGCTAGCTTTCATCACAGTGGTTAAATCCAGCACATTAGAACTACTACCCGTAGAGGAATGTCCAGTAGTCGTGGGAGTATCTTTAACACGAGGCAAAATAGATGTTTTAGTCAGAAAATGCGGATATTTTTCCTCCAAATCTTCTACTTTGCGCTTAGCTCCCCAACGTTGATAGCCGTAATAAGCTTCTGTAATATGGACTTTGGCATACTTCTCTTTTCTTTTAGCTAACCAGAACTTAGCAGCGAGTTCATTCGCTAAAGCTTCATTCTGAATAAACTCATTTTCTTTTGCTGACTCGATGGCGCGTTCATACAATTCTATCGCCTCTAAATCATTGCCAGTGATGCGACTAATTTCAGCTTCTACTAACAGGTACTTGTGTAGAAAATTTTCTGGGCAGTTGTCTGCCCAAATTTTCATCTGCTTTTGATTCGCTGCTAACGTCTCCCAAGATTGTTTTTGTACTGATTCTGAAACATTGGGATAGAGAGCAACCAGAATCAATGAGTGATAAAAGTTATGTGTAGATACGGAAATATGACCGAAAATAGAAGTAAGTAGCTTTGAAGCTAACAAGCTACTGTTCAAAGCTAAATCCGGTTTTTCGTATAAATAGAGAATTTGGGCTTTTAAAATATGGAATTCACAAATTGCCGCCGAACTTTGATGTTGTTCGCAACTTGTCAAGAAGTTGGATTCGATAATCCCGTCATTATCAAAAGATAAGGTTCCGGCAGTCATGCCTATCAAGTTTGATACCGCCAGGTTATAACCTAAAATGATATCAATTGCCCACTGATTTTTACTTTTTTGGCAAAATAGCAAAGACTGAGGTATTTGTTTTAAACTTTGCTCTAAACTTTTACATTGATGGAAGGAAGCAATGACTTTGTGAAGACGAGTATAACCTGCCCATTGCAAATCTCCAAAGTCTAGCCCCGTTTTATATGCCTCATCATTAATTGTATGACTAAACTTAATTGGCTTCACCCAATTACTCAAGTAATTGGCAAGAACCACCAGTTCTGCACATTTTTGAGCTACATTATTAAACTTATTACTTAGTTTAGTTGCTAGCACACCAAACTCATAACCAGAGTGATAATTCCCTAAAATTGTGCTAAGTATCATTCCATAACACGAGTAGCTATACGCTGCTCCTGAGGCATAACCATAGGTGAGAGAAAGATTGATTGTTTTAACAGTAACTAGCTGCCAAAGGTCTAAATTAACAAAATATGCCAAAGGTCCCATATTTGCTAATAATTTGACTGCTGCTTTTACTTCGGGAACTTTTATTCTTTCTAAATTAATTAAAGACGCAATCTCTTGGTTTTCTAATTTCTTATTAACTTCGTCTAGTTCTAGCTCAACTGCTGTTGCTAATTCCCCTTCAGGTAAGTCAATTCCTAGCAGACTAAGAGCATTACGCCCTGCTTGAATTGCCTCTTGGTATTTAGCAAGCATGGTATGCTGCACAATCAGCATATTATAAACTTCAGCTTTATCGAGGACTGATTTTGCTTGAGATAGAGTTAGCTCCAGCAAGGCTTCAGACTGAGAAAAATTACCGTTTAAATACTCAATTTCAGCTCGTTTTTTATGCAATGCAAAAGCCAGCTCGTAGCGTTTTACCCAAATATCGCTCGGTAAAACGCTCATACAAGCAGTCAAATAGTGAAGTGCTGAGCTGTATGCAGTTGCATCTTTCGCTTTTCGAGCTGCTTCCAAATTCAATATTACTAATTCAACTTTTGCCTCTTCATCGACGATTAAATCAGACCCAATATTCAGATGATCAACCAATTTAAAAATTATTTCTATCTGGTCTCCTAAGGGGGTATTTGCTAACAGGAGATTGCCAATTTTGAGATGAACTGATTTTTGAAGCGAGTTATCAATCAGTGCATAAGCTGCCTGTTGCACGCGGTCGTGTGAAAACTTATAATTAAAAACTAATAATTGAGAAATAACCCCTTCTTCCTCGGCTGTTTCCAAGACGGAAGTGGGCTTAATTAATTCTTCTTTCAGGGCTGGCAAAAGGTCTTTAAAAGTTTCAGAAATTGATTTTTCATAAATGATAGACAGAGTATTTAAATCGAAACTATTGCCGACACAAGCTGCTAACCGTAAAGCCTGCTGTGTTGAATTCGGCAATTTTTTTAACTTTCCTATCATTAACTCCACAACATTATCAGTAATACCCAACGCTTCAATTTGAGTGATGTCCCATTGCCACAGGGCGTTACTTACCTCTTTTTCTCCTTGAGTAAGGAGCGTCTGAGGGGGGGTGAAGGTAAGCAGGTTTTCCTGATATAGAGTTTTTAGAAATTCATTGACAAAGAAGGGATTACCTTCTGTTTTACGCAGGATGAGGGAAGCTAAGGGTCTTACTGATTCCCTATCCCTATGTAAGGTGTCGGCAATCAAGTGGGTAATATGCTCAAGTTCTAAAGGTGCTAGATTAATTTGGTTGATGATAGCTCCATCATCGCGTAAACTATCCAGCGTCATCATCAAGGGATGAGTAGAGCTGACTTCATTATCCCGATATGCTCCAATGAGAAATAGATAGTGCGTTTGCTCATCCCTCATCATCAACTCTATCAATTTGAGCGTGGCAGAGTCAGCCCACTGCAAATCATCTAGAAAGATGACTAATGGATGTTCTTGTTGGCAAAATACCCGAATAAAGTTTTGAAAGACTAAATTAAAGCGGTTTTGAGATTCAGTTGACCCTAACTCTTGAACCCTAGGCTGAGGACCGACAATTAGTTCCACCTCTGGAATCACATCAATAATAATTTGCCCGTTCGAGCCAATGGCTTCTAGGAGTTTTTCTTTCCACTGGTTGAGCTGTGCTTCGCTTTCCGTTAAAAGTTGCTGAATTAAGGCAGAAAAGGCGCAAACGACAGCAGAATAGGGAATACTCCGCTGAAATTGGTCAAATTTTCCAGAAATGAAATAAGCTCGCTGTTGAGTGATTGGTTTGTAAATTTCCTGCACTAAACATGACTTGCCGATGCCAGAATATCCCGACACCAACATCATCTCAATATCCCCTGGCATTGGCTTACCAAACGAGAATTGACTCACTCGTTCAAATGCTGTTAGTAAAATATTAATTTCTTGCTCTCTGCCATAGAGCTTCTCTGGAATTTGAAATTTATTGGAGATATCATGACGACCAAGAGAGAACTCTGGAATTTGGTTGTTTATTTCTAGTTGGGTTAGACAATATTCTAAATCTGCTTGAATTCCATAAGCACTTTGGTATCTATCTTCAGCAGTTTTAGCCAGCAATTTCATCACAATGTCTGAAACTGCTTTGGGAATATTTTGATTGAACTTATGAGGCGGAATTGGCGTAAGCGCAATATGACTATGCACTAACTCCATTGCATCAGTACCATTAAAAGGTAGTCTGCCAGTGAGGAGTTCGTAGAAGGTGACACCAAAAGAGTAAAAGTCAGTGCGGTAATCTAGCGAACGGTTCATTCTGCCAGTTTGCTCTGGCGACATATAGGCAAGAGTGCCTTCTAAAACATTAGGACTTTTTAGGGTAGGGTTTTCCCGCGACAAAACGCTGGAAATTCCAAAATCAATAAATTTTACTTGCCCACTTTTTGGGTCAAAAACAATATTAGATGGATTAATATCTTTGTGAATAATGTTTGAAGTATGAAGCTTAGCTAAAGTCTCGGTAATTTTTATAGCAATTTTAATAACTTCTAAAACTGTAAAGCTTTGGTTGTCTATCAATTTTTTTAGAGATTGACCACCAAAATCCTCCAACAGCATCACTAGAGTGTTTTGATAGGGTTTTAAATCATACGCCTTAGCAACACCATCTATATTCAGCGAACGGGTAATTTCATATTCTTGCTTATACCTAGAAATTTCTTCTGGTAATGGATAGTCTTCTTTAATAACTTTAAGAATAAGAGGTAAATTATCCTGAAGTCGGCATCCCCGATACACCAGAGACTTGCTACTTTCATAGATTAGCTCAAAAAATTGGTACCCGGGAATCGTTGTCATCATTGTGTAATCTACAGATTTGTAGTTGCTCCAGTTCAGTTATGGGCAATTTTGGGGATAGGTTTCTAAATCCTCATAGTTGCACTGAAGTAAAAATAAAGCTTTATTCAAGGAGTTGAAAGCGTATTTATACGGAAATATAATTTGCTTATCAGCAAATATCAGTGTATACACAGTTTGTTGGGAAGCATCGTTTTGACCGCCCCAAAAAATGTAATTTAGAATACTAATTTCTTCGTAAGATTGTCACAAAAACTGTAGTAAAGTGTTAGTAATAGTTTGAGAGAAAACATTAAAATAGCCTGCATGAGTGCATTTCAATGCTTGCGAAAACATTACTGGTTATCTGGAACCCCACGCAAGCTTTGTATAAAAAACTTATTTTTGATACTGCCCCTTTGGCGGATATTTTCAAGGATTGTAAGACTAACCAAACAGTCTTATGTATGAATTATGTTCCATAAAAAATATATTAATCTTTATTTACCTTTAAAACATATTTAGTATTCCAAGTTTTATAAAGATTCACAAATGCACTTGTTTCTTAACTTTGCCTTTATGCCTATATTTATTTGATATAAAATTGACATAAAAAGGTGAATTTCCCTAAAAAAGCTTGATTTGAAGTTTGACTTATTACCACTTTCTAATGCTCAGCAAGGTTAAAACAGGATTTTTGGTATTTTGATGAATTGTATCTTTCAGTTCGTGTCGCGGCAGAATACTGGCTTATCAATGGGTAAGTTGAGAGGATGTAGAAATTTTTAAATACATACAGAGTCGGGTAGAAAAATGATCCAAGATAAAACGTATCTAGAATTGTCAGAGTCAGAGAGTAGTTCTCACAAATTTTATGAAGTGATTGTCAACGGTACGGAAGTATTAATTCGCTACGGTCGCATTGGCGACTCAGGACAAACTCAGGTAAAAACCTATCCAACGCCAGAAAAAGCCAAAGCTGAAGCGACGAAAAAGATTAACGAGAAACTGAAGAAAGGTTACGAACCAGCGGTTATGGGAGTAAGGAGCAAACGTCCCGTGACTCGACGGGAAATAAAGAGCGATCGCTCAACTGCAAACCAAGCACCTGTAGTTTGGAAATTTGCCTCTTCTTCCCCTGCTTTTGGCATTTTCATCGACAATTCTCGGTGCTGGGTTGGAAATCAAGCAGGTCAGATTTTCGCTCTCAGTCATACGGGAATTGTGCAAAATCAGTTTCGTCTTCCTGACGGCGTGAAGTGTATTGTCGCGGATGAAGGTTGGCTTTATGCGGGATGTGATGATGGTAAAGTATACGATTTAACAGGCAAAATACCCCGTGTTGCTTATGAAATTGCCCCCGATGTAAATATCTTCTGGCTTGATATCAAAGATGCAATTCTCGGCGTTTCTGATGATGCTGGTAATGTCACAACGATTAATCACGAAGATGAATCTCAATGGACTAAAAAAAGTAGTGGTGAGTATGGCTGGATGGTGCGCTGCGACGAAATTGGCATTTATCACGGTCACAGCAGTGGCGTGACAATGTATGACTGGGAAGATGGAAAGACGATCTGGAACCAGAAAACTCGCGGTGAGGTACTATTTGGCTGGCAAGAAGAAGCATTTGTATATGCTAGTACCAGTGATAATCAAGTTTATTGCTTTACCAAGAGAGGGGAAATTAGCACAATTTATCAATGTGATGCCCCTGTTTATTCTTGCGCCACTGCTGAAGAAGGTAAATATGTCTTTGCCGGCGACAATTGCTCCTCGATTTATTGTTTTAGTCAACAAGGAGAGCGTCTTTGGAAACTTGCCACTGGCTGCGGTTCCGCCTTCTCCATGCAGTTTATAGATGACCATCTCTACATCGTCACCACCGATGGTTCTCTTGCTTGCATTGATGCGGGGGAAACAGCCATCAAAGCAGCACAAGCGGGTACGGTTCCCCAGGCTATTAATATTAAAGCACCTACCGCCGTTGCACCAGCCGTTCCTTCTAATACTTTGGAAACGACATCAAACGCCACTCAGGGAGTGATTGTGGAATGTTTCAAAGAAGACGGGAAGTTAAGAATACGCGCTGTTTCTCCTGGTTACAATCCCAATTGGAAAGTACAATTTCCTCAAGATATTCGCTCCGATGGTGCGCGTTATCTGGTGGAAGAGGTGCGCGAATCTTCTCGCGGTGGTTTCTATCGGGCTTTTGGGGATATTCAGAAATTAGTGTAGTAGTTGTAGTTTGCGCGATCGCTTACTCTAACTTATGCGATCGCGCCTCTTTTACAGAATGCGATCGCTCTCGAAAAGTCTTATCATTTTCAGGAGTTGCGATCGCATTGGTTGAGTTGAATAATAGTGAAACCCAACCTACTATTAGTAGGCTTTTTTCTCCATGAGTCCCCGCGATCAATTTGCAATTCTGCCAAGTGGAGAAATCCGCATCAATGACCGGCCTCTGATTGACCTTGTGCGGGAAATTGAGTTACCTTTTGCCCAGGAGGAATATAACGAGCGGAATACAATGGGTGAGAATCTCAGGAAAGTGGATTTAATTGCTGGGGATTATAGCTACCTCCCTCCTTGGATGGTGATGTTTCCTTCTAAACACCTGCTTGACGAACCCTACAGAATTGCCGAGGAAGGCTTTATCCTGAAACCTGAAGATTCACGCAGAGGGAAAACCACTATTCTTGGTTGTACTTGCGGCATCATTGAGTGCTGGTTTCTGCTTGCTCGTATCTCACTGACAGAAACTACCGTCACCTGGTCGGATTTCCAGCAGTTTCATCGGGATTGGTGGACATATAACCTTGGTTCCTTTATTTTCGCTCGCCAGGACTATGAGTTGCAGCTTCGTGGAACCTTCTAACATACGCGAAAATGAAAGTGTCGTTTCCTGCTGAGTCATTATGACCCAGGCCGCAACTAAACGTTTTACACTAGCTGAGTATCATCGCCTGATTGAATTGGATTGTCTAAACGAGGGTGATCGCGTGGAGTTGATTCGGGGAGAGCTAGTGCAAATGCTTGCAAAAGGCACGCTTCACTCTGTTTGCAATACCAAGTTAGTACGGGAGTTAGATAGATTGGTTGGCAACCTTGCAGTGGTACGAGGACAGGAACCAATTACACTACCTGCCGACAGCGAACCAGAAACGGATGTTGCGATCGCACAAGGGCAGCCGGATGATTACTTCTCCAATCATCCCTATCCAAACGATATTCGGCTAGTAATTGAAGTATCAAACTTAACCTTGGAATATGACCGGACTGTAAAGCTATCCCTATATGCAGAGAACCAAATTCAGAATTATTGGATTGTCAATTTGGTTGCTAATCAACTAGAACGTTACAGTCAGCCTTATCAAGACACTCAAGGGAATTTCGGCTATCGCCTCAGAGAGATTGCATTACCCAATGAAACGGTTACACTCCCTAATTTTCCTGACTTGTCGCTCGATCTAAATCGTGTATTTCCTGGTTCGTGAACGCGATCGCATGTGGAAACTTGCCACGGGTTGCAGGCTGTGAATTATCCGTGCAGTTTTTAGATAGCCGCCTCTACATCATCATAATTCAGCATTGACTATTCGGGAATTATGTATGTACAATGTGTATATTATAATATCAGACACTAAGCACTATAGAGAAGGTGAGTCGCTATGGCAGTACTTGATAAAACCGAAAAAATTAAGCGATCCGAGGTTGTCAATATGAGAATTGAGCCAAATCAGCTCGACCTCATAGATAGTGCGGCGAGTCTTTCTGGTAAAACTCGGAGTGCTTTCATGCTAGATGCGGCATATCGAGCGGCAGAAGAGGCTTTGCTCGATCGCAGATTGTTTCGTCTTAGTGATGAACAGTGGAAAGCTTTTAACAAGGCTCTTGACACCTCTCCAACGAAAAATGAAAAGTTAATTGAGTTGCTTCAGGCACCAACCCCTTGGGAATAAAATACACCCCACCAGAAACCCTTCAGCAGACACACGATGTAGAGACATTCGATTGTGGTAAGCCATCTCTAAATGACTGGTTGAGGAAACGCGCTCTTGAAAACGAGGCAACCGGAGCGTCTCGTACATACGTTGTCTGCTGTGGAGATCGGGTAGTGGGGTACTACAGTTTAGCGAATGGTAGTGTCATTCATAGTGAGGCTCCTGGCAAAATCAAAAGGAATATGCCCGATCCAATTCCAGTTATGGTATTGGGCAGACTTGCAGTTGATATTAACCACAGAGGGAAGGGAATCGGTAAAGGTTTGGTCAAGGATGCAATATTGCGTACTTTACAAGCATCAGAGATTGCCGGGATTAGAGCTATTATGGTTCACGCACTTGATGAAGAGGCGAAAAGATTCTATGTGGATAAGTGTGGTTTCATGCCCTCTCCGGTTCATCCCTTGACGCTGATGGTGACACTTGCGGATGTGAAAAAGAATCTTGGATAAAAGAACACAGACACTCTTTGCGTACCTCTGCGCTATCCTTTGCGTACCTCTGCGTTAAAAGTTTACTGAACTAACCTACGAATCTTCCCATAAGCGACATAAGATCCGCCATTCTTTGCCTCTTCCACTTCATCAACAACATAGAGAACGTTTTCTTCTCGAATGTCGCGGGGAAAGCGGATGTTGTAGTTAGGATCGTACCCATCGGACACGACTCTCGCTCTCAATTTACTGCCTTCTTTCACGCACTGCACGAGAACTCCATCACCTACAGTATCAATTGTTTCTAAATCAGCAGCAGAAGCAGGTGCATTCAGCTTTTGTCGTTTTGGACTGGAAGAAGACGTACCATTTTGAGATGATGCGGCGCGTTCCTGTCCGGGTTGCACTAAGCGGCGAATGTTACCGGAGACGCGATAAAAGCTACCGTCAGCAGATAGATTGATTTCATCAACGATGTAGGTGACACCTTCTTCCCGAATATTGCGGGGGAATTGCACGTTGAAATTAGGATTGTAACCGTCAGAAATGACGTGAATCCGCAACTTACCACTAACGCGATCGCATTTCACCAAAACTCCCTCATCCACGCTGGAAACAGCTTGTAAGCTGTTGGCACTCGCAGCAAGTCCGCGCAATTTTAAATCGCCGCGATCGCGTGTAAGAGCCTGGTAAGATTGATCTCGCATCTCCTTACGACTGATACTATCAAACTTTTTGCTTTCCAGCCGTTGTGCATAATAATCCAGTTGTTCCATCTCTTCGGCAACTTCAAAGGATTCATGCAATGCTTTGAGCTTGAGATCCTCAATCGTCTTGCGAAGTTTCTGGGATGCGGCGGTATAATCTCCTTTGTCAGCGAGTGCGATCGCTTCATCTTTTACCTTACCAATCCTCAGCTTACTTGCTTGCTCCACAACCGCTGCATCTGGCTGCACCTTGCTGGCTGATTCAGCATCAGCAACCGTTATACTAATTGGGATTTCGTTAGTGAATTGTTGAATGCTGCCATCGACAACCGCTTGATATTTATAAGCAATGGTGGCAATATTTATCACCCCAATATTTGTTTGCGGAGGAATTGGCAATTCTACGGCTAGCTGCTTATTTTCTACCTCATAAACATCGCCGCAGAAAACTTCCAGGTTGTTGCCAATCAGATTGGATCGGTAATTGTTGAGAATCCCGGTTATTTTTACAGAATCTTCTGGTTGCAGCGTCACCGTCAGATTTTGCGCGACAACAGACGTGAGGCTTTCTAGTTCAATTCTGAATACATCAGTAGCATCGTCAGGTGATTGAATGAAATAGAAGTTTCCCCCGGCAGCATTTGCCATACCGATGAGCAAATCTTCATTAAAATAAGTTCCAAACCCTAAAGTTGTTGTAATGATTCCTTGTTCAGCTTGTTGTCTTGCAGTGTTAATTAATACCTGAGAATTGGTAATCCCAACATTCGCCTGTCCATCTGTTAATAATAAAACGCGATTGATGCGTTCTGTGGACTGCTGAGATTTTACATTGTCGCATCCCATTAGCCAACCGCCACTCAAGTTAGTACATCCGCCAGCTTTCACCCTACCAATTAGCGAACGAATGGCAGATTTATCCTGAACCAGTTGGTGCGGAAGAATTGTTTCCGGCGTATCGTCATATATTACAACTGAAAGAAAATCCTCCGGGGTCAAATATTCCACAAGCCTTTGTGCAGCTTGAATAGCATTCTTAAGCGGCGCTCCCGCCATCGAACCCGATCTATCAATTACTACACTCAAATTAAGCGGAAGACGCGGTACTTTGTTGCGCGTTTCTTCTTCAGCCTGGAAACTAACAATCAAGTCTACAGTGGACGGGGTAGCGGCTGCAATAAGCGATTGACTCAGGGAGGAAGTTGCTTTCATTTGTAGCGTCCTCTAGATATTTTGTGCAGTTTCTAGCGTCGAGTCGAGAATGCCGTTTTGGTGATTTGTGACTTAGATAAACTACAAGAGTAGAGATAGAAATTTCGGATTTTTTATGGAGAAAATTGCATACTTTTGAGATTCCAACAAAATCAAAATTTTTAGGGGCATGGCATTGCCATGCCCCTACAGATATATCGCTAACCCGTGATATTTTTTTTTCAGTATTAGCATCTGTATTTATCTCGAATTCGTCGAATTTGCTCTTGAAACTCAACACCCTTTTGCGGATTAACCATAGCGACAAAATTGGCATAACCCTGAATCGAAGACATCACATTATTAGAATTTCCCCAATGCTTACCTTCCAAGCCATCTTTCTCAATTTGGAACAAAGTAGCACGAAAACGTTTTAGCTCTTTTTTAGAAATATTCGGATAATCATTCACCACAACTCCAGTAACTTCCTGTTGCCGATTTTTCCGCAATATTCTAGTCTTCTGTTCGTTAATCGTAAACCCTTCATGAGCCACGATTGACTGAGTGCGTTTGAGAATGTTGCAGATATTTCGGAGACTGTCACCAGAAGCTGAAAAAGTTAAGTCGTCAGCGTAGCGAGTATAAACAAAACCCAATTCGTCAGCCATACTGGTAAGTCGTCTATCTAAGCGGCGACACATTAGATTCGTAATTGCTGGAGAAGCTGGCGAACCTTGGGGTAAATGTCGCTCTGTGAGGGCTACATAATAAGTTTTGCCGTCTAATTCAACCTCCTCGATATCCGGTTGGGTACACAGCAACCCGAAAATTGTTGCCGCAGCTTCCGAATAACCGAATGAGTGAAAAAGTCCTTTAACTCGCTTATAGGAAATAGAGGGAAAGAAATCTTTCAGGTCAAAGTTGATAATTACGTCACGTTTTACGTGAGGTTGAGCGTTGCTGACGATAGAGCGATCGCGTCTAAAACCATGAGCTGCATCGTGCAGTTCTAGCTTTTCCAAAATATTACCCAAAATCCAATGCTGCGCCTGCTTCAAGCGTGGCATCGGTGCCGAAATCAACCGTTCGCCACCCGTTTTTTTAGGAATCTTGAAGCGGATATAGTGAGAAATTGTCGAAGTCTTGCGGGAAAAAGCGAGAAAGCGCAATTGTCCCACAGTAATTCCCATTGCAGCGGCAATTTCGTAGGGTGTACCGCACAAAGGTAATCCATAACTTCGCAACCTTTCCTCATCGCACTCAGTATAGTTGAGTCCGCCTGAGACATCTTCACCGAGATAAAGGATTTCTCGCTCTTTTCTTTGTCGCCAATCTTCCGCTCGTTCTTGCCTTTCCCGTTCCCGCCGTTCTTTCGTCTCCTGTCGCTTTCGCCGCGACTCGGCGAGGCGTTGCTTGAGTAGCTGCTTGCGGAGTTCCTTTTCGTTGTGAAGACGCGAACTCTGCTGTCGCAGTTCATCAAGTTCTCGCCGGATCTCTCCCATCCGCCGAATGTCATCGGCGGGATCTTGGGGTATCTCGCCTTGTGCAGGCCAGAACCCATAACGTATCATCTCTTCGAGGATGAATTCCTCTTTGCCCATTTGTCGGATGCGATCGTAGAGTTCCTGGCGGGTACGAGGCTGATCTGACATATTTGTAGAAGTAGCGATGCGTTTCCGCAATTATAGTACATATGTACTTTATGTCAACAGCACAATAATCCCTGAAACCTTGAACTAATGGAGGCTGGAGCCTCCAAAAAATCATTCCCACGATCGGCTTGGGAACGAGAGAATATAAAAAAATCACGCGCCGCTATCAGTTGGTTGCCCCTTCGTAAACCCCTCAGGACTAGATTGCTCTACTCAGCGGAGCCACCCCCTAACAATTTTGGAGTCATTAGTTGGTGAAACTCACCCACAATGCTCTGGGTAGGCTAGTATTTCACGGAAACCAAACCGTAATACTCCGGGGTGGCTCCGCTTAGTAAAGAGCAGTCTAGTGATGCGTGTCTAAACTAAACGCAAGGACGACGATCCATCGTCCGGATTGCAAGGCTGTTTACCAATTGAGCTAAGGCGCGCGATCGGATTATTCTACCAGTATTTTTGTAAAAACGCTATTAGTAGTGTAGATGTCGCACTATAACGCTATATGTAGCGACTTAGAAGGTGGTTGAAAAGTTTTAACTACTCAGGCAAGTTCAACTCTTCCACTGAAAAAGGAAATCTTCCGGCTAGATGCTGGATATGGGAAAATAAAAATTTGTGACCCCAAGGGAAAGCCTCGCTCACTATTAGAGTAGGCAAAGATTTTCTTACGAGGTCGGCAACCTTGATTAACAAGCTTACTCCAGAGCAAGAAGCTCTGATTCCGGTTTACATAGAAAAATGGATATCCCTGGCACTTTCCACCGAGCCAATCGCTCGTCAAAAAGCTGCTGAAGCCGTAAATGTTGCCTGCACTGTTTGTTGGAATGAAGAACCTAAAATTCTTTTTTTCGATAGCCTTTATAGCTTTTTGAAGGATATTGATGTTTACTTTCCGGACTGGGAAGAGGAAGACCAGATTGACTGGTTGGCTAAGTTAGAAGACGAATTGTTTGAGCAACTGTCCGACCCTGTTACTAGCCAACTTTGCGACCAACTGCTTGAGCCAATGGATGAGCTGTTGAGTAGGCTGTGGAACCCACTATTGGATCGGTTTTACCAGCAACCGGAAATCTCAAGGAGGGCCGTTACCAACTTTACTCACGACGTGAATCCTCAAGACTGGCTTGTTCAATGTATTTTTATTGACTTCTGTTTTTCTGTCTTAAATTGCTCTCTCAATGAAAGCGAGCAGAGAGAATGGGAAGTGTTGCAGTCGCTCGTCAAAAGTTGCGGCTGGATATATATATTTGTTAAACATACTAGCGAAGATAATTGCGAATTTGTTTGCATTGTGTGCGATCGCCCCACAAAACTGCTCTACGATCATCAGCAACTTCTTCACGCTGAAGAAGAACCAGCAATGGAGTTTGCCGATGGTTTCAGTATTTATGCGTATCACGGCGTGGGATTACCTGAGAACTGAAACATCAATTGAGAAAAAAATCACGCGCAGCTGTCAGTTGGTTGCCCCTTCGTAAACATCTCAGGACTAGATTGCTCAACTCAAGCGGTCTCAGGGCTACCCCCTTCTTACACTTCAGGGAAGTCCCACCGGAAAAGGGGGTAGCCCTGAATGACCGCACAGTTAAGAGCAGGCTAGTGGTGCATGGCTAGGCTAAACGCAAGGACGACGATCCATCGTCCGGATTGCAAGGCTGTTTACCAACTGATTAGGTGCGCGTGATTCGTCAATACTGACGGGCGTGTTGCATTCGCAACGCCAGAATGTGTTCGCAAGGGCCTTTGTACAGCTTATTCTGTTGATGCCAGTTGCAAGTACATTCTGCGGCTATTATACGCTCATCTGCGTCAACTGTCAATGAAGGATTCAAGGTTTTATCTTTGTCTGAAACATTACCTTGCAGACTAAACGCTTTCGTGGCATCGCTGGTAACATTAGTCACCTGCACAGCATTGTAAACCAAGAAACGGGTTGCCTTCTCTTCTCGCTCGTTGGCAAAGCGCAGGCGTTCCATCGGTAAAGGTTCTCGCGTCAGTTCCCGCACTCGATAAACTTGCTTGTTTAAGTCGTAAATTGCACGTCCGGCTTGCGTATAAGCACTTAAAGCACCGAGAACTACGGCACGGTTTAAACCAAGGCGTTCCGCAAGCGAGTCTGGACTTTCTACCCAATTCTTCTTCAGCGCCTCGAAAATTTGTTGCTGCGTCCATTTGTCGATGTCGGCGCGGGGTGCCATCAAGTCAAAGTTACCAGATTGCGCCCAGTCGTTTGCCGTCCATCCCGATAAACCGAGGGTAAAAGACATATCGCCTAAGTCAGCGACATAGAAGGAAGGCATACCCGTACCGAGTAGGTGAACGGTAAACTTTTTGGCGACGGGGATGAGACGTTCGAGGATGTGGAGGCGGCGGCGTCCCCAAACGCGGATTTCTTGTGATTGCGATCCAGTGTAGAGCGATCGCGCACAAACGATTTCAATTCCCCACGGATCGAACGTTATCCGCACGGGTTCCCCAGGTTTAAGATGGTAGCGCATACTGCGAGGCCCTTGTTTTTCCTTGTGGCGACGCAGCACAAAGCACATATTGTAAATATCCATCGGATGCAAATCAACTCGCGTTGCTGGTAAAGACATTGCAGAACTAACTTGCAAAAAACCTCTTACCCAACTGTCGGGTAAATCGATTTTGACTTCTTTAAAAGTTTCTTCGTGCGTAGTTTGAACTTCAAAACCCGATGGATCTATTTCAAATTTGGTATTTTTGTAACTGCGGATTTTCTGAAACTCGTCGTAAAGTGCCGCTGAATAATCAATATTAGTCGTACCGCAGGCAAACTCGTTGATGTTTTTAAAAACTTCGTAGCTGGCACCGAGACGACCATAACTTGATTCATCCTGGCTGAAACATTCAAAAAATACTTCATCGGGATGAACTGTAATCACCGGATCGAGAACAAACCAAGCATCGCGGTCTTTTTGAAAAAGGTAATTAAAATAGCGGCGTTGTGCTTTGTAGAAAGATTCCCGCCGCTGGTAACTATGCTGGCTTAATTGATTGAGTTCATCCTGCAAGGGCTTGATTTGATTCGCAACTTCTTGGTGTTGCGCGGCGATGAGTTGCCAGTCTAGATCCTGTTGTTTTGCTGCCCATTCTTTATATGCCGTTTTGTCTTTGGGTTTGAACCGCATATCAGAGACGACAACATCGTGTAAGGCGCTAATCGCTTCCCGAAAAGCGACATTCTGACGCAATTCTCCAATAAAGTACGTGGGTTCGCGTTTAATATCGGGAGAAAAGGACATCTGGGTGTTTGCACCGCTTTCATTAACAGATGTACTTCCGTTGTAGGCGTAGTTAAATTCCATAAGGTTTGACTTCTAGGAAATGGGAGAAAGTAGATTTAAAGAACCGCAGAGGCGCTGAGGGCGCTGAGAGAAGAGATAAGATACTTAATGGTTTTTAGGGATGAGGAATGAAGCGCAAAGACCCGAAGAGAAGAAAGAGAGGAAAAGGTTTGATGGTTAGCTTTAGTTTCTGATTTGGGAGATGGCTTTTACCTGAATCGGTAAGGATATCTGAGGGTAAGCTTTTTGAATTTTCAGCATTATCTGAATTGCTGTGGCTTTGTCGCCGATTGCCATTGTGACAGATTGTCGGGTGAGAATTTCAGTGACAATTTGTGCAGCTTCCTCGCTTTTTTGGGCTTCGGTATCTAGAAAAGCAAATATTCTTTGTTTGGAAACTCTTCCCCGATTGACACCGGACAGGACGCTGATAAAGTATGGCGTTAGGTCTCGCAACCGTTGGGAATTATTTACAGCATGGTTTTCTAGATAGTTAGTAGCAAAGGTCTGCATATCTGTTGAGGGATGTTCGCTGAATTTGAGTAGGTATTCTTGTCCATCGGTTTCTTTGAAGTTGCGAGTTACTAAATCGCGCCCAAAAGAACGAACATCTTCGCGAATGCTGTCACAGACGCTAACCATTACTTCTGGTGTCCAATCTTCATTAGTGAAATCTGTGCTAAAAATTCTAGATGCAAATTCTCGCGAATCATCCCACTTTGACTCTAGTAGCCGCACTGCTGATAACATTTCTTGGGAGTTGGTGCGGATACGGTTTAAGGTTTTTAAAAACATTTCTCTTGCTGCTTCACGCACTGATAAAATTTCGTGATTTGCCAGCTTGACAATCTCACTTGTCTCGAAGTCAGGGAGAAAGCGATCGCTATTTTCTCTCAATACCAAACCACCTAATTCCTGTGCGACTGAAGATTTAGCACGAAGGAGCTGCATCGCGCGTTCTTTGCTGATATTAGACATCCATCCTGGTATGTCTTCTCGCATCAGTTGTACTACATCCTTGTGGACACCTTCGTGTCTCTCTGGCGTAATTAAGACATCAATAAAATCAGATGCTAACTCGGTAGCAAAATTTGGATTATTAGCTGCCAAACGTCGAATCACTGGACGGATTGCGTTACGAATATCAGCGACAGCGTTAATTGCCATTGAGACGATGAGGATGCGATCGCTTAATAATCTCTCATCAGGTAGTTGTCCAAAAATCCTCACCCCAATCCCCCGCACCGACTCATAAGGAGAGGAAAGAAGTAATTCAATTAAATCTGGCGGTAGATCAACAGCACGAATATCATGATTTAATAGAATTCTTGCGCCTAATTCTTGAATCTCCGGCATCGGGTGATTAAGTAAATCAAGGATTACACCCAACCCCAAATTACACAGTTGCGGCGCAAAACAGAGCAACAAAGTTTCACTAATTTCTCTTGACATATCTGTTTGCGTAGGTTCTAGTACCAACACAGCAGCAATGATTCTTCCGATGAGTACCCTGGCGGTTGTATCGGTTAAAATTGATGAACTTAGTAACCTTCGCGCAAAAGAACGGGTATCAGCTTGTTGACTGGTCACTAAACCCGCGATAAAGTCACTGGATTCAAAAAAGAATTCTCGTTGCTGTTCGATCCAGCGATAGGCTTGTGTACGTGCTTCTTGGAATGCACAATTAGCAAGAGCCAAAACTAACTCGCTGTTGGGTTGGGCGGGGTTGTAGCGATCGCGTGCCAGTAAAAATCCGAATTCAGCAGTTATTGCGTAGGGTTTATTCAGGAATTTGATTAATGTGTCTGTGTCAAGGCGATCGCAAAATTCTTTGCAGACGCGCAACGCCTTAACTGCAAAATGATGCACCGGACGGCAATCACTTTCTATTAATAACTGTACAAGTGCTGCTGGGTTTTGCTGCCAAAGTTCGGGAAAAGCTTCTTCTCTAACTTTCGGTTCTGGATCTCCTGGTTTGTAACCGTCTCGACAACGCCACGCTTTATGATGAGAGGCATAGCGGGGACTGTTTTCGTAGAGAATATGATTAAAAATTACATAGCCCGCATAAGTATCCCAACCTCTAGTAAAGCTTTCATAGGAACGGCGTTGTCCGTTCCATCTCCTGAAAGTTGACTGCTTGGCTGGTTGAGCGTCATCATCCGAATACTGTAGGAGAATATTGACTGCAAGATTGATATAGTTAGAATCGCTTTCTTCACCCAAAGTTTTAAGAGTACGCCAAACTCGCCGCCGCAGATATTCACGAGTTTGTTGGCTGTAAACTTTATTTGACTGCGGACTCTTGAGTTCTTCAGTGTAACGACGTTGCCCGGTCCTATAATATTCGCGTCTTGCCGAGTCCCATTGCCAACCTGTACGTTTATTATTAAACGTCCCCGGTTCTTTCTCAAAGGCATAAGCAAGGATGCCAAAAACTTCTGCATCATGGCGATATTCAGCCATTTTGAAAATATGGCGAATTCGCTGGAAGTAGTTAGATTTAAAAGGTGTTTCGCATAAAATATCAAGTAGTGCTGGACGCACGTACTCGTTATCGATTTGATAAATAGTATCGAGGACGGCAAAACGCCTGTAGTCGCTGCTATTTAAATAATCGCGAAGTGTAGTTGCAAATGCTTCTGCTGTTCCATTTCGGGCTAAATCCCGCAACTCTAAGGGCAGTTGTTCTATCTTCTCAGAACGCATCTGCCCTTGTGTCTGTTCATCTGATAATTTAAATAGTGCTTCCCAGGCGATGCGGCGGACGAATTCAGCAACCGATTTATGCTGGGAAAGTTCTCTGACAAAGGGAATGGCACTTTCATCCCCACACCAACCCAACGCCCAAGCGATGCAGTAATCTCTCAAAGGTTCGCCAGTTCTAATGAGTTGAATTAACAACGGCGTAGCTTCCCCGATTTTAAGTTCGCCAGCCCGCCAAATCGCCCGTTCCAGAGGCCATTTTCGATTGTCCCGGTTCGCCAAACGGTTGAGGATGGCTTGGTGGCGTGGGTCGCTGGTGACTGGTACATTACTTGCAGTTTGGACTGGTGCGGGTGCAGCCGCCTCGCTAACTGCCCCAGCGGTGACATCCCGATAGCCCTTCTGAATTTGGGAGTCAATCAGCTTATCGAACACTCGCTGCGCTTGGGCTAAAGGTACAGCCTGAACCGTCTTTGTACCTTCCTTGAGCGTTGTGCCGCGTCGTCCGTAGCGAAAGTTAACGAGGTAGCGGTTTTCACCTGTCTTGCAGAGATCGACTTCGTAGACTTTATCTGAACTCCCGGCTTGGTAGAGAAGCGTAGTCCGTTGGATGAGTTCCATACGAGTGTCTCAAGGCTTGCTGTGTAAATAGTATAAATGTACTATATAATTGCCAAAAGCGATCGCCTTTTTTGGAGAACTCGTCAACGCTGTTTTCGCTGTTCTCGGTTGACGCAAATACAAAACCCAACTCAAGTTGGAGGTATGCAGAAATTAGGCGGGTGCGTAGGCGCAGAATGGGAAAATCGCTTAAGCGATCGCAAGTATCAAAGTGCCGAAAGAGCGATTCTCCCCCAACTTTAGCCTCACTGCATAGCCTCACCGCACAACCTTAGCGACGGTGGAACTCGACGACATCGCGTTTAATTGTGACATCGTAATTGCCAAAGAAGTCGTGTCCTAACAATCCCATATCTTGTTCTGGGCCAGCGATCGCTACTAGCACTTTGCTGGCGACAGCACCATCTACGGCAATCGATTGCACATAGCCGACGGGAAACTCAACTCCCACCGCACTCGCTGTATCTGCCTTGACAGTCTTCACCGGCACCACTCGCAACGCTGATGCCATCCGGCGGGTAATCATCGTGCCGCTGGCCCCGGTGTCTACAATCATCTCAAAAGTCTGCCCGCCATTAAAGGTTACATCAATGACGGGTGTGCCACCGGCGCGACGTTTGATTCTGGCTTGAAAGACTCGTTTGTTCCCCTCATCGGTGCCGCAGAGGCTCCCCAAATCTATCGTTCTGCCCCCCGGTGCTACCATGAAGCAAGCCGCGTCCTGAGCCTTCGCCGCCTCTGGCACCCCCGCTACAGCTGCGTAGGAAACCAGCCCAGTTAGAGAAACTACCACGCTTAGAAATCGTTTCATCTTGCTTTCCTGTCTCATTAATTGAGCGCCCAGCAGATTGATTATTGCTCAATTTTTTAATTTCTGATGGCTGCTGAATGGTTTTACAAATCTGGCTTATGGCAAGGGCTTTTGTCGAGGGCGAATCGCGCAGCTGATGCGCTTCTAGTCCGCCTCCCCTGTAGAGACGCGATTAATCGCATCTCTACTAATCGCTAGAGGATTGCTTCTGCAACTCCACATCGGTGAGACACCCCCGCAACGGTGAGATTTGACTATTCTATTATTTCGGATAAGCTTCGGATAAGCATTGATACCCGCTAGTAAAGCTAATCTGCGAAGAAAAACACCACAAGAACCCCCAGGAGGATCGGAAAGTGCGATCGCCTCCTTTTTACTAGGGTAGCGGCATGTCAGCGCGGGAGTTGGGGAATCTCTTTAAATCTGACATCAGCCAGTACAACCTCTCGTTTTAGACTCGCCTTAGAAAGTATCCTGAAGAAGTGTTTCACCTCGTTGATATATTTCACGAGCATAGTCAGTCCAAGCTCCTTGTCCCCAGTAACGAAAACAGCTTGTTTGAAGCAAAAGATTATTCATCAGTGCCTCTCGATAGCTGGATTGTTGGGTAACAGATTCCCCAGCAGAATAGCTTGATTCTGCTTCCCCTTGGAGCAATCGGTCGATTTTATCGTGAAATAAAGCACTGAGTTTATTCATCGGAGTCAAGACATTTTCATATCCCTTCACCCAACTCAGGTGATTCGTCCAAGAAGCGCCATCCATGTGAAAGTTTGGATTAATCTGCTTCAATTCTGCAATCGCATTGGCAACCGCTTCTGGGGTACAATTTTCGACACTTACTCGCTCCCAAATTTGGTGTTGACCAATTGCTTGACAAGTTGGATAATCTTCAGGCGTGCAACCTGCGGCTTCTATGAGTTCTAAGTATTCTGTACCTGTCATTCCGACAACCCCTGTTTTTCCTCCGCCTTCATTTGCCATTTGATACCAGGCTTGGTTGAAAGCGCTAGGAAATTCATTCATCATCACGCCGCCATTTTCACCATCTCCAATCTGGGTAACGATGGGGGGTACCGAAACTTTACCTAATTGCTGCCGAGATAGGGTTTTAGCTTCGTAGTAAGGCTGCATTTGCGCCACTAATTTTGTATCGGAACCTTGAGTCTTAATCAGTGCCGTAATACTAATCGTTTCGCCATTAGAATTTCGCGCAACCAAGCGGTGAGGCAAATGCTTATAGGGCAAAGATTGACCCGTTAGCGTTTCAACAGAATGCTCTTGAACCATTACCCAACGGTATCCACATTCTTTCAGTGCTTTTACAAATTCAAACAGGGTATCTGGGTGGTTGGGAAGGTGCATTTCTGGAGGAGAAAATCCTTTCACTCGCGCCAGTGCATCCCATCCAAAAATGGCAGCAAAATGATGTTGCCATGCTTGAATATGTAATTTGATATCGGGAATCGGGGTAGAAGGAATAACCGCATGACTCCACATCGTCCCCAGCCATTCTACATAAGGCTGGTAAGTAGGGTTACAGGTGATGCGCTTGAGATTTTCTAAGATGTCTCCTCGTCCCATTTGCCGCAGTCCCCAGAAGAGATTGCCGGAGAAATCTAGCATGACGCGGGGATTACAACCATTCGCAACCAGTTCGGGAATAAAATCCGCTATACGGCTATAACAATAGGCAAATGGCCCTGCATTATGGTTGTCTCCTTCGTAGGGATGCTCAAACATATATTGCAGGTTGTTCTGGAGTTCGCCATTCGCACCAGTGGGGATGGTAGGTTGGTGCATATGGAGCGCGATCGCAAATCCAGCCGTTACTTCTTCTAACCGAATATTTGTGGTAGGCAAAAATACAGGGTCATCCTGGTTTACGACCGAACTAACTTCTTTTTCCCATCCAGAAATGTTAGGCAATCCATCAATTATTTCGGATAAAACAGGAAGCGTCGTTTTAGGAGATGAGGAAAGCATTACAGATTACTCTAATAATAGATGAATTTATTTAATTATTATATAAAGGATTTGTAAAATAATTACATTGTCTTTGATACCGTAAATAGCCAGAAATAAATTCCTTAACCATTTACAGTACCAAAAACTATCCAAAAATCGCACTAAGATAATGTGCTGGGATAACGCACTGGGATTAAAACGATGCTACAAGCGATCGCTTTCAGATTGCCTTAACCTTTGGTTCGGCGAACATGATCGGCAATTCGCTGCTTACGTTCCTCTGAGTTTTGAGGAGATGCCTTGATAAACTGTCCCGAACTCCGAGATAAATGCTCCATAATTCGCTTCTTGCGGTCATCTGCACTTGCCATAATTTACCTACTAAGTAAAAGTGTGATTCTGGGCTTTATTCTCTATTATTACTAATAAGTTTAAAATTTGCATCCCACTAAAGGGTTAAACCCTTGTTAACTATTTGTATTTTGTTTAACTGAATTTTAATGTAAAATTGGCTACTTAGTTTTCAGTAATATTTTGCATGAAGTACAATCTCTCGCTGTTGCTCAAACTCCTTGCAACATCACATTAATCTCCAGTTAGTTTTAAAGGATTTCTGAAAAGTTTCTATTACTACGTTGCGGCACTTTAGGTTCACCTAAATCCCCCTTCAAAAGGGAGACTCATGAGTTGATTCTCCCCCCTCTTTACAAGCGTAGCGGCGCTCTCTTCGCGGGGGCTGGCGGATATCAAAACGACTTTCGACACTTCTCAGACCTTCTCTTAGCTAACTTTAGCTTTAGAGATTAGCGCGTTCGCGTTAGCGTTCCCGAAGGTAGGGTAATTTATGTCAGGGCGGAGTTGGTCATTTAATAGATGATTCTAACATCCGAATTGTATTTTTATTGGCATCAATTTCTACTTGCACACCGACTGGCAAGGTAAATTTATCTTTGACATGACCAATCGGTGAACCATACCAAGCTGGGATTCCTAAAGGTTGAATGTGTTCTCTCAATACTTGAGATAAAGTTAGGGAAGGCTGATTATCTTTGGGTTGGCAATCAGTACATTGCCCAAAAATAAACCCAGAAATTTGGTTGAGAATACCCGCTAATTTTAGCTGAGTCAGCATCCGGTCGATCCGGTAAGCTTCCTCGCCAATTTCTTCTACAAATAAGATACTTTGTTTCCAATCTGGCAGATAAGATGACCCCACCATTGCCGCCAGTACCGATAAATTACCCCCGGCTAATTTTCCCCTAGCCTTTCCAGGCGTAATTATTTCCACTTTAATGCCAGCATTCGGGGGATTTTGCATGGTGACGGCTTCCCCATTAAAGAGAATGCGTTTAACGTAATCGACTGTAAATGGATTCCAAGTGGATGTGCCGACAGGACCATGAAAAGTGACAACGCCACTTTTGGCATAAATTGCTAACAGCAGCGAAGTAATATCGCTGTAACCGATGATGATTTTGGGAGAAGCTTGGATTAGAGGATAATTCAAGAGTGGCAAAATCCGATTGCAGCCCCAACCGCCACGCACAGCAACAATCGCTTTTACAGAAGCATCGGCAAACATGGCATTTACATCAGATGCGCGATCGCGATCGCTTCCTGCCAAATAACCGTAACGATCGAGAAGATGCTTCCCTAATTTGACCTTTAACCCCAAACTTGCCAGGGTTTTCTGTACCTGTGCAATGTCTTTCGGTTCAATGGGACTGGCGGGATTAATTAATCCCACCGTATCGCCGACTTTGAGGCGGGGTGGTTTTACGGCGGTTTTTAAAAATGGATTTGCGATCGCGATCTGTGGCAACTCAGTTGCGATCGCGGAAAGTGCAACGGTTTTAAGAAACTGGCGGCGATTAATCAGGGATGACAAATGACGATTAACAAATCACGATTGGCTATTGACAGTTTCCCACAGGGTCTTGAGAATTAGATAAGTAGAGGTGGCAGCATCTCCTCATCGGTCAGTTCTGACTTGCCTGCGACTGCCGTACTAGCTCGTAGGAACATCGTGCCATACAACGGCCCGCTGGCACCCCCGACACTGGAAATGAGAGTCATGCTGACAGTTTTGAGACTGAGTATTTTAACAGGTCAATTCAGTAGTCCAAGATTATAGATAATTACCTCATTTTTTCAGAGGTTTTGCTGCAAAATCAACTTACATTCGATTACGTTCCAACCCACTGTCCATCATTATCATAGTTGAGCGAGCGGGTGTATCCAGCCGCGTTCCAGACAGCATCAAAGATAGGTTTCATGACTTGAGCAGGAGCGAAATTGAAGTCTTCAACTACAACTTCCGGAACCAAAAGGTTATCTCGGTCAATGGGACTACCAGATGACCGGCCAAATTCTGGATTAACCTCCATGATGTAATCCTTCACTCCTAAGAAGCTCAGTATGATGAAAAGAGGCGGTTCAACACCAAGATTTTGCTGAAGGGGTAAGAACCTGTAGATTGCCTGAAGAATCTCTTGTTCGTACTCTTTAAAGATAACGCCTCTGCCGTTGTAGACAGTAACTGTTACAGCATCAACAGCTTCGATAATCCCATTTCTAAAAGTCTGTAGATAAGAATAAGCAAAATTCTCATTGGGAGCCTTGCTAAACGTCAGGTGTCCATCAAAGTTATGCCTCTGCTGCCAACCATCGCTGGTTAATGGCTTAAAAAGCTGAGAGTATTTATTGTAAAGAGAAGCGACATCAAAGCTGGATGCCGGATCAAACGCGCCAATGGGGATAATGTGCAGCACCAACTTAGCTCCTGCATTCATAAGAACCGGAGTTTCTTGCGCCACAATATTGCTAAGACGCTCTTGGCGGAAGTGTCGGATGCGATCGGTAAGGCTTTGCGATAGAGTAAAAGCTGTCCTTAATTCCCCTACATCGAGCTGATACTTACCTGCTGAGTTACGGGAATAGAATCTTGATGCATTTTTAAATTTCACCATGTGAGGCAGCGAGAAACTTCTGGGTATGTTGAAGACAATAACTATTCGCGTGTTATGCAAACGAATAGCCTTAACCCTCAACCCTGGTATTCGTGGTGCTATGCCGTCTTGGATGCTGCTCTCAAGTCTCAAGAGTACAGCGTCTACATCGCTGATATCTAAACCACAAATCTCTGTAGGGATACCCGCATCTTCTTTAATCCCGTAAATTAAATAACCCCCGGATGCATTAGCAAACGATGAAATATCATAGAGGAATTCTTTCTTATCTGGGTCACTATTACCAGGTAATTCTTGCTTATATTCTAGTGCCTTTCCCTCAGCGATCTGGTTGAATAATAGCTCCTGAAGGTCGGCTTCGTCGATAGATTCTAATAATTTATTACTGAGTGACATATTAAAAATGCAGCTTAAGACAAGAACTTACAGGCAACCTGAGCTTTATTACGGTCTAAGGGCGTTTGTGTACTTTAAAGCTAACACTTAAATCAGAAAATATCTAACCAATAATTCTAAATCCGATAAAGCGATTTTCCAACCTTCGATATCTAACAACATTCACAATGTTGACATTGCCCTCTGACTTATTTAGGTTCTACCTTTGAGTTCCATGTCGTAGCACTAACTACGCACTACACGATCATCGGAGTTGTTGATTAGCTCTTTGATGAGCGATCGCATGTTATCTTCAGCATCGGTCAGCTATCTTATTTTTCTCAACTCGCCTCAGTTTTAGGCAAGTGGGATCTTGCGATTCGGTGATGTCTCAATGTTATGCCAGACTGCAACTTCGACTCACCAGGCAACTGCGGGGTTTGCCGTTGTTGAAATCTAGAATCCTTGTATTACTGGCAATTCAAGGATAATTTTCGCAAAGATATTGATAAATAATCGCAATAAGTCTAAAGTAATTTCTAGTTTACTGGTTGAGCGCACCAAAGCGGCGGTTTCCCATCGTTCCGAGGCGCTTGACGTTAAGACAGCATATTTAGGGTTGCAATAGCAAGAAACACAAGGCAGAAGGCATCGATAGATTTGGCACCAATCCAGAAAATAGTAAAAAATCGGTTAATCGGGGAAGTCTTAGGATTTATACAGCCACGGCCCTCTCTGCTTGTTGGCTTAATTCTGAGCCTCTTGATTCTCCTCATTTGCCTGGTAGTCAGTATTGGCTATGGTGCAGCCGACATTTCTGCAAGCACCATTTATGAAGCGTTGACAGCGTTTGATGGGTCTGCGGATCACTTGATTATTCGGACGATCAGGATACCGCGATCGCTCATCGCCATCCTGGTTGGTGCCGCAATGGCGATCGCGGGTGCGATTATGCAAGGCATCACCCGCAACCCCTTAGCTGACCCCGGAATCCTGGGAATCAACGCCGGTGCCGCAATGGCGGTGGTCATCGCCGTATTTGCTTTCGGAACAACCGATCCAAGTTTTTATGCTTGGTATGCCTTTCTGGGTGCCGGTGCCGCTGCGATCGCTGTCTATTTCCTCGGTTCCTTGGGTCGCGGTGGACTCACCCCACTCAACCTCACCATCGCCGGTGCAGCGATTAGTACCTTCCTGTCTTCAGTGACAACCGGCATCCTGATTTTCAGCCAACGCACCCTTGATGAAATCCGTTTTTGGATGGCTGGATCGATTGCGGGTCGTGACTTCACGATTGTCTGGCAAGTGCTGCCCTATATTACCCTCGGACTGATATTAGCCTTCGCTTTAGGTAAACAAATCACTACCTTGAATCTCGGTGAAGATGTCGCTAAAGGCTTAGGTCAACGAACCGCATGGGTAAAAGTTGCCGCTGCTTTCAGTGTCATCTTACTGGCAGGCAGTGCCGTTGCTGCCGCTGGCCCGATTGGATTTATCGGTTTAGTCATCCCCCACGTTGTCCGCTTGCTGGTTGGCGTTGATTACCGCTGGATTATGCCCTATTCTGCGGTTTTTGGAGCCATCTTACTGTTAACCGCAGATATCGGTGCCAGATTGCTGATTAAGCCGCAAGAACTCCCAGTCGGAGTCATGACTGCTTTAGTTGGTGCGCCCTTGTTCGTTTATCTTGCCCGCTTCAAGGTGAAAAAATGAACAAAAGCTGGTTGGTCGTTCGTTCTAGGGCGCTTCCGGTCTCCTTCCGGATCGATCGTCGTATCCCAACGATTCTAAGTATCCTGCTGTTCGTTACCCTGACGGCGATGGTTGTCAGTGTTTCGTATGGGGAATATCCAATTCCCATCATCTCCGTCATCAAAACCTTACTCGGACTGGAAACCGGAAACCCTGACTATCCCTTCATTATCAATACCCTGCGACTGCCGAGAACCTTAGTCGCGGCTCTTGTGGGAGTGGCATTGGCGGTTTCCGGTACGATCTTGCAAGGCATTACCCGCAATCCCCTAGCTGACCCAGGCATCATCGGGATTAACGCGGGTGCAAGTCTGGCAGCAGTTAGTCTGATTGTTTTGTTTCCCAACGTCCCGATTGCAATCTTGCCGGTGTCTGCCTTTGGGGGAGCATTGGCGGTCGCTTTCCTGATTTACTTTTTGGCATGGGATAAGGGGAGTTCTCCGGTTCGCCTGATTTTGATTGGTGTCGGGATTGCCGCAGTCATCGGCGCTTTGACTAGCTTGATGGTGACATTCGGTGAGATTAATAGTGTGAGTCAGGCGTTGGTGTGGTTGGCGGGGAGTGTCTACGGTCGCAGTTGGGAGGAGGTATGGTCGGTTGCGCCCTGGTTCGCGGTGTTGGTGCCATTGGCTTTGGGGAAAGCGCGACAGCTGAATGCTTTAAATTTGGGAGATGATGTTGCCAAAGGGCTGGGTAGTTCGCTGGAATGGGAACGCGGCTGGTTACTTGCGATCGCTACTGCGTTGACGGGGGCGGCGGTTGCTACCGCTGGTACGATTAGCTTTGTTGGGTTAATGGCACCGCACATCGCCCGTCAATTGGTGGGTTCAACTCATGAGGGGTTAATTCCTGTCTCGGCAACGATTGGGGCAATGATTGTGGTGGTTGCTGATTTGCTAGGGCGATCGCTATTTGCTCCGACTGAACTTCCCTGTGGTGTAATTACAGCCGTGATTGGCGCTCCTTACTTTATCTATCTGTTGGTGCAAAACCGCAAACGATGAACCCAAAGATGAACCGACTCTCCACCCGCAAGCTCACCTTGGCTTATGAAGGTGTGCCAATTATCAAAAACCTTGATTTGGCGATTCCCGAAGGGAAAATAACCGCTTTAGTGGGTGCCAACGGTTGCGGTAAGTCTACGTTGCTGCGGGGTTTGGCAAGATTGCTCAAACCCCGGAACGGGACGGTTTATCTGGATGCGGCTGATTTGTTCAAGTTATCCACAAAAGAGGTCGCCAAGCAATTGGGGATTCTTCCCCAAGGGCCAGTGGCACCCGAAGGGTTAACCGTGCGAGATTTAGTGGCGCTGGGGCGTTATCCTTATCAGAACTGGTTGCAACAGTGGTCAAAAGAAGATGAGCGGTTGGTCGCGTTAGCGCTGGCGACGACTGGGATGACCGAATTGGCAGAGCGATCGCTCGATACTCTTTCGGGCGGACAGCGACAACGCGCTTGGATTGCAATGGCGCTAGCTCAGGATACAGAGATTTTACTCTTAGATGAACCCACCACTTTCTTAGACTTGGCGCACCAAATCGAGGTGTTGGATTTGCTTTTGGAGTTAAATCAAACGCAAGGACGAACACTGGTAATGGTGTTGCACGATTTGAACCAGGCTTGTCGCTATGCAGATTACCTAGTAGCGGTGAAAGAAGGTTGCGTTTATGCCCACGGAACCCCGATGCAAGTGATGACAGAAGAAATGGTGCGCGAAGTATTTGGGCTGGGTTGTCGCATTGTGGAAGATCCCGTAGCCGGGACACCGATGTGTATTCCGCTGGGGCGGAAACTGAAGATCGGTCAAGAAGCTGCCTTGAAGGGCGATCGCATTTCTCCTTGAAACTTTGGCGAATCCCAATTATTCACATCTTGATTGAGGCAAGAAGTCTATTATCAATTCGCAAAAAATGTAATGTTTAATTCTTAGAGGATGTCTAGAGAAGTGTCAAAAGTTGCTTCGCTCCCCCCAGCCCTCTTTAAAAAGCCTACCGTGTACACACAAGTCTTCTTAAACTGGCAAGTCCCGTTTTGATCCCCCCAACCCCCCTTGAAAAGGGGGGCGAATTAAGTCAAAGTCCCCCTTGAAAAGGGGGATTTAGGGGGATCTCTACCATTTAAGCGTCTCGATTATGGCTTTTCAGACATCTAATAGCAGCAGGTTTTTATTAGAGATTCTTTGCCTTTCATTCATCAGTTTAAAAAGGGTAGCATGCGCCATCAAATCGGATATTTGAAAAGAAAATTTTCCCGAATTTTACCGTTAATATTAGGTTTCATCTTTACTTTATTTTTGGGCAGCCAAAGTCTAAGCTTACCGGCTTCCTCGACTGAAATCCTCTGGGACACCTACGGCATCCCGCATATTTACGGCAAGGATGCAGGAAGTGCATTTCGCGCCTTTGGTTGGGCGCAGATGCAAAGTCATGGCAACCTGCTGTTGCGCCTCTACGGTCAGGCACGGGGACAAAGTGCCCAATACTGGGGAGAAGAGTACCTAGACTCCGATCGATGGGTACAAACGATGGGAATTCCCGAACGTGCCAGCGAGTGGTATAAAGCGCAGAATCCCACTTTCCGCAGTTATCTAGATGCCTTTGCCGCTGGAATCAATGCCTATGCTAAGGAACATCCCGACCTGATTGATGATGAAGTGAAGGCAGTGCTACCAGTCCAGCCAGTGGATATTCTGGCTCACGAACAGCGGGTAATGAATTTTACATTTATTGTAAATCCACAGATTGTTCAAGGCCTTGCCGATAACAAATCAATGGGTTCTAATGGATGGGCGATCGCGCCTAAGCATTCTGCAAGCGGGAACGCGATGCTACTGGCAAACCCGCACCTGCCTTGGTCAGATTTATTTGTTTGGTACGAAGCTCAGATTACCGCACCAGGAATTGATGCTTATGGGGCGACACTCGTTGGACTTCCCGTACTCGCGATCGCATTCAACAATAATCTCGGCTGGACTCACACGGTAAACACCCATGACGGGTGGGACGCTTACGAACTGGAACTAAAAGACGGCGGCTATCGCTTCGACGGTAAAGTTCAAGCCTTTGAGACAGAAAAGAAAATCTTGAAGGTGAAGCAGGATGATGGCACACTGCGCTCAGAATCACTTGTGGTGCAACGTTCTCTTCACGGTTCTGTTGTCGCAGGCAAGGAGGGAAAAGCCGTGGCATTGCGGGTTGTGGGGCTTGAGCAACCCGGAGCGTTAGAGCAATGGTACGCGATGGCGCGTGCCACCAAATTGCCTGAGTTTGAGGCTGCCCTAAAGCGGTTGCAGATTCCGATGTTCACCGTGATGTATGCAGACCGCGACGGGCACATTATGCACCTCTTTAACGGTCAGGTGCCAATTCGCCCATCTGGAGACTTTGACTACTGGGAAGATATCGTTCCTGGCGACACCTCGACAACCTTGTGGACGAAAACTCATCCCTACCGCGATCTGCCCCGCGTCCTAGACCCCCCCGGCGGCTGGCTACAAAATGCCAACGATCCACCGTGGACAACGACTTTCCCAGTGGCGTTAAATCCAGCCGACTTCCCGCCCTACATGGCTCCGCAGTTCATGCACTTTCGAGCGCAACGCTCCGCGAGAATGCTGGATGAGGATAAAAAGATTTCTTTCGAGGAAATGATTCAGTACAAGCACTCGACACGCATGGAAGTGGCAGATCGTTTCCTGGATGACCTAATTCCCGCCGCACGGCAGTATGGAGATAAATTAGCACGTCGAGCCGCTGATGTCCTGCAATCTTGGGATCGGAATGCCGATGCAGATAGCCGGGGTGCGGTACTCTTTTACCTCTGGGCGGAAGAGATGGAATTCGATAATGCATTTAGTACCCCCTGGAACGAGAATTCCCCGCGCACCACACCCAACGGCTTAGCAGATCCTCAGAGTGCAGTGAAGGTGCTTTCTACCGCAGCCGCCAAGGTGGAAGAGGCTTATAAAGCCCTAGATGTCCCCTGGGGGGATGTTTTCCGACTGCGCTCTGAGGGTGTGGATCTGCCTGCCAATGGCGGTTCTGGAGACCTTGGCATCTTCCGCGTTCTCGATTTTGCCCCGACGAAAGATGGTCGCTTCCAAGCGGTCGGGGGCGATTCTTACATCGCTGCGGTCGAGTTTTCTAACCCAGTCAAGGCGATGGCACTGATCGGCTACGGGAATGCAACTCAACCGCGATCGCCCCATATTAGCGATCAGTTATCGCTATCCGCCCGCAATCAGTTGCGTCCGGTATGGCGATCGCGTCAGGATATCGTTGCTCATTTGGATGAGCGCAAGGTATTCTGAGGCAGATAACTGGTGTCATTGAAGTCGGACTCAATGACACCAGTTGGCTTTATTACTTGCTTTGTACTTAATAGAAGCTAGAAGCGATCGCTCTTCATTCAAAGCAAATCGTTTTGTTACTTGAATGCCGCCTCATAGGCATTCTTCATTACGGTTGTCTTGTTGAAATCGCCTCGTGTATTCACCAAGACTACAGCATCGATACCGTCTGGAAAATGCATGATTACACCCGTAAATCCTTTCTTCTCAGAGGCGATCCAATCGCCGCCATGCTGGTAGTATGTGCCTCGCGTCCCGCTTGTTTTTTTCCAACCTAATCCCTCGCTCAACATTTGTTCGGTGGTCGGTTTTGAAAGGACTTTGTGGTAACGGATGTAAGCAAGAAACTTTGCCAGGTCTGTGGCGGATGCATACCAGCCAAAGGCGCTACAAGAGTCGCTATAGTCTCCCCATAACTTCCCTGGCGTTTTGCTGGTGTTGTAGTAAAGAGTGGGGTTATTGACATCCGGCTGGCAAGACATATTCGCAATTGTCATCTTGCTCAGGATTTCAGTCTGAACATAACTCACATAATTCTGACCGGAAACCTTCTCAATGACTTCTCGCAACAGACAGAAATTAGAGTTTTCGTAGTCATAAGGGTTTCCCGATGTTCCCTGTGATAACAAACCAGGCAAGTTGCCGCAACCGACCCCGGCTTTCAAACCACTGGTATGAGTCAAAAGCTGCCGAATGGTAACATTCTCAACACCTTTGCCAGCGACAGGAAATTTATTCTTGATCAGCGGATAAAATTTGTCATCCAGCGAGAGCTTCTTCTGTTCAACTAATTTCATCACCGCTACGGCTGTAATCGGCTTGGAAATACTCGCAACAGTCATTCTTTTTGTGGCAGTTAGCCCTACGCTTGGCTGCTTTTGAGCATTTGGATCTGGGTTTAAGGGCTTCCCTTCCCAAGGTGCCCGTGCCCAGCCTTGAGCGCCTGATTTTACTAGCTGTCCCGACTGCACAATGGCGTAAGAAAAACCAACGGCTCCTTTTTTGGTGAGTTCTTGTTTCAAGTAGCTTTCCATCTTTGCGGGGTCAAAAGCTTTGGCGTTAGAGACGATGCGACCGGATGGTTGTTGAGTTTGCCCTGACACGCCAGCTCTGGTTGGCTGCAAACGACTAGCTTCTTGATGGTCTTTTTCCTCTGCTTGCTGGCTCAACTCGATGTATCGGGCTTCATCAGCACTGACGACTCGGCTAGCTCCAGTTCCGATTGGCTTCTGAGCTACAGCCATCCGGCTGATAGGAGCATAAAAATTTGCCAAGCTCCCGACGAGAACGACTAGAGACAAGGATAAACGCTTGCCGTTAAAAGGAAAATTCTTGGCATCTTTTGTAGGGCGCGTAACTTTCATGGGATGTTCCTCAATTTGGGTTAGGCGTTTTGGGTGAAAACGCTTTCACTTGATTGATAGGTTGGCTGTCAATTTTTTATGCACTTCCCTGAAGTCATGCGTCGGAGGGATAGTGTAATTAAGACGTTTTCGCCGTTTCTATCATTTGAGGCGGAGCGCTGCAAAGGTTGGACGATAGACCGCAAACTGCAGTGGGAAAGCAGGCGTTAACCCTACTTTCCCACCGCTCTGCTGATTGATTCCAGTTCTCTAGAAAGAAATTGAAGCAGCAGGGGTTGGGCTGATTGCACAAAGAAATGGTCTCCGGGAAGCATTTGCCGGGAGAAGTCAGCGCTTGTCTGCTGTCGCCAAGCCTCAAGACGCTCAACACTGACTTTGACATCCTGCAAACCACCAAAAGCAGTGATAGGACACTGAAGCGGCGGTTCGGTAGCATAAACATAAGTTTCGAGAACAGCAAAATCTGCCCGAAGGATGGGGAGCAGCAGTTCCATCAATTCGGTATTCTCTAGCACTGCTTCGGGAGTCCCGTTAAGACGACGCAATTCCTCGATAAAAGCGGGTTCTGGCAGGGCGTGGATAGGTAGCTCTTTTGGCGGGATTTGAGGGGCGCTGCGACCGGATACAAACAGATGGACTGGACTCATCCCATACTCTCTGCGGAGTAGACGAGCCACCTCGAAGCTGACGAGTGCGCCCATGCTGTGACCGAAGAAAGCAAATGGCTTGTCTAAGTATGGCAAAAGGGCACGAGCGATCGCCTGCACCAGAGGTAAAGCCTGAGTAAATGGCGCTTCCCAAATCCGCTTTCCTCGTCCGGGGAGTTCGACAGCACAAACTTCGACACTCACAGGTAGAGCCTGAGACCAAGTGCGGAAATTTAGCGCCCCACCACCCGCATAGGGGAAGCAGAACAGGCGCAGACTTGCCTGGGTCTTTGACTTCGGAAAGATTATCCAGGCATCATCAGTTATCATCATTATTTCCGACACACAAAGTAGACTATGCCAGCCTCATCGGGGGGTGCCAATTCAGATTCTGTATTGTAAACACTTACTTTCTCAAAGCCTGCATCATTTAGAGCCGACTGAACTTCTGCAATAGAATACCCTTTCACCAACCAAGTCGTATCTAAACGTTGCCAGTTTATTTCCGCTTTGGAAAAGATAGTCATGTTGATTTGACCTACTTGTTCTTCTGCGTCATAATTGCGTACCATCGCCCAGGCATAATCATCTTTAACATCGCCCAGCATTGAACCGTTCCAACTTGACTGATACCGTTGTTGCAAGCTCAAGTCGAACACAAATAAGCCGTTTTCCAGCAACGCCGCATATACGTTTTTAAAAACGCTAATTAGTTCATCAATGTCGAGGACATGATTAAGTCCATAACTTGTGGAAACAACCGCATGAAAGGTTGATGGTAATTTTAAAAAGCGTACATCGCTCAGAATAAATTTGCTATCCGATGCCTGCTGGCGAGCATAAGTTAACATTGCCTCAGAGCTATCAACTCCAGTTACTTGATAGCCTTTTTTTCGTAGGTATTGTGCCAACTGCCCGGTTCCACAACAAAGGTCGAGGATATGCCCTTCTTCCGGGAGATGTGGTAGCAGCAAATGTTCTAAGTATGGCAGTGCCGTTTTAATGTGATCCGGCCCCCAACTTTCGTTATATATCTGAGCGAAAGGATCGTAATTAGAATAGAACGTTGCTGAAGACATAAAATTCTCTCCTGTTTACAAGAATGGTTTTTAAATCAACTTAGATGACGCTAAATATAAAAATCAAAAACCTCCCTTCCGTAATTCTTCTACACTATCTTTAACTGCCCAAACCATCCGCTCCATATCCTCATTTGTATGGGCTGTGGATAAGAAACCACCCCCGCCTCGGAGCATAATTCCCCTGTCGAGCAAGTGATAGTATAACAAGTCCAAAGCACTTAAAGAACTAGACTCTTCCGAGGAGGAAGCATTACCAGAAGAAGCAGGACCGAACAGAGAACCAAAATGTGCCATTCGGATAGGCATATTCTCCATTTCAAAGTAATTATTGAGTGTTTCAACAAAGTGCGATGTGCGGGAATTTAACTGCTCCTGTAGACTCACTCCTTGAGTTTTAAGATGCTGAAGAACTACTTTCGCAGCAGCCATCGCTAGTGGATGCTTACAAAAAGTACCGGCAAAAAACGTTGTTTTTGCTTGAGGATATGATGAGTCTCCGTAGTTCCAATTACCGCCATCAATGCCATCCATATAGTTGGCTTTGCCAGCAATAATTCCAATTGGCATTCCACCACCGACAATTTTTCCATAAGTTGCGATATCAGCTTCAATGCCAAACCATGCTTGTGCGCCGCCTGGATGAATTCGGAACCCAGTAACCATTTCATCAAAGATTAAGGTTATCCCTAATTCTTGAGTTAATTGCCTTAATTGTTGCAGATATTCTTTAGGTTGTAAATCAAGTCTGCGCGATTGCACGGGTTCAACTAGCACAGCTGCTAATTCTTGACTATGTGATTTTATTACATCTAAAGATTGAGGATTTCCATAATCTAAAATTAAAACATCTTCAACAATATTTTGCGGTATTCCTGGAAAAGCTGGCGCTGTTTGTACCTTTCCTTCTACTTTTTTAGCTTTTGCTAATGCTTCATTAAAATGACCGTGATAAGAGCCTGAAAACATGGCGATTTTGTTACGACCTGTTGCAGCCCTTGCCAAACGGATCGCCGTCATTACGGCTTCTGTGCCTGTATTGCTAAAAGTAACTCGCTCCATTCCTGTCAGTTCAGAAATTAGTTGGGCAACCTCACCGGCACACTCGGCTTGAGGGCCAACTTGGATTCCTTGCTCAAGTTGCTCTTGCAAAGCTTCTTTGATAAAGAGTGGATTGTGACCAAAAAGATTGACCCCGAATCCCATCGTTACATCTATATATTCGTTTCCATCAACATCCCAAATTTTAGAGCCTTGGGAGCGCTTAGCAACAATTGGATAAAACATTTCCTTTAAGGGGAAACTGAAACCTACTAAGGTTTTGTTGTCAGCTAGAACTGGACGATACGTTTGAGCGAATTCTTTTGAAGTTTTTGTGCGATTGATATGGCGTTCAATTAGGTTTTCTAAATGCTTTTGCTGAGGGGAGATTGGGCTATTTGTAGATTCTGATTGAATGGTTTGCATGATGAAGTTTCCTTTGGTTAAAACTAACGTTTCTTTCGGGTTTGGGCAGTTATTGGGAATGAGTTGCTAGCAATCCTAAATGAACTATAAAATTCTCTTTCTTCTCTCTACGTTCTTCACTTATTTAGGATGTCTGTATTCCAATCATTTCTGGAGCCTTTAGAAATCCGCTGCGAATGAGATATGAGAAGTAGGTACTGAGCAATTCCCTATTTACTGGCGGACACACAATAGAAGTTCCTTCCAGTCCAGTGCGTGTATTCTGGCAGTCAATGTGGCGAATTACTGACTCACTACTGCTAGTTTGATGAGATTCGCTTTCCGAAAAAGTTGGCAGTAGCGGATATAGGGCATTATCAGGCGATCGCTCAGCCAAATTTCCTAATTCTCCTCGCCACTGTTCATCAGAAATTTGCCGGAGTGGATAGCCAAATGAGCGAATCAAATTAACCAGTTCGTTCCACTGGATAGGGCGGGGATTGACAATATGAAAAACCTTGCCCAAAGAAGCTTTCTGTCTTGATAAATGAACGATAGCTTGACTTGCATAGTCCCCGGAAATTAAATTCACCATTGTGCTACGCTTTGGGGCACTTCCGATCTGAATGCAACCTTTAATCATTCTGAAAGTATGATCGTCGGGATTGCAGGCACCTGTTTGGCTGTGTCCTGAGATACGTCCGGGTCTGTAAATAGATATCGGAAGTCCTCTTTCGCTAGCAATCGTGACTAACTTTTCGGCAACCCATTTACTCTGGGTGTAGCCGCTATTTATTCCTTCCCAATCATCAATTCTGTCCTGTTCCCGAACGATTTGCAAACCCGAATCAGCCGCCGAGATGACGCCAATTGTAGAAATAAAATGCACTGGCTTGATTTTGAGTAGACTTGCCAATCTCAAAACTTCCTGAGTTCCCAGCACATTGGCAGGTTTCAGGGCAGAGTAAGGGAAAGTAAAATTAACTAAGGCACCATTGTGATAGATAACATCGATTTGACTACCCATTTCTCGGAATTTATCATTGGAAAGCCCTAAAAGCGGTTGAGATAAATCTCCTAAAATGGGTATAATTCGTGAGTTAAACCTTTCCTCCCAAAGTAAGTAAGATTCCAGGCTATTTTGTAGCCGTTCTTTCCCGGACTCTGTATTGGTAGCCCGTACCAGACAATAGATATCTGCTTGGGTTTGTTGCAAAAGTTCGGAGAGTAAAAATGCTCCTAAAAATCCGGTTGCTCCAGTTAAAAAGATGCAATTTGGTTCAGTAACTAACTCAATAGGTATAGAGTCAGGGCGAATTGTCGGATCTAGGACAGCTTCAGCGTTTAGATTTAACTTCGAGGCGGGAGAAACAAAAGGAATGACTCCCTGTTTCATTTCGATGCTTTTCCCTAAATCGGCAATGGTAAGAGCATCAAAAAAATCCCGTAAGGACAGTTCTATCTGGAAAGTTTCTCGCACCTTAGCAAGTAACTGCGGGATGAGTAAAGAGTGTCCCCCTAGGTCGAAGAAATTGTCATAAATCCCGACCTTTTGAAGTTTGAGAAGTTGAACCCAAATTCCAGCTAGTACCTCCTCAACGCTGTTGCGAGGAGCTACAAACGTATCTGCTACGGGTTTTATTGTCTCCGGTGCTGGCAATGCCGAACGGTCTATTTTGCCATTTGGAGTGAGTGGCAACGCTTTCAGCATCACGAAAGCAGAAGGCACCATGTAATCAGGTAATTTCTCCTTGAGGAAGGAACGCAAATCGTTATCGTTAATGAGTGCTGAATTTGAAACGATATAAGCCACTAAACGCTGTCCCACATTTTCTCGCAGCAAAACAATACTCTGGCGTACAGATGGATGTTGCGACAGTACCGCTTCAATTTCCCCTAACTCAACACGGAAACCCCGAATCTTCACCTGGTCGTCAATTCGTCCGAGAAACTCGATGTTTCCGTCGGGTAAATAACGAGCCAAGTCTCCGGTTTTGTAAAGGCGGGATTCAGACCTCTCCCCCAACCCCTCCCCTAGTAGGGGAGGGGAGCAATTCTCCTCCCCTACTAGGGGAGAGGGTTGAATCGTTAGGTTTTGATTAAGTGGATTCGCAATAAATTTTTTGGCTGTAAGTTCCGGCTGATTTAAATAACCCCGCGCCAAACAAGCACCGCCGATGTATAACTCACCCGGTACGCCAATGGGAACTGGCTGAAGATGAGCATCCAAGATATAAATCTCCGTGTTCGGGATTGGACGACCTAGAGGAACTGTTTCAGAATTCTGCTCCGCTTTCTGACCCGCTACCTGATAAGTAAGTACGCCTACTGTGGCTTCTGTTGGCCCGTAATGATTGAAGATTTGGCAGTCGGAAGCTTGTTTTTGAATTGTCTCAATCAAATTCCAACTTAAAGCTTCACCACCAAGGATTAATCGCTTTCTAGGTAAGATGTGCGCGGGGTTAGAAGCTGTCAGTAAAGCAGATAAGTGAGAAGGAACAATCTTGAGACAATCAACTGGATGTTGTTGAAAGTAATTTGCCAGGGCCTCTGGGTCAGTTGCGCGTTCTTGCGAGATTATATGGAGACATCCACCCGTACACAACGCCGGGAAAACAACTGTATGACCTAAATCGGCGGCGAAGGTGGAAATAATGGCATAACTAGCACCTGCTGGCAAATCTACTCTGTTGATAATACCGTTGACATAATTCAGTAGTTGTTGATGCTCGACGGCAACTCCTTTAGGCGTGCCAGTGGAACCGGAGGTGTAGATTACATAAGCGAGGTTTGAGGGATTTTGGATGGAATTTTGACTTTCGACTTCTATGGTTTCCAATTCTGTATCCAGACATACGACCTTGGCGCTGTGTTGGGGAATTTCTAAAAATTGTTTTTGAGTTAACAACACTGGCACTTGAGCATCTTGCAACATCAAGGAGAGGCGTTCTGTTGGCATTGCCGGATCTAGCGGTAGATATGCACCACCTGCTTTGAGAATGCCAAGCAATCCAATTACTATTTCCAGGGAACGTTCAACGCAAATACCTACCACTACCTCTGGTTGAACTCCCAACTTTTGCAGGTGATGCGCTATTTGGTTGGCACGCGCATTGAGTTCTCGGTAGGTTAATTGTTGATTTTCAAATACAACGGCAATGTTGTCTGGGGTGCGTTCCGCTTGTTCTTCAAATAGTTGGTGGATGCACTTGGATTGGGGGTAATCGACTTGAGTATTGTTGAATTCAACTAATAATTGGTGTCGAGAGCGATCGCTGAGTATATTTAACTCACCAACTGCGGTTTCTGGGTTGTTAGCAGCACTTTCTACTAAGGCATGAAATTGTTCTGCTAAGGATTGAATTGCCTCTACACTGATGATGCTGGCATCATAGTCAAACTTTGCACTCAGCGACTCATCCCGACGCACGCAAGAGAGTTTTACTTTGAAGCGATCGCAGCAGACGTACTGCTGGTAAAGCGAAAATGATAAATCACCAGCAGAATATTTGTTTAGCTGTTCTTCAAACTCGAAACCAAAGGGGAAACCGGATAAGGTTGCAGTGCTAATATCTTCCCGGCAGAAATACTCTTGCCAGTTATCGGCATCGCTTACAGACTGCTGAACTTGCTGTACGATTTCCCTGAATGTAAAGCTGTTTTCTAGATGACTGCGAAGCGGTAAGAATTTGGTAAACAGTCCTAGCGCTGGCTCTAATTCTTCATATTTTCGACCATTAAAACCAGTGCTAACAATAATATTTGGCTCTCTAGTTAGCCGACAAAGTAGAGTTTTCCAGCAAGTGAGTAAAACGGCTGAAATAGAAATATTGTATTTTTGCGCGATCGCTGTAATTTTGGCAACTAAATCCGGCTCAATCTGGCACTCGATAGAGTTTAGTTCAAAATTAGCGGGTAAGCCAAGCAATTTCTTCTCTAAAGGTAGCTTTAAATTAGCCAAGTTAGAGAAATCTTGCTGGTTCCAGTATTCTTTACCTGTTAAATCCTCTTCATCCTTAAGCAATTGATTCTGCCACTCGGAAAATTGCACGTATTGCACAACTTCTTCCTCGGCTATTTCACCTTGAAGATTTGCGACATATCTTTGACTAATTTCTTGGACCAGATTCTTCAATGTCCAACTGTCAGCGCAAAGGGAAGGCAAAGTAACAATTAAAATATGTTTGTCATCCGACAGAGTAATTAAAGATGCACGCAGTAGCGAACCAGTAGGTTCGGAAGTAGAAATTGAACGTCTTTCTTCTTGAAGAATTGCCTCGATTTTTGCTTTTTGTTCCTGGGGATTGCAATTGCTTAGATTGATGGAATGCCAAGAGGTGATGTGGAAGCGATCACTAACTACTTGGATTGGTACTTTTATCCCTGGTTCTCGATGGAAACTTGTCCTGAGGATTTCGTGCCGATTTATGATTTCCTGCACAGCTTCTTTTAAAGCTGTTGTCTTGAGATTGCCCTCTATCAAAATGGCACATTGGGCGCAATAAGCAGCGCTATCTTGTTGCAATAACCAAAGATACCTTTGTTGAGGAGATACCCGAAATCCATTAATTGTTTGCATTGTTAAAATTGCTCGTTTTTAATATGTTTCTTGTTTCCACTCACCCGCCAGGGGTTTAAATTCCTCTCTAATAGCGAAAGTCTACTTAAACCGACCAATATTTAGATTTTTCAGTTCGTTAAAACAGACTTAAGCTATCAGACGGGGAATTTATTCCCCGGCGGGACGGCAACGTTCTTCATCACTCATCATTTCTCCCATCGCTACCACAATCTTCCGCGAACCTACAAATGGGTTACGGCTGTGTGCAGCCAACATATTGTCCAGCATTAATATGTCTCCTTCCTGCCAAGGAAAACTAACAGATGCCTGCCGATAAACTTCTTGAATTTCGGCTATTACAGAATCTTCAATGGTCGTGCCATCTCCGTAATAAACATTCCGGGGCAGGTTTTCTTCTCCAAATACAGATAATAAAGAGGCGCGGACTGCTGGATCTAAGCAGGAGATATGGTGCAAGAAAAGTTGATTAAAAAATACCGTTTCTCCCGTTTTTGGATGCTTGGATATCGCTGGACGAATTTGGCGAGTTCTCAACCCATTGTCTTCTCTCCACTCAAATTCGATTGCAGCTTTTCGGCAATAATCTTCTACCACACTTTTATCGGTCGTTCGAAAAAACTCTTGCCAGCTCACATCTAATCCATCTGTATAGTTGCGGACGTACATAATTTGCTTTTGGGCAAATCTTTCTTGAAGTTGAGAATTGAGTAAATGATAAACTTTGCGGCTGTCAATAATCGGAGTTTCTCCGCCTTGCTGTGCAGCTTTGACGCAGAAAAACCAAATTTTTAAAGGCCAGCGGTGTAAATGCGAACTCTCGTTATGAAACAAGATAGCTTTATCCGCCGGATAAGGAGTAGAACCGTAAACTTGCCCGCTAACTCCTTCACGAGGTAAGTCTCCATATTCTCCGAACAACTGGGGACAAATGGCTTGGGCAAATTGCTCAAAAACGGACACTAAAGGTTCGTTAAAGCCTCGAAACAGAATTCCTCCATGTTGTAATAACTTGGTTTCGATGAAGTCTTGGTTGTTTTTTGCCCAGTCAACGATATCAACCTCGTTTACGGCAGGTTTGAGAACTAAGGGGAATGTTTCTCCGGCTTGTAAATATTCGGTTTTGACTAATTCGCCTTTGGGCAGAGTAACTGCTTTTGGTTTGATGTTTTTGAACTTGCTGAAGTTACTCTTTTCCCGTTTGATCTCTTGCATGGCTTGTTGTTTCTTTTCAGCTTCGGTGAGTATTTCCAAAGGATTGAGGCGCGTATCCGGCTGGGCGACGATGCTGTTGAGGAGGGTTTCAAAATGAGCTGATAGACGAGCGATCGCATCCGCATCAAATAAATCGGCGTTGTACTTCCAACTGCCAACAATGCCATCCTTTGTTTCTGACACGAACAGCACTAAATCAAATTTCGCTGTCCCGCCCTCTACTTCAATTGGGGTTAAAGTTAAACCCGAAACTTCTAAAGTAGGCACGGGCGTATTTTGCATCACGAACAACACTTGAAACAGGGGAGTGCGGCTCAAATTTCTTTCTGGACGCAGTTCCTCGACCAACTTCTCAAAAGGCAAGTCTTGATGGACATAAGCTTTTAAAGTGATGTCGCGCACTCGCTTGAGCAACTCGCGGAAAGTGGGGTTGCCACGCATATCGGTGCGTAAGACCAAAATGTTGACAAAGAAACCAATCAACAATTCAGTTTCAACTTGAGTGCGATTGGCGACATCGGTGCCAACAATGATGTCATCCTGACTAGTATAGCGGTGCAGCAGCGTCTGAAAGGCTGCCAGCAGTGTCATGAAGAGAGTTACACCTTCTTGGCGGCTGAGTACATTTAGTGCCCCAGACAGCTTTGGAGATAGCTCAAAGGATTGAATGCCAGCTTGAAAAGTAGAAGCAGCAGGTTGTTTGGTGGGTAGTTTCATCTGGGGCGGATTGTGACCTAACTGCTGCTTCCAGTAATCAAGTTTGGCTTCCAAAACCTCTCCTTGCAGCCATTGTCGTTGCCAAACTGCATAATCTGCGTACTGTATGGGCAATTCCGGCAGCGGCGAGGGTTTCCTGGCACAAAAAGCTTCGTAGAGTGCCGCCACTTCCCGAATCAGTACCCCCATCGACCAGCCATCAGCGATGATGTGGTGTAGGGTCAGCAGTACCGCATTTTCTGCCTCATCCAGTTGTAATAAAGTGACGCGCAGCAACGGCAATTGAGTGAGGTCAAAAGGTCGTTGCGCTTCCTCGGTGGCAAGTCGCAGCACCTCCGCTTCTCGTTCGGATGGTGGCAACTGTCGCAGGTCGATTACTGGTAGCTTAAAAGTAGCCGATGGGATAATTACCTGCACGGGTTGCCCTTCCACCGTCGCAAAGATTGTCCGCAAAGCTTCGTGACGCTGGATAATCTCTTGAAAGCTTTGCTCTAGCGCTACGATATTCAGCGCACCGACTAGACGCACTGCGGCGGGAATGTTATAGGCAGAATCGCCTGGATTTAATTGGTCGAGAAACCACAGTCGCTGTTGGGCAAAGGAGAGGGGGAATTCTCTATCCCGCACAACTGGCACGAGGGGCGGAGTTTGAAGACCTTGTTGGGCGCGACAAGCTGTTTCGATGCGTTCTGCCAAACCCGCTACTGTCGGCGACTCAAACAGATAGCGCAAGGGGAGTTCAACTTGAAACGCTTCGCGGAGGCGAGACATTACCTGAGTTGCCAGCAGCGAGTGTCCGCCTAAGTCAAAGAAGCGATCGCATACACCGACTTGCTGAAGACCTAAAACTTGAGTCCAAATCCCTGCTACAACTTCCTCCATTGCGGTGCGGGGACTGACAAAAATCCTTTCTAATTCAGGTCTGGTGGTGTCAGGTTCTGGTAATGCGCGACGGTCAATTTTTCCATTAGGCGTTAAAGGAATTGCTTCTAGCAGTACAAAGGCAGAAGGCACCATGTAATCGGGTAGCTTCTCCTTGAGAAATGAGCGCAGTTGTGCGGGTGTTGTTGCAGCTTCCGCTGGCATCGGTACGACATAAGCAAGCAAATTCTTGTCGCTAGAATTAGCCTCTCTAGCAATCACTACCGCTTGCTGCACGGCTGGATGTTGGCTGAGTACCGCTTCAATTTCGCCCAGTTCAATCCGGAAGCCTCGCACTTTAACTTGGTGGTCGATGCGTCCCAAATATTCCAATTCACCATTCGGGAGATATCTCGCTAAATCTCCAGTTTTATACAGTAATTCCGACTTTTCGGATTGGTCTAAAAACGGATTGGCAATGAACTTCTCGGCTGTTAGTTCAGGTCGATTTAGGTAGCCTCTGGATAACCCTTTCCCGCCAATATACAGTTCACCCGTAACACCCACAGGGACAGGCTGTAGAGAGCGGTCTAAGATGTAAACTTGCGTATTAGCAATCGGACGACCGATAGAAATCGCATCCCTACTTTCCACCAGATGGATAGTAGACCAAATGGTAGTTTCCGTAGGGCCGTACAAGTTCCACAAGCGATCGCCCCGCACCAGCAATTGAGCGGCGAGTTGTCGCGGTAAGGCTTCGCCACCACAGAGGATTTTCAAGTTCTTGTTCCCCTGCCATCCTGCTGCCAAAAGCATTCGCCAAGTCGCAGGCGTTGCTTGCATGATGGTCGCCCCAGAATCGGTCAATGTTGTTAACAACTGTGCCCCGTCAGAGGCGATTTCACGGCTGACTACAACAACGCGAGAGCCTACAGTTATGGGGAGGAATATTTCTAGCGCCGCAATATCAAAAGATAAGGAGGTGACAGCTAATAAAATATCTAGCTGATTTATTCCTAATTTCTGGCGCATAGAAATTAGGAAGTTGACGACACAGGCGTGGGAAATTTGTACGCCTTTGGGTCGTCCGGTTGAGCCGGAAGTATAGATAACATAAGCTAAGTTTGAGGGATTTGGGATTGGATTTTGACTGTGGATTTGTTGATTTCCCCAATCGCTGTCCAGGCATACAACCTGAGCATTCTGGGAGGGTAGGAGATTTAACAGGCGTTTTTGGGTTAATAATACCGGAACTTGAGCATCCTCTAACATGAAAGCGAGGCGCTCTGGGGGATAGGCTGGATCTAGGGGAAGGTAGGCTCCCCCTGCTTTGAGAATGCCCAGCAATCCGATTACCATTTCTAGGGAACGCTCTACACAAATCCCTACTAAAACTTCAGGCTTCACACCGAGTTTCTGTAGATGATGTGCGAGTTGATGCGCCTTGGTATTGAGTTCGGCGTAGGTGAGTTGTTGGTTGTCAAAAACAACTGCAATAGCATCGGGTGTTCGTTCCGCTTGTTCTTCAAACAACTCATGCAGACACCGATCCGGCGAGTCGTTTGTGTGAGTATTGTTCCACTCCCATAACAACTGATGTTGTTCGGGTTGCGTCAAAAATGGCAAAGTGGAGATAGCGCGATCGCTATTGGCAACAATACTTTCTAACAAGGTTTGAAAATGTCCTGCCATCCGCTGGATCGTGCTGGCATCAAATAAGTTTTTGTTGTACTCAAATATGCCAGTAAGACCTTCTGATTCCTGGGCTAAGTTGAGTACAAAATCGAATCTTGCCGTTTGGCTCTCCATCTCTTCGAGACTGAGCCTAACTCCCGGCAATTCTAAAGTTTGCGTGGGAACATTACGCAGAGCAAACAACACTTGAAACAGCGGGTTCCGGCTCAAATCCCGATTTGGCTGCAACACTTCTACCAGCTTCTCGAAGGGTAAATCCTGGTGGCTGTATGCTCCCAGCGCCACCTCGCGCACCCGTCCTAACAACTCCTTAAAAGTAGGATTATTTGCTAAGTCAGTACGCAGAACTAAAGTATTCGCAAAAAAGCCAATTAATCCTTCTAGTTCGGCGCGGTTGCGGTTGGCAATTGGCGAACCAACTAAAATATCTTCCTGTCCGGTGTAGCGATAAAGCAGAGTTTTGAACGCCGCCAGCAAAACGATAAATAAAGTCGCTCCTTGCTGCTGACCTACTTTAGTCAGTTCCTCAATCAACGCCTTGGACAAGACAAATTTTTCCTCAGCGCCTTGGAAGGTTTGCACCGCAGGTCGCGGTCGGTCTGTCGGCAAATCTAGTACGGGAAGATTGCCCCCCAATTGCTTTTTCCAATAAGCAATCTGGGCTTCTAAAACTTCTCCTTGTAGCCACTGTCGCTGCCAAACTGCAAAGTCTGCATATTGGATACTTAATTCAGGAAGGAGTGTAGAGACGCAATTAATCTCGTCTCTACAAGCGAAAGCTTTATAAAAAGTGACTAACTCTTGAATAAATATCCCCATTGACCACCCATCTGAGACGATGTGGTGCATAGTAAATAACACCACATACTCGAATTCGTTCAGATGCAGCAACCTAACTCGCAGCAAAGGTGCCTGTGTGAGGTCAAAGGGTTTTTGCGCTTCTGCGGTGGCGAATTGCCGTACTGCTTGCTCTCGTTCGGTGTTGGAGAGTGACCGCAAATCGATGAGTGGAAGCGTGAATTTAAAATCAGGCGTAATGACTTGGACAGGTTGCCCATTCACTGTTGTGAAAGCAGTTCGTAGGACTTCGTGACGCTGGATAATTGCGTTGAGACTTTGCTCCAGAGCGATCGCATCCAGCGTTCCCTTAACGCGCACAGCCGCAGAAATGTTATAGCTGGTATTTCCCGGGTCTAGTTGGTCAAAAAACCACAACCGCTGTTGAGCAAATGACAAGGGAAACGAGTTAGAGTCCCGGTTTTGGCGGGGGATTTGGGTTGGTGCTATCGGCTCTTTTTTCTGATTAAGCCGTTTTAGCAGCAACTCGCGTTTTTCTGGAGAAAGTCCGGCGATGCGCTCGCTTAAATTACTCATTTGCCTACTCCTTCCTTAGCCAAAACTTCTCGAACTTCTTCCTCCGATATTTCATCTAGCTCTGCTAACATTTGAGCCATCATTTCCTCATCGGTCTGTTCAGCGAGTTTTTGCGCGATCGCGACTGCTAAATCCGCAACAGTAGGAAAGTCGAAAAACTGCCGCAAAGGCAACTCCACATTAAAGGCGTCACGCAATCGGGAAATCACCTGAGTTGCTAGCAGCGAATGCCCTCCTAGCTCAAAAAAGTTGTCGTAAATGCCCACTTGTTCAATCCCGATTGCTTCAGCCCAAATTCCAGCTAATATCTCCTCAACATTGGTGCGGGGAGCAACAAACGTTCCTGCTAACTCTGGTCGAATTTGCTCAGGTGCTGGCAGTTTTTCCCGATCCACTTTCCCATTAGCAGTTAAAGGCAGAGTCTTTAAAATCACAAAAGCAGAAGGTATCATGTATTCCGGCAACTTCGCTTTTACAAAAGAACGTAAGTCACCCATTAGATTTGATTGAGTGGATTCTTCTCTACTCCCCTGCTGCTGACTCAAAATCGAATAAACGACTAAACGCTTGTCACCAGGCACATCCTCGCGAACTACAACCACAGCCTGTTCTACGGCGGGATGCTGCTTTAGCACCGCCTCAATTTCCCCTAGTTCGATGCGGAAGCCCCGGATTTTTACCTGATGGTCAATTCGTCCCAGAAACTCAATGTTTCCATCCGGTAAATAGCGAGCTAAGTCGCCAGTTTTGTATAAGAATTTAGAATGTTTTATTCTGAATTCTGAATTTTCCTCTGACTCCTGACTCTGGATATCAAATCCAGTTAATTCCTCATAGAACCCCACCCCCAACCCCTCCCCGCCTGCGGGGAGGGGAGCCGGAGCCGCAGGCTGTGGCGGGGTGGGGTTCAGAGGGAATGCTGGTTCATGAAGCGGACTTGATATGACTCCTGAATTCTTTAAAAATGGGTTGGAAATAAATTTCTTGGCTGTTAGTTCCGGCTGATTTAAATAACCACGCGCCAGATTATCTCCCCCAATATAAACTTCACCAGACACACCAATAGGCACAGGCTGAAGATGATTATCCAGGATATAAATCTGGGTATTTGCTAGGGGACGACCGAGTGGAACGGTCTTTGAAACATTAGCTAAGTTCCCACTTTCTACCTGATAGGTAAGTACGCCGACCGTTGTTTCTGTTGGCCCATAGTGATTGAGAATGCGACAGGATGGAGCCAAATTCTGGATTTTCTCAATCAAAGTCCAACTAGAGGCTTCTCCACCCAAAATTAATCGCTGACGAGGCAAAATAAATTCTGGGTGAGAGGATGCCAGTAAAGCCGATAAATGAGAAGGAACTATCTTGAGGCAATCAATTGGATGCTGTTGAAAATATTGCGATAGCGCTTCAGCATCAGCGGCGCGATCTTGGGAGATGATATGCAGACATCCTCCCGTACACAAAGAGGGGAATAAAACTGTATTTCCCAAGTCGGCAGCAAAGGTAGAAACCATTGCAAAACTGGCACCATCGGGAAGATCCAATCTTTCCAAAATGCCATTGAGATAGTTGAGAATTTGTCGATGTTCTACCGCAACGCCTTTGGGTGTTCCGGTAGAACCGGAGGTGTAAATGACATAGGCAAGATTTGCTTGCCCTCCCCCAGCTTCCGATTCCCCCGCCTGCGGCGACCCCCTTTTTAAGGGGGTTGGGGGGACATAGCCTCCCTTTTTAGGAGGGGTTGGGGGAACATAGCCCCCCTTTGTAAGGGGGGTTGGGGGGATCTTTGAAGGGTGAATATCACTAGCCGAAATGTATTGAGTCTCTAAGTTGCGATCCGAAGGCTGCGCGGTAGCGCAATCGCTCTCTTGTTGCAGTTCCGACTCGGAATCTAAGCAGAAAACGGTAGCTGTCGAGCCAGGAAGGTTGGTAACTAAATGTTGTTGCGTTAACAGCACCTTTGCCTGAGTATCTTGCAGGATGAACGCTAGACGCTCCAGCGGTAAGGCTGGGTCTAAGGGGACATAAGCTCCCCCAGCTTTCAGCACTCCCAACAGTCCAACAACCATCTCTAGAGAGCGTTCTAGATAAAGACCGACTAAAACTTCTGGTGCGACACCCAGCTTTCGCAAGGAATGAGCGAGTTGGTTAGCGCGTTGATTTAACTGCTGATAAGTGAGTTGTTCGCCTTCGTAAACGAGTGCGTTCGCGGAGCGTGCGCTTAGCGCAATCGCGTCCGGCGTTTTTTCAACCTGTTGCTCAAATCGTTGATGTATTCCCTGAAATTGAGGAAAATCAATCTTGGTATTGTTAAACTCAATCAATTGCTGGCGTTCTACATCGCTAAGAATTTTTAACTCCCTAATCGCAACATTTGGAGTTTCGAGAATACTATCAACTAAAGTGCTAAATTGTCCGGCTAACCGCTGAATATCCGCTGCATCAAATAAGTTTGCGTCGTAGTGAAACTCGATACTCAAAGCGTCTTCCCGCTCAACGCCAGCAAGCTTAATCTTGAAGCGGTCAATACAGATATATTGGCGTTCAATTGAAAAGGTAACGCCAGCAGCAGAACACTTATCAGTCGCTTGATTAAATTCAAAACAAACTGGGAAAAAGGGTGAATCAGCCGAAGCGTTCAAGTCCCAGCTAAAATATTCTTGCCATTGGTAAACTTCTTGTTGCGCTTGATGAATTTTTTGCAGTAATTCACCGAAAGAAAGCTTAGCTTCTAAATGGCTTTCAATTGGCAAATATTTGGAAAATAATCCCAACGCCGATTCTAACTCCTCGTATTTTCGTCCATCGAAAGCTGTCCCAATTACCAAATTTGATTGTTTCGTGAGCCGCCAAAGCAAAATTGTCCAGCAAGTCAGCAGGAATGAAGGCACAGAAGTTTCATACTTACTCACGAATGCGGTTATTTTGGCTACTTTATCGGAATTGATTGTCTGGGTAATCAATTGCGGTTGAAATTTAGCTTGTTTTGAAACTAATATTTCCAGCGGTAGCTCAATATTTAACAGTGCCGAAAAGTCTTGCTTTTCCCAATAGTTCCGTCCCGCTTCCGTATCTTCTCCTTCCAGCAATTCATTCTGCCATTCAGAGATATCGGCATACTGCATTATTTCATCGTCCAGTTCCGTACCAAGACAGCAAGCAGCGTATGTCCGACTAATTTCTTTTGCTAAATGCTGTAAAGTTGCAGTATCGGCACAAAGAGCAGGTAAGTTAATCAGCAAAATATGCTTCTGCTCTGACAGAGTAATTAAGCTTAACTGTAATAGGGAATCTTCCTCGAAATTACAGGGTTGATGACCGATTGAATTAAAAAATGTTTCAAGTTGAAGGCTTTGTTCTTGGCTATTTCTAGCACTTAAATCAATAGATTGCCAGTGAAGAGCGCTACTCTCTGAAATAACTTGCAGGGGAATCGTCATTCCCGGTAGGCAGCGAAAATGGGTACGAAGGATTTCATGTCGCTCGACAATTTCTTGCAGGGACGTTTTCAACATCTCTATATTGAGACACCCTTCTATTAAGAGATAACACCTAGCTTGATAATCTTGATTTGAATCAAGTTGTTGCAATCCCCAAAGGCGTTTTTGCTGGGGAGAGATTTGGAATCCCTGAATAGTATCGTTTGGCATTTTTAAAACTTTATTTTCCATTTTTAAACTTCATCTAGGCTGTATTAAATATGGCTGCTGCTAAAAGGTTCAGCCATGCCTACAACAACTTGGCGCGAACCGGCGAAGGGTGTTCTTCCGTGAGCCGTTAACATATTGTCGAGCATCAAAATATCTCCGGCTTGCCAAGGAAACATCACAGTTTCTTGGCGATAAGCGGAACGAATTTCCTCTAAAACTTCGGGTTCAATGGGGGAACCATCTCCGTAATAAGTGTTATAGGGAAGCTCAATTTCCGAAAAGGCTGACAATGCTTGGCGAATTTTTGCTTCTAGCGTTGATACGTGAAAGAAAGCTGCATGATTAAACCAAACTGTTTCGCCAGTTTTCGGGTGGTTAACTACCGCCGGACGAATTTGACGAGTTCGCAGCTTGTCGCCTTCTTTCCACTCCATCTCAATGCCGTTCTCATGACAGTATGCTTCGACAACGGTTTTATCTGAAGTTTGAAACGCTTTTTGCCAGGGAAGTCCGAGTCCACCGCTAAAGTTGCGAACATACATCACTTGTTTTTGGAGAAAGCGATCGCGTGTTTTGGGGGAAATGTGATCGCAGACTTTCCGAATATCCGCAATTGGCGTTTCTCCACCTTGTTCCGCAGCCTTTACACAATGAAAATAAATCTTTAAAGGCCATATATTGGCGTAGGAAAGTTCGCTGTGAAGAAAGATAGTTTGATCGGCTGGATAGTCGGTGGAAGTATAAACATTGTCCTTCACCAGAGTACGCGGTGATGAACCTTCTTGATACGGTAAAAGTTTACCATCAGAACTGGCTTTAACGAACTGCTCAAATACTTCAATCCCATTAATTTTGAAGTTGCGGAAGAGTATTCCTCCAGAATTGGGAAGTTGAGTCTCAATAAATAAACGATTATTTCGCATCCAACTAATTAAGTCTAAGCCGTCTACTATTGGTTCGATAACGAGCGGCAAAGGTTGGTTAGGTTGTAGGGGTGCTACTTTAATCAATTCACCTTCTGAGACAGTAATTGATTTTCTCTGGGCGGTCCCTACTTTTTTAAGGCTGAGTTTGGGCGATTTTGGGATGTTCATTGTCATACTTAGTTTCTTGCAGAAAGCAGAATATTGTGCGTAACTCCCGATCTGACCTATCCCTAACCCCTATCCTCGTAGTAGAGGATCTTCCGCCTCCCCCTTCCCTGCAAGGGAAGGGCTTGGGGGGTTAGGTTCTATCCATGCAGTGCCTTACGTTTAACTCGCTTTAACTTTTGCAGGCTAGTTTGTGCGAGTTCTTTTTCTTGGGCGATTTGCTGTTGTTGTTCGGCTTGCGTAATTATTGCTGCAAGTTGTTCTAATTTAATCTCTGGTTGTGCCACGGCTTGGCGCACAATAGCTTCTAAATGTTCGACGATTCGAGCAATCGTTGCAGCATCGAATAACTCAGTTTTGTACTCTAATGAGCCTCTTAAACCTGCGCCTGTCTCCGTTAATCCCAGTCTTAAGTCGTATCGTGCGATACCGCTGTAAAATTCAACTGAACTAAGCGTTAATTTCGGCAGTTTTACATCTGGAATTGGAGCATTTTCCAGCGCGAACCATACCTTAAACAAGGGAAATTCACTTTGTTTACGATTGGGTTGTAGCGCCTCTACTAACTTCTCAAATGGCAAATCTTGGTGAGCATAAGCGCCTAAAGTGACTTCGCGCACCCGTGCTAATAATTCTCGAAAGCTGGGATTTCCAGATAAATCAGTGCGAAGAACTAAGGTATTGACAAAGAATCCAATGAGTGGCTCTAGTTCAACGCGATCGCGATTGGCAATCGGCGATCCGATGAGGATATCTTGCTGTCCCGTGTAGGCATAGAGCAAGGTTTTAAACGCTGCCGAAAGCGTCATAAATAAGGTAGCTCCTTCCCGCTGGCTGAAAGCTTGAATTGCATCGCTCAAATCCTTGGGAAAGGCAAAACAATGGATAGCACCTCGATTTGACTGAACGGCGGATCTAGAGCGATCGCTTGGGAATTCTAATAGTAAATTACCGCTTAATTGCTGTTTCCAATAACTCAAATGCTTTTCCAGCACCTCTCCTTGGAGATATTGCCGCTGCCAAACCGCAAAATCAGCATATTGGATTGGTAATTCAGGCAGCAAAGAAATTTCCCCAGTCGTAAAAGCTTTGTAGAGTTCAGTCACTTCTTGCAACAGCACCCCAATTGACCACAAATCGAAGATGATATGGTGCAGGACGAGAACTAAAATATGCTCTTCCTCACCGAGTTGCAGCAGTTTAATCCGAAACAGGGGTGCTTGAGTTAAATCGAAGGGTTTTAATGCTTCTTGGGCAATTAGTTGTTTAATTTTTCCTTCTCGATCCGCCTCTGGAAATGCTTGCAAGTCGATAACAGGAAATGTCACTTTCATACTAGGAGCAATTTCTTGAATCGGTTGCCCTTCCATCACGAAACGGGTGCGAAATATTTCGTGTCGCCGCACAATTTCGTTAAAGCTTTGCTCTAGTGCCGCAACGTCTAATTGCCCTATTAGGCGAACTGGTGCAGGAATATTATAGTCAGGCAAACCGGGTTCTAAATTATCGAGAAACCACAATCGTTGTTGAGCAAAAGATAGGGGTAGTGGCTGATTGCGGGAAACCCGTGCAATAGAACTAGAATTTAAAGTTTGTTTTGCTTTCTGAGTTGAGGAAATTACTTCAGCTAATTCCGCAACAGTTGGTGACTCAAATAAAGTCCGTAGCGGTAATTCGACTTGGAAAGTTTCCCGCAGCCGGGAAGTTACTTGCATAGCGAGTAGCGAGTGACCGCCTAATTCAAAGAAGTTATCAGAGCATCCTACCTGCTGTAAATTTAGAATTTGAGCATAAATATCGGCAACTGCTTGTTCAATGGGTGTACGTGGCGCAACAAAGTTTTTTTCAAGGTAGGGGTTTATTTTGCCAAGGGTATTTAATAAGCGTCGATCGATTTTTCCGTTGGGTGTTAAAGGAATTGCCTCTAGCAGTACAAAGGCAGAAGGTACCATGTAATCGGGTAGCTTCTCCTTGAGGAATGAGCGCAGTTGTAAGGGTGTTGTTGCAGCTTCCGCTGGCATCGGTACGACATAAGCAACTAAATTCTTATAGCTAGAATTATCCTCTCTGGCAATCACTACCGTTTGCTGCACGGCTGGATGTTGGCTGAGTACCGCTTCAATTTCGCCCAGTTCAATCCGGAAGCCCCGCACTTTAACTTGGTGGTCGATGCGTCCCAAATATTCCAATTCACCATTCGGGAGATATCTCGCTAAATCTCCAGTTTTGTACAGTAATTCCGACTTTTCTGACTGCTGTAAAAATGGATTGGGAATGAACTTTTCTGCTGTCAGTTCAGGGCGATTCAGATAACCCCGCGCTAAACCCGCACCCCCGACATACATCTCACCCGGAACGCCAATAGGCAGAAGATTTTGGTGTGCATCTAGTACATAAACCTGCAAATTAGGGATGGGAATGCCAATTACACTTCCTGCATCTTCGCGCAAATCGGCTGTTGTTATTGGGCGAAAAGTGACGTGTACGGTGGTTTCCGTAATCCCGTACATATTCACCAATTGAGGAAATCGATCTCCGTGGCGCTCGCACCAGGGTTTTAAGCTTTGAAGTTCTAGTGCTTCCCCTCCAAAAATAACCCAACGCAAAGCCAAGTTTCTAGGAGTTGTTAAAGATTGCTCTACTTGAATTAGTTGTCGAAAAGCTGAAGGAGTTTGGTTGAGAACTGTAACTCGTTCTTTGCACAACAATTCATAAAAAGCTTCCGGCGAACGGCTAACCCAGTAAGGCACTACTACTAACCGTCCGCCGTAAATTAAGGCTCCCCAAATTTCCCAAACCGAGAAGTCAAAGGCATAAGAGTGAAACAGCGTCCAAACTTCTTGTTGGTTGAAATGAAACCGCGATTCGGTAGCGGCAAATAGGCGAACAATATTTGAGTGATTAATTAATACGCCTTTGGGTTTACCTGTGGAACCCGATGTATAAATTACATAAGCCAGGTTTTCGCCTGTCGTTTCACCCTTAACATTGTCTTGGCTTTCTTGGGCGATAAGTTCCCACTCACAATCAAGACAAACGACTTTAGCTGACGTTTTAGGAAGCGAGGCTACTAGCTGTTGTTGAGTTAACAACACTTGGACTTGAGCATCTGACAATATGAAAGCCAAGCGCTCTGGAGGATAAGCAGGATCTAAGGGTACATAAGCGCCACCCGCTTTGAGAATTCCTAAAATTCCAATAACCATTTCTAGGGAACGCTCTACAAAAATCCCTACTAAAACTTCTGGCTTCACGCCGAGTTTCTGTAGATGATGTGCGAGTTGATTCGCTCGATTGTTGAGTTCGGCGTAGGTGAGTTGTTGGTTTTCAAAAACTACTGCAACAGCGTCTGGTGTTCGTTCTACTTGTTTTTCAAATAACTGATGAATGCACTGCCTAATTGGGGATTGAGCCGAGTAGCTATACTCTTGGGTTAACCTCTCCCTCTGCCACTCTCCTGCAAGGAGAGGGGAGTCATGCTCCCCCTTCCCTGCGAGGGAAGGGGGCTGGGGGGTTGGGTTTGCCAAACAATATTGAGTTTGGTTAAACTCCACCAACAACTGATACCGTTCTGACGCGGTCAAAATTGGCAAGTCAGCAAGACGCTGATTAGGATTAGCCGCAATGCTTTCCAACAATATTTGGAAATGCCCTAGCATCCGAGTAATTGTGGCGGCATCAAAACGGCGATCGTCGTACAAAATTTTGAGCAACAACTGGGTTCCCGTTCCTGCCATGATCGTTAGGGGATAGTTTGTCTTCTCAAAAACCTGCAAATTGTATATCTTTAGGTTCTGATTTTCTTCCCATTGTTCGGGTTCAACGGGATAGTTCTCTAAGGTAACGATGCTTTCAAAGAAAGATATGTTGGCAGGAATTTCACTCCATCCCTGAATTTTGACAAGCGGACTGTACTCGTACTGACGCATCTCCGCTTGTTGAGCTTGGAAACGATTTAACCAGGGCAAAAGCTCGGCTTCAGGATTGACATCTACCCGCATTGGCAAGGTGTTGACAAACATCCCGACAATGGATTCTACTCCCACCAAATCGGTTGGACGCCCAGAAGAAATTGCCCCAAAGACGACATCCTGTTCGCCGCTGTAGCGACTCAGCAGAATCGCCCAAGCGCCTTGCACTAAGGTGTTAATCGTTAAGCGATGCTGCCGTGCTAAGGATTCGAGAGCCGCGCTGACAGACTGCGATAGCTTGATTTGCTGCTCGTTCTCGTTCTTTTCTAGACTCGCCTGGTTGTGCATCCGGTCTAGCCCTAGAGGAGTCGGTGCGGTAAAGCCTTGCAGTGTCTTTCTCCAGAACGCTTCCGCTTTCGATAAGTCTTGCTGTTGGAGCCAGGTAATGTATTCCCGGAACGGACGGGGGCGTTGTAGGTGTAATTCTTGACCTTGGCAGAAGGCTTGATAAAAGGCGTAAACTTCCTTAAATACCAAGGGACCCGACCAACCATCTAAAAGGATGTGGTGATGGCTCCAAACCACTTGATAGGCATCATTTGCCAATTGGATCAAGGCGAGACGCATCAAGGGGGCTTGGGAAAGGTCGAAATCGCGATCGCGATCTGCTTGCAAAAACATTTCTAACCATTCTGCTTGCAAATCCCGCGACATTTGCCGCCAATCTTGTTCCTCCCAAATCAGTTCAGCTTGGCGGTACACCACTTGATAAGGCTTTTCCAAATCTTCCCAAAAGAAGGCAGTCCGCAAAATCGGATGTCTGTCGATTACTTGTTGCCAAGCTTGCTTAAACGCCAAGGTATTAAAATCTCCTTGCACCGTCCAGCTATACTGCTCGAAATACATTCCCGATTCCGGGGCATACAGCGTATGAAACAGCAACCCCTGCTGCATCGGTGAAAGTTCGTAAATGTCTTCTAAATTTTCAACTTTCATGGCGGCTGCCTTTGGTAGATTGACTAATTTGGGCAAGCAACTTATCAAAGTCGCTGGTACTAGCTTTGGCGGCGATAAAGTCTGAGGGAGTGTAGCCGCCTGCTTCTGGAGATTGACAGTGGGCAATAAGCGATCGCAACGCTTCTATATATCCCTCAGCCAGTCTCTGCACCGTTTCCCGGCGATGTACGGCTTCGCTAAAACTCCATTCCAGGCGCAGTTGACCGACTGCAACGAATCCATTAATTTCTAATAGATAGGCTCGGCTTCCCCGTGGGCTGTAAAGGTTTCCAGTAGATTCGGAGGCGATTTTAAATAGCGAGGATGGCGGTAAACTTTGGTCAAATTGACCGAGATAGTTGAAAGTTACCTCCGCTTGAGGTAACGCTTTTAGTTTCAAGGCGATTTCTTCGCTGCTGAGGTAGCGCAACACCCCATAGCCAAAGCCACGATTGGGAATCCGGCGCAGTTGTTCTTTAACTGCTTTTAAAGCTTCTCCGGGTTGGCTATTTTTACCCGTCAGCAACACGGGAAAGACTGAAGTAAACCAGCCTACCGTGCGAGATAAATCAATTGATTCAGAGAACGTCTCTCGTCCATGCCCCTCCAGATCCACGAGAACCGAATCCATCCCCGTCCATTGCGAAAAAGCTTGTCCCAAAGCAGTTAGTAACACATCGTTTATTTGGGTGTTATAAACCTTGGGAACCTCTTGTAATAGAGCTTGAGTTTCGTCTTGGCTCAAGCTAACGGATACAGTTTGAGCCGTAGCCATTGTATTGATTCCGTTAGCATCTACGGGTAAGCAAGAAATCGGTTTTTGTAATTCTGCCAACCAATAATTTAGTTCTTGCTTTAATGCGGCTGAATTTGCATACTCTCGTAATTTTTCAGACCACTGTTTAAACGAAGTTGTTTTAGGCGGAAGCTGACTTGATTTGCCTTGACTGATTTGTTCGTAACTTGTCTGTAAATCTTCAAGTAGAACTCGCCAGGAAACACCATCAACCGCTAAGTGATGAATGACAATCAGCAAACGGTTCGGTTGATTGTCGCCAAGCTGAAATAAAGCAACTCGAATCAGCGACCCTTCAGATAAATTTAAGCTAGCTTGAAGTTCATTAGCCGTATCTTCAATTGCTTGTTTTTGTTGGGTTTCTGATAGGTTAGAAAAATCAAGTTTGATGAGTGGTATTACTTCATCAACATTAGCGTGAAACTGTTGCCAACCGGATGCATCTTTGACAAAACGCAATCGCAGTGCATCGTGATGTCTCAGTAGTGCCTGTACCGACTTCTCCAACCAAGTAATATCTAATTTTTGCCTGGTTTCTAGCAAAACTGCCTGATTCCAGTGGTGAGCATCGAGTAAATTTTGTTCAAAGAACCATTGCTGAATTGGTGTCAGAAGCACTGATCCAGTCACGATACCTTGTTCAGCTTCAATTATCGTTTGGGTGGTACCCGCTACCGCCGCTAACTCTGCAATTGTCTGATATTGAAAAATTTGTTTTGGACTTAGCTGAAGTCCTGCATCACGCGCTTTAGAGATTATCTGAAGACTCAAGATAGAATCTCCACCTAACTCAAAGAAGTTATCGTGAATGCCAATTTTATCAACTCCCAGAGCCTGCGACCAAACTCTCGCCAGAACTTCTTCCCTTGTGGTTTGAGGTGCGGTGTAAGCTGCTTCAGTTGGGGAACGAGTGAGATCTGGAACTGGAAGCGATCGCCTATCTAATTTACCATTCGGTGTTAGTGGTAAAGCCTCCAACAACACAAAAGCCGATGGCACCATATAATGCGGTAGTTTTTCCTTCAAGAAGCTACGCAATTCTTTGAGAAATTCTGCATCTTGTAAGGACGTATCTCCGTGCGCCTGTCCTAATTCAACCTTGCCAAGATGGCTGACTATATAAGCAATCAAGCGTTGGTTTCCGGATTCATTTTCGTCCGCTAAAACCACAGCCTCACGCACTTCTGGATGTTGACTTAACACCCCCTCAATTTCTCCTAGCTCAATCCGGTAGCCGCGAATTTTTACTTGATAGTCAATTCTGCCAATAAACTCAACATTTCCATCAGGTAGAAACCGCGCCAAATCCCCAGTTTTATAGAGGCGGGACTCTGGCTCATTACAGATTTCTTTTCCCCCCACTCTGCTTGCGAAGAGGGGGCTAGGGGATGAGTTTCTTACTCTAAAAGGATTAAAAATAAACTTCTCTTGTGTCAACTCATGACGGTTGAGATAACCCCGCGCCAAGCCAGCACCGCCAACATAAAGTTCGCCAGGAACGCCGACAGGTAGTGGCTGTAAATGGGAGTCTAAGATGTAAAGCTGAGTGTTGGCAAAGGGACGCCCAATCGGTACTAACTGCTCACTCGATAAATTAGACGTTCCTTCAAAATAAGAACTATCAATCGTGGCTTCCGTTAAGCCAAAAGAGTTAATCAGTCGCGTCTGACTTCCACAAAATTGGCGGATTTTTTCATACTCTCGTACATACCAACTATCAGAGCCACAAATTAGCATCCGCATAAAGTCGAGGCGCTTATTGTTTTCTTCTAAATATTGAACTAAGCACCTCAAAACAGCCGGGACAAATTCAGCACAATTTACCTTTTTCCGGAGCATCAATTCATAAAGTTTTGGCGGCTCTAGCAATAATTCGCGGGGGCACAGAACCAACTTTCCACCAGAACATAATGCCCGAATTAAGTCTCCTGTAAATACATCAAAGGAAAAATTCGCCATCTGAAGGTGACAACTTTGGGCAGCGCGAAGTTGATAAGTGTCCTCCCAAGCTAGATAGATACTAACCAGGCTGCTATGCTGAATCATCACTCCTTTCGCTTTGCCAGTAGAACCGGAGGTATAGATGATATATGCCAGGTTATCAGCAGTCACTTTGGTAAGTGGATTCTTGGTACTATTTTGTGAAATTACCTCCCAGTCTGCATCCAGACACACAACTTTTGCTTTGTGTTGAGGCAAACTCTTTAACAGCAGATGTTGAGTCAGCAACACGGGCACTTGGGTATCTGACAACATGAAAGCCAAGCGCTCTGAAGGATAGGCAGGGTCTAGCGGTACATAAGCACCACCCGCTTTGAGAATGCCTAAAATTCCGACAATCATCTCTAGGGAGCGTTCTACACAGATACCCACCAAAACTTCTGGTTTTACCCCTAGTTTTTGCAAGTGATGCGCTAGTTGATTCGCTTTGGCATTGAGTTCTACATAGGTTAGTTGCTGGTTCTCAAATACGACAGAGATCGCATTAGGTGTCTTCTCTACTTGCGCTTCAAATAACTGATGAATACAGAGATTTATCGGGGAACTCTCTTGGGTGTCATTCCATTGGACTAGCAACTGATGTCGTTCGGCTTCTGTCAGGAGTGGCAAATGTGATAGGTGGCGATCGCAATCAGCAACAATGCCTTCGAGCAAGGTTTGGAAATGCCCCACCATGCGAGTAATCGTGGTCGCGTCGAACAAATCGGTGTTGTACTCAAACGAGCCAATCAATTCTTCTCCCCGTTCGACCATATCCAGGCTCAAATCGAACTGTGCCGTACCACTGTCCACTTCCAAGGGAGTTACGGTTAGTCCCGATGCTAGCTGCATCGCTGGCATGGGAGCATTGTTTAAAGCAAACCACACCTGAAACAGAGGATTTTGGCTCAAATCCCGCTCTGGTTGTAGTTCTTCGACAAGCTTTTCAAAGGGCAAATCCTGGTGAGCATAAGCACCTAACGTTACTTCCCGAACCCGATTTAGTAACTCTTTGAAAGTGGGATTGCCACTTAAATCTGTTCGCAGCACCAAGGTATTGACAAATAACCCGATTAATCCCTCAACTTCCGCTCGGTTGCGATTAGCGATCGCGCTCCCCACAATCAGGTCATCTTGGTTTGTGTAACGGTGTGCTAGCGTCTTGAATGCCGCCAGCAGTGTCATAAACAAAGTCACACCCGTTTGCTGACTTAGCGATTTGAGGGCTGCTGTCAAGGTTTTGGATAGGACAAAAAATTGCTTTTTCCCCGTGTAAGACTGAATCGCCGGTCGAGGGCGATCGCTTGGCAGTTGCAGCACTGGCAAAGAACCGCTCAATTGTTGTTTCCAGTAATTGAGCTGAGTTTCCAAAACTTTCCCCTGAAGCCAGTCACGCTGCCAAACAGCAAAGTCTGCATACTGAATTGGAAGTTCCGGAAGGGGTGACGGGTTGCTATTAGAAAAGGCTTCGTAAAGTGCTGCCATTTCTCGCAGAAATACCGCCAAAGACCAACCATCAGAGATGATATGGTGCATGGTCAGTAGCAACACATGATCTGCTTCATCCATTCGTAACAGCGTGACTCGCCACAGAGGAATTTGCGTTAAATCAAAAGGTTGTTGAATCTCTGCATTTGCTCTTGCATAAATCTCAGCTTCTCGCTCAGTTATTGGTAGCGCTGTTAAATCTAAAATCAGCAAGTTTAGAGTTATGTTGGTTCTGATAACTTGCACTGGCTGACCATCTTCAACCGCAAACGTCGTCCGCAAAGCTTCATGACGTTGCACCATTTCATTGAGACTTTGCTCCAAAGCGACAACATTCAGCTTCCCTGTAAGACGGACAGCGGCAGGAATGTTGTAGAAAGGGCTGCCTGGTTCAAATTGATCCAGAAACCACAATCTTGCTTGTGCAAAAGAAGTCGGAAGAACAAAAATATCGTCTTCTTGAATGTCTGTTTCTTGAATGTCTGTTGTAGCGTCCCAGGAAGAATGCAATGTCATCGTTTACTCTCCCTTTTTTGATTGATTATGGGAACCGCGCCGAGCCGTTCTGGAAATTGGCTGAATCGCCGCTTCCTGAGCATCAACGTTACTTTCTTTAGTATGGGAAATGCTTTCAGCAAGTCCAGCAATTGTTGGCAATTCAAATAGATTTCGCAAAGGAATTTCTACTTGAAATGTGCGACGAACCTTAGAAATCAGTTGAGTTGCTACTAAAGAATTACCGCCTAACTCAAAGAAGTTGTCGTGAATGCCTACCCGCTCAAGGTCGAGAACTTCAGTCCAAAGTTGCGCTAGCTTTTCTTCAACCGGATTCCGGGGAGCTATATAAGCAACTGCCGATGAAGATAGATTTTCCGGTGCAGGTAATGCTCGACGCTCGATTTTGCCATTTGCAGTTAAAGGTAAAGCCTCTAAAAACATGAAGGCAGATGGCACCATATAACTCGGCAGTTTCTGCTTCAAGAAGTCGCGTAGATCGTGAATGCCGGGTGCTTGTTCTTTCGGCACAATGTAAGCGACTAAACGCTTGTCACCTGAGTTATCCTCCCGCAACAAAACCACTGTTTCTCGAATAGCCGGGTGCTGCATCAGCGCTGCTTCAATTTCTCCCAGTTCGATGCGAAAACCCCGCAGTTTTATCTGATTGTCAATTCTGCCGAGAAACTCAATATTGCCATCAGGTAGATAACGCGCCAAATCTCCAGTTTTGTATAGGCGACTCTCCCCCAAAGAGTCCCCTGCTAAGGAAGGGGGCTGAATCGTTAGGTTTTTAAACGGATTAGGAATAAACTTCTCTTGTGTCAAATCAGGACGATTGAGATAGCCTCGCGCTAAGCCAACGCCGCCGATGTGGAGTTCCCCAGCCACACTTACGGGGACAGGTTGCAGGCGGCGATCGAGGATATAAAGTTGAGTATTGGCGATCGCGCGACCAATCGGAACGATAGGGAGTTCGCTGTCCCGTTGACAAGCCCAATACGTGACATCAATGGCTGCTTCCGTTGGGCCATAAAGATTGTGTAATTGAGCGTCCAACCGCTCAAAAAAGCGTTGCTGGAGTTCGTATGGTAGAGCCTCACCGCTACAAATCACTCGTTTGAGACATTGACATTTTTCTAATTCCGGTTCTTCTAGGAAAACCTGAAGCATTGGCGGCACAAAATGAATGGTAGTGATTTGCTCTTGGGCAATCAGCTCCACTAAATAAGCGCTATCTTGATGTCCTCCTGGTTTAGCGACAACCAGACGAGAACCAGTTATCAAAGGCCAAAAGAATTCCCATACAGAAACATCAAAGCTGAAGGGCGTTTTCTGTAAAACTCGGTCAGTTTGTGTTAGTTGATAAGTATCTTGCATCCACAGTAAGCGATTGCAGATACCGCGATGGGTATTCATGGCCCCTTTAGGAGTTCCTGTTGAACCAGAGGTGTAAATAACGTAGGCTAAATTTTCCGCACTCACGCTGCTTGAAGGATTTTCTAAGCTTTCTTGGGAAATAATTTCCCAATCTGCATCCAGACACACAATTTTTGTTTTGTGTTTGGGAAGATTTTCAACTAAATGCTGTTGAGTTAACAGCACGGTTACTTGAGAATCTGACAGCATGAAAGCTAGACGTTCTGGAGGATAGGATGGATCGAGAGGAACATAAGCTCCACCCGCTTTCAGAATGCCAAGTAATCCCACCACCATTTCTAGGGAACGTTCCATACAAATACCAACCAAAACTTCTGGTTTTACGCCTAGCTTTTGCAAGCGATGCGCTACTTGGTTGGCTTGTTGATTTAATTCTTGATAAGTTAATTGTTTGCCTTCAAAGACAACAGCAACAGCATCTGGTGTTTTCTCTACCTGAGCAGCAATTAATTGATGGAGACACGCCTCTTTCGGGTAATAAACCTGAGTGTCGTTCCATTCTACGAGTAACTGATGTTGTTCTGGTTCAGAAAGTAGAGTGGATAACTCATAACGTGCTGAAGGTTGGCTTGCCATGACTTCAAGAGTCTTAGCGTAATATCCCCTAATCGCCTCTCTTTCTTGTAGAGAAAATGATGCTTGATATTCCAGTTTGACTTGAACGCGATCGCTTACTGGATTCAAAACAAAATTAGCAATTAAAGCAAAATTTGTCTCTTCAAAGAACGCTGCATCTACTATGTCAATATTTTCCAACCCCAAAACACTTTCATAAATATGAAAATGAGTGAAGTTAAAAGCCGTTTCAAAAAGCAATTCTCTATTTAGAACAGTCTGCAATTCTGGCAGAGGATAGCGACGGAAAGGGAGCAACTCCCGCTCAGAGGCAAAGGTTTGTTTTACCAAATCTATCCAGGTTCCTCCTGGCAATTCTTGGCAAAATGGTAGCGTGTTCAAGAAAAGTCCTAGAACCTTTTCCCCATCTTTTTTTTCTAGTCTGCCATTGGAGACTAATCCAGTTAAAACGGCTGATTGACCGCTCAACAAACTTAATACTCGCAGATGTGCTGCAAGTAGAATACTTTTTAGGGGAACGCCTGCGGATTCAGCGAGTTGCTTTAAACTTGCGGAAGTCTCAGAAGAGAGGAAAATTTCCTCCGCGCAAGATTTCTTTCGATGCGTTTCTTCAGCGGAAGGAAACCAGCGAGGCAGTTTAGTAATCGTGCTGTCTTTTAACTTTTCGCTCCAAAAGTGGCGACATTCCTCGGACGCGATCGCTTCCCGTTCTAAAGATACAAAGTCTCGAAAATGACTAACGGGTGATGGCAAAACTGCCAGCGTTTCTTTGCCTTCCAGCAAAGCAGAATACTGTTGAAACAACTCAGAGAATAACGAAGCGACACTCCAACCATCGAGAATAGCATGGTGGAAGCTGAGAGTAAGTTGAAAGGTTGCCTCACTGCGGCGATGTACGTGAAATTTCAGTAGCGGCGGACGAGTCCAATCAAAGTTTCGGCTTTTTTCGATTTCAAACCAGTGAGTGAGTGCATCTGCTTGTTCAGAATGACGCCAATCCTCTACTTGCAGAGGAACTTCAACTGTCTGATGAACAAGTTGCAGAGGTTCTTTGAAAGTAGTTAAGTCGAAGCAGGTGCGTAACACTGCATGACGACTGATTAGATATTTAATAGCTGTTCTTAATGCTTCGAGGTTAAAAGTTGCTTGCACCTGGAAGCTTACAATGTCGTGATAAACTGATGTTTCTGGGCTGTATTCGGTATGGAACAGCATCCCCGCTTGCAACTTGGTGAGGGGATAGGCGTCCTCGATTTCATTGGGTAATTTTTGACGATCTGCTTCGGGAATTAAGCTAAAGGGTGCGACAGGTGCAGTCTTTTCAATTTCACTTGCTTCTAGATGTGGTGCGAGTTCGGAAATCGTCTGATATTGAAAGAGTTGTTGTAGCGAGAAATTTAAGCCTCGGTTTTGCACAAGCGATCGCACTTGTATACTCCGAATCGAATCACCACCCAAAGCAAAGAAGTTGTCGTGGATGCCAACTTGCTCCAGGTTGAGAACTTCGCGCCAAATTTCCGCTAACACCTGCTCTGCGGGCGTTCTAGGTGCCACAAACGCATCGTCTAAGTTGGGTCTGGATACCCCCGGAGAAGGCAATCCTTGCCGATCTACCTTGCCGTTGGGAGTAAGCGGTAAAGACTCCAAAGTCACAAAGGCAGATGGGATCGAATACTCTGGCAGTTTCTGTTGTAAGTAAGAGCGCAATTCGCTAACGGTGGGGATTGCTGCTGAGTTGGGAACCAGATAAGCCACCAATTTAGCTCCCTCATCTTCCCGAATTAGCACCACCACGTCTCGAATTTGCGGGTGCTGTGCTAGCACCGACTCTATTTCTTCTAGTTCAATCCGAAAGCCTCTGAGCTTGATTTGGCGATCGCATCTTCCCAGATATTCAATCGTTCCATCAGCTCGGTAACGCGCTAAATCCCCCGTTTTATAGAGGCGAGACCTCTCCCCCAACCCCTCTCCTGCTAGGAGAGGGGAGCCGGACTCCCCCTTCCCTCGCAGGGAAGGGGGTTGGGGGGTTAGGTTCTCAAACGGATTGGGAATAAACTTCTCTGCTGTCAATTCTGGACGATTTAAATACCCTCGCGCCACTCCCGCACCGCCGATATGTAGCTCACCAATTACGCCAATCGGGACAGGTTGCAGATGCCGATCCAAAATATAAAGTTGCGTATTGGCAATTGGACGACCAATGGGAATCGAGCCAGATTGATGCTTGCCTAAAGGAACTTGATAAATACAGCAACCAACAACCGTTTCTGTCGGGCCATATTCATTTACCAACACAGTATCCGGAGCAAATTTTTGCCAAAATGCAGTGCTTTGAGCTAAAAGATTTTCGCCGCCAATAATAAAGGCTTTAGTTCGACCCGCCACTTCTTCAGGTGCTAACTGATGACGCAGCAAATCCAACTGAGCAGGGGTAATTTTAACCAAACTAAAGTCCTCACCCTGACGCAGCGCAATACTCAACGCTTCGATACCCTGCGCTTCAGACAGCAAGACTACCCGATTCCCCACTAATAAAGGTGAAAATAACCCGGTAATCGTCATATCGAAGCTCAGGGAAGAGTGAACCGGAGCGCCTTTTCCGGCTTCGACGGCGTAAGCTTGCGAACACCAACTTAAGTAATTAACCAGTCCTCGATGGAGAATTAATGTTCCTTTTGGCTTACCCGTGGAACCGGAAGTATAGATGACGTAAGCGAGGTTATCAGCGTTAACTTCACTGGCGGGACTGGCTATACTTTCTTGGGCAATGCAATCCCAATCTGTATCTAAACAAATAACTTTAGCGGTGTGGTGAGGTAACTTTTCGACCAAATGCTGTTGAGTTAACAACACGGGCATCTGAGCGTCTGACAGCATGAAAGATAGGCGCTCTTGGGGATAGGAGGGGTCTAACGGCACGTAAGCACCCCCTGCCTTGAGAATGCCGATAAGTCCGACCATCATCTCCAAAGAGCGTTCTACACTGATGCCAACCAGAGACTCGGTTGATATCCTCTGTTTTTGCAGGTAATGCGCTAGTTGGTTTGCACGTTCATTTAGCTGTTTGTAGGTGAGGTGTTGGTTCTCAAAGACGATAGCAACAGCATCCGGTGTTTTCTCGACCTGCTGTTCAAACAACTGATGAAAGCAGCTATCAGCGGGGTAATCAGTTTGAGTCTGATTCCACTCCACTAACAACTGATATCTTTCAGCCTCTGTCAATAACGGCAAATCCGACAAACGGCAATCGGGATTCGCCACAATGCCTTCTAGCAGCGTTTGAAAATGCCCCAGCATCCGAGTAATTGTGGTCGCATCGAATAAGTCAGTGTTGTACTCCAACGACCCTGTCAGTCCTTGCTCGGTATCCGTTATCTCTAGCGTCAAATCAAACATGGCGGTGCTAGTTTCCACCTCCACCAGACTCAAATTCAGACCTGGTAACTGCAACGCTGTTTTGGGGGCAGTGTGGAGGGCAAACATCACCTGGAACAGGGGTGTATAACTGCGATCGCGACTTGGTTGTAGTTCCTCTACCAGCCTTTCAAAGGGCAGATCCTGGTGAGCATAAGCTTGTAGCGCCGCTTCTCGCACCCTCGCCAGCAATTCTCGAAAACTTATGTTTTCAGACAGCAGCGTGCGTAAAACTAACGTGTTGACAAAAAACCCAATCAGCGGCTCGGTTTCCCTCTGAGTACGATTGGTCATGGGAGTCCCAATCGAGATATCTTGCTGCCCCGTATAGCGGTAAAGCAGCGTGTTAAAAGCCGCTAATAGCGTCATAAACAGCGTGCTTTCTGACTGCTGACTCAACGCCCTCAGCGATGAGGCAAGCGGTTGAGAAATGGTGAAAAATTGCCTCGCGCCCCTAAAACTATTAACAGTTGGTCGCGGTCTATCTGTAGGCAGTTCCAAAATTGGGGAAGCACCCGTTAATTGTTGCTTCCAATAGTTAAGCTGAGTTTCGAGAACTTCTCCCACAAGCCACTGTCGTTGCCATGCAGCAAAGTCGGCATACTGAATCGGAAGCTCAGGCAATGATGAAGGTTTGCCTTGACAATTTGCTTCATACAATGATGCTAATTCTTGAATAATCACACCACGAGACCACCCATCCGAAACAATGTGGTGCATGGTGAACAACATCAAGTGTTCTGTCTCACTCATCTGCAACAGCTTCACTCGCAGCAGTGGTTCTTGTGATAGGTCAAAAGGACGTTGAGTTTCTTCTTTTTTTGCCTCTTGCAACAACTGCTGTCGCTTGCTTTCAGGCAACCTCCGCAAATCGATTACGGGTAGATTTAACGTCAAATCTGAAAATTTTTCCTGTACGGGTTGCCCTTCCACCTCAATAAAACGGGTTTGCAGAACTTCGTGTCGTTGCCGAATTTGATTCAGGCTTTGTTCCAGTGCTTTTACATTTAAAATTCCCGTCAATCGTATGGCGATAGGGATGTTGTAAATAGGACTATCTGGCTCTAGCTGATGAATTATCCACAACCGTTGCTGATGAAAAGACAAAGGCAACGAGCCGGAATTTTTTCGTTGAGAAATGGCTTGAGTTTTAACAGTATTCAATCCTTTTTGCTTGAGTCGCAGTTCCAGTAACGCCCGTTGTTCCGGAGATAAAGCAGCAATTCTTTGAGAAATATTATTCATCATCGATCACCCAAAAAAGCTTAGCGCTGAGTACTGCCCAACTGATTGTTTAACTTGATACTCTTCTTTTAAATCTTTCAATTTATACAAGCTTGTCATTACCGAATCAAAATCTAAACCGAAATCAATCAGACAAGCGATTTCATCTACGCCAATTTCTTTTTGGTGTTCAATCGTTTGGCGGCAGGTTTCTAAAGTTCCAATCATCACCCGTCCTTGGAAATAGCGCTCAAAAGCAAACGCTAAAAGGCTATGGCGATCGTCTTCACTAAAATTTTCTGGATTGAATTGAAAATCGCTTCTCTTTGCTAAGTTTTCAACTAATCCAAAATGCGTTCTTAGGTAGTTACAAAAAGGCTCTTTTACTTTCTGCTTAACTTGCTCTTTATCTTCTCCAATAAAAGTATGCAACATTAGGGCTACTTTTCCAGACTTTGGATCGTGACCATGTTTAACTAAAGAGTCACGATAAAGAGATATTTGTTGAGCTAAATCATCGGTCGTTTCATATAAAAGAGAAGTTAAGACATTAGCGCCTATTTTGCCTGCTCCAATAAATGTATTATCTGATTGGCAGGTAATCCAAGTTGATAATTTAGATTGGATTGGTTTCGGAAATGTATTTACTTTGACATTATTTCCAGTAGCATTTCGGAATTCAACTGCCTCACCTTGCCAGAGTTTCTGTACTGTTTCAATACCTTGCCACATGACTTCTTTGCGATCGCTATAATTTTCTGGAGACAGCAAAAAATCATCGGCGTGCCAACCAGGGGCAAAAGAGAGACTGACCCTGCCGTTAGAAAGATTATCAACGACAGCCCATTCTTCAGCGACTCGCACAGGATGCTGTAAGGGTACAACGACACTGCCAGACCGTAGCTGAATTTTCTCAGTGACCATTGCCAGCGCCGCACTAATTACGGATGGATTAGGATACAGCCCCCCGAACGGGTGAAAATGACGTTCGGGAGTCCATACTGCCGAGAAATCATATCGGTCAGCAAACTTAGCTGTTTCTAGTAATAGATGATATTTATCTGACTGGGTTGTTGACCCATCCCCAGAGAAATATAGCAGGCTGAATTCCATAATGATTCGCTGGAAATTAGAAACGGTAATTGGCAGTAAAATCGGATATGTTGATGCTTTCTTCGTCAGAGAAAGGTGTGAAGGTCTAGTCTCTTGGGTGACTAATGAAAGCTTGATTGCGATTCTTTAGCAACCAGTGCTTGTATTTCATCCAACGAAAGATATTCTATCTCTGATAACATCTGCTCAATCTCGGCAATTTGTTCGGGTTTAGGCTGTTTTTCAGCAATTACAGTCGCGAGTTCAGCGACTGTAGAAGCTTCAAAAAGCAGAGTACGCAGCGGTAATTCCACTTGGAAAGTTTCACGCAGCCGGGAAATCGTTTGTACAGCGAGTAAAGAGTGTCCACCCAACTCAAAGAAGTTGTCGTAAATTCCTACTTTTTCAAGTCCTATCAGTTCTTGCCAGATATTAGCGATACCTTGCTCAATCTCATTGCGAGGAGAAACATAGGCATTTGCTTGGAGAGGTCGGGGATGTCTAGTTGCCGATAATTGACTAGAATCATCTGATGTTTGAGCGTCATAAGTCGATAAAGAAAAGTTAGAAGCTTGCTCAATGGCATTGGATAAATCTTGCGTTGAAATGACCACTTGAGAAAGCGAATTCTCCAAAATTCTGCTTAAGACATCCACGGCTTCTGCGGATAATATGCCATTTTTTAGACTTTCTTCGCGCCACTTTTTGAGCTTTTCAGGAACGGCAGTATTGACCGCCATGCCGACTTCTTGCAACGCATCCCAGTTAATTGAGATTGTGCGAGCATTAAAAGAATTGCGGTGAGCAAAGGCATCTAAAAAGGCATTGGCGGCACTATAGTCTACCTGTCCAAAACCGCCTTGGATTGAGCTAAGGGATGAACAGAGAACTACGAAGTCTAGATTGACATCTTTGAGAACCTCATTTAAGACCAAAGTTCCCATCACTTTAGGAGCAAAAACACTTTCAACAATTTCTGGGGTTTTGAGTTGAATCATGCCACCACCCGCAACTCCGGCGGCGTGAATAACCCCATGAATCTCACCAAAACGTTCTAGGGATTGCGCGATCGCATTCTGCATTTGTTCATCATTCGCAACATCGGCAGCGACTACCAGAACATCAGCGCCTAATGCTTCCAGTTCCTGCAATTTCTGAATCTTACGGCTGGTAGGATCGAGCGCATCATGGGTTGCTATCCATTGCTGCCACTGCTCTTTTTCTGGCAGTGCAGAACGTCCGATTAGAATCAACTTGGCTTGTACTGTCTTGGCGAGGTATTCGGCGAAGACTAAGCCCATCCCTCCCATGCCGCCTGTAATGAGATATACTCCCCCTTGTCGTAACCGGGTTGGGCTGGCTTTTTCTAGCGGGACTGGCTCAAATGTCTGAACCCAGCGATGATTGCCACGGTAGGCAATCATGGAGTCTGTTGACTCTAGCCTTAATTCTGCTAACAGTTGCTCTACTAAGTTGTTGGTTCCTGATTCTGAGAGCGCCACATCAACTTGACGACAATTGATGTGAGGATATTCTTGAGGAATGACTTTGCATGAACCGATGATGGTTGCTTTTTCAGGACACAATAGCTCGTCGCCAATAATGTCATATAGATTGTTACTGGCAACTAGAAGTTGAATGGAATTACTAACAGGTTGTTGTCCTAACGCTGGCGCTAAATAAATCAGGCTGTAGAAACCGAGATTTTGCGTGGTTTCAAAAGACTGAGGCGGTGATTGGGTGATACTCCAGAGATGCGCGATCGCATTCGGGGTTTTCCCTTGTTCCCGCACGGCTCGAATCAAGGCGTGATAGTTATCCTGGCAAGCCGGATTAATCGTGTAAGCGTTGCTATCAAGTTGCTTAAATTGCTCTCCAACCCGGACAGAAATCGCATCTTGTCCAGCTTGTTGCAATCTTTGGACGATTTGAGAACCGACCCCACACTCATCAACAAAAACCAGGTAACAAGCAGACGCAATCTCTCTGGTTTTGGCCAGGGGAATTTGCTTCCAGGAAGGAACATAAAACCAGTCAGTAATATCCGATTTCCCTGGCTTGCTTTCGCCTGTACTGGTAGCTGGAATTTGGGTTTCTGGGATTTGGGTTTGGGGTTCAATCCAGTAACGCTGACGTTCAAACGGGTAAGTCGGTAAAGGTACGCGGTGACGTTGTTCGCCAGCATAAAAACCAGACCAATTCACCGAAACTCCTGCTAGCCAAAGCCGCCCTAAGATATTGAGTAAAAAGGCGATATCTGAATTTTGCTCCTGGGGATGGCGTAACGAAGGCAATACTACTTGCCCTATGGCTTCATGAGAATGCTGTTTGGCAAAGGTACATAAACTACGCCCCGCACCAACTTCTAAGAGGATGCGATTTGGCTGTTGCAGTAATGTCGAGATTCCCTCGGAAAAGCGTACTGTTTGCCGTAGATGCGTTGCCCAATAACCGGGATTTGTGGCTTCTGCTGCTGTAATCCAGGTTCCCGTAACGTTGGAGATAAACGGAATCTGAGGTGGATTCAGTTTTACTTTTTTCACTTCCTCAATGAATGGCTCCAAGATAGAATCCATCATCTGAGAATGAAAGGCATGAGAAGTATGCAAACGCCGACACTCGACCCCTTTAGCCATGAGTTGCGCTTCAATTGCGTCTACAGCGTCAAGGGTTCCCGAAACGACGCATAAGGAAGGTGCGTTACTGGCGGCTAAAGATAATTTCTCATTCAGCAGGCTTTTAACCTCCGCTTCTGGCAAGGAAACGGCAAGCATCGCCCCGGCTGGCATTTGCTGCATCAGTCGCCCACGAATCGCCACCAAAGCTAAAGCGTCTTCAACAGACATGACACCCGCAAGGCAAGCCGCCACATATTCGCCAATGCTGTGACCCAGCATCGCTTGGGGAGAAATGCCCCAGGACATCCACAACTGAGCTAAGGCATACTCGATCGCAAATAACGCAGGTTGGGCAAAGCAAGTTTGTTTGAGTTTTTCTGCGGCTGCTTCCGGATTCGCCTGGTTGGGATAAAGTAGCGATCGCAAATCCATCCCGATATGAGGTTGAAGAAGGGCAGCGCAACGGTCTATTTGTTCGCTAAATATCGGCTCAGTCTGGTACAGTTCCCGCCCCATATCCACATACTGCGCTCCCTGTCCGGGAAACAGGAAGGCGATGGAGCGCTCAGTAGGCTCTTGGAAGTGAGTTAAAACTTTTTGAGGATGAGGGGTTTCCAATTGGGTTGCCAACTCCTCAACCGTCTGGCAAACCAAGATCCGGCGATGTTCAAAAGCCCGACGACCTACTTGCAGGGTGTAAGCAACATCCGCCAACTGAAGATCGGGATGCTGCTTGAGGTGAGATACCAAATTTGCCGTAGCCGTCTCCAGTGCCGATTCCGTTTTGGCGGAAAGCACCAATAATTGCCAGGGACGAGAAGAACCAGATGCTTTTACGGTTGGCGCTTCTTCGAGAACCACATGGGCATTGGTGCCACCAATGCCCAAAGAACTGACTCCGGCACGCCGCGGGGTTGAATTTGCCTTCCATTCCGCCAGCTGGGTATTGACGTAAAAAGGACTATTGGCAAAATCAATCTCAGGATTTGGCTGTTGAAAATTCAAGCTGGGTGGAATCAACTTATGTTTCAGCGCCAAAACCGTCTTAATGAGTCCCGTGACTCCCGCTGCTGCATCCAGATGACCGATATTGGTTTTGACGGAACCGATTGCACAAAAGCCTTTTTTCTCGGTATTGGCACCAAAAACATTAGAAAGCGCGGTAATTTCAATCGGATCGCCTAATCTGGTTCCAGTTCCGTGAGTTTCGATATAGGTGACAGTTTCCGGATCGACTCCAGCTAGCGCCAGTGCTTCTGCGATCGCGTCTGCTTGTCCGTTGACACTGGGTGCTGTATACCCGACTTTCTCAGAACCATCGTTATTAATCGCCGAACCTTTAATGACCGCATGAATGCAGTCGCCATCTGCGATCGCATCCTCTAATCTTTTTAAAACAACCACTCCCACACCATTACCAATAATGGTTCCCTGTGCATCAGCATCAAAGGCGCGGCAATGACCATCCGGAGATAAAATTCCCCCTTCTTGATACAAATAACCTGTCTTTTGCGGCACCCGAATCGAAACTCCACCCGCCAATGCCATATCGCATTGGTAATTTAATAAACTTTGGCAAGCCAGAGTTGTCGCCACTAATGAAGTAGAACAAGCCGTTTGAACGGTCAGGCTTGGCCCTTTGAGATTTAATTTGTAAGAAACGCGAGTTGTGAGGAAATCTTTATCGTTGCCAATCAACTTTTGGAAACTGTCCGCCGAGCCAATTTGGTCGCGATTTAAATTAAAAGATAAATAATTATTTAGACTGGCACCTGCATAAACGCCAATGCGACTTTCACATCTTTGAGTGTCGTAACCAGCATTTTCCAGCGCTTCCCAAGCACACTCTAAAAATATCCGGTGTTGCGGGTCGGTCATTTCCGCTTCTTTGGGGTTAAAGCCAAAGAAAGAAGCGTCAAAAAACTCGACATCTTCTAATACGGCACCAGCTTTTACATGATTGGGATTTTCGAGTAAACCTGGAGCGATTCCAGAAGCTGTTAATTCTTCATTGGTGAAGACCGAAATTGATTCGACTCCATCGCGTAAATTTTGCCAAAATTCTTCGACATTATTCTTAGCACCGGGAAAGCGTCCGCTCATACCGATAATGGCAATGCCTTCCAGAGAATCGTAATTTGTAGCGCTATCCATAAATCTTTCTACCTTGCTTGCTCAATAATTCTTTTTGGCGATTGATAGCCTCTATTTGCTTTCGAGCGCGCTGGACACTATCGCGTCTAACTTCGCGATCGCGCATCTCTTCAAAAGCAGGCTGTTGTTGGCTTAAATATTGCGCCAGCGAATAAATAGTTGGGTTTTGAAATAAAGTAACGACTGATATCTCTCGGTTAAAAACTGCCCGCAGTTTGTGATTCACCTGAAGCATCAGTAATGAATGTCCCCCGATATCAAAGAAATTATCGTGAATCCCGACTTTCTCTAAGTTCAGTACCGTTTGCCAAACAGTCGCAATTGTTTTTTCTATCTCCGATTGGGGAGGTTGATAAACTGCTAACTCTAAACGCTGATTTTCCGGAACAGGTAAGGCGCGACGATTGACTTTTCCATTGGGTGTCAGCGGCAAAGCTTCTAGGAATACGAAAGCCGAAGGCACCATGTATTCAGGAAGAGTTTGTTTTAAGCGATCGCGCAATTCATTAATCGAAACTTCAGCATCCTGATTCGGAACGATATAAGCAACTAATCGGCGATTGTTGGGCATATCTTCCCTAGCAATGACCACCGTTTCTCGCACCTGTGGATGTTGTCCCAACACCGCCTCAATTTCGCCCAATTCGATTCGGAAACCTCGGATTTTTACTTGGTGGTCAATTCTTCCCAGAAATTCAATATTTCCATCTGGCAAATAGCGGGCTAAATCTCCAGTTTTGTAAAGGCGGCTCTCCCCCAACCCCTCCCCTGTTAGGGGAGGGGAGTAATTCTCCCCCTGCCCTAACAGGGAAGGGGGCTGGGGGGTTAGGTCTTTCAAAGGATTCTCAATAAACCTTTCTTGGGTTAACTCTGGTCGATTTAGATAACCTCTAGCCAAACCAAAACCGCCAATATGCAACTCTCCCGGAACGCCAATCGGGACAGGTTGTAAATGTGAATCTAAGAGATATATTTGTGTATTGGCAATCGGGCGACCGATGGGAACAATTCGCCGTTGACTGTTCCGCTGACAAGCCCAAAAAGTAACATCAATTGCGGCTTCTGTCGGTCCGTAGAGATTATGTAATTCTACTGCATCCAGACGCGCAAAAAAGCGTTCTTGTAAATCAAAAGGCAGGGCTTCGCCGCTACCAAATACTCGCTTGAGACTGTTACATTTTTCTAGCCCCGGCTCCTCTAAAAATACTTGCAGCATTGAGGGCACGAAATGCAGTGTCGTGATTCTTTGCTGGGCAATCAGTTGGGCTAAATAACCGCTATCTTGATGACCACCGGGCTTAGCTAAAACGAGACTTGCACCTGTTAACAAAGGCAAGAAAAATTCCCAAACTGATACATCAAAGCCGAAGGGAGTCTTTTGTAAAACTCGGTCGGTTGTTGTTAATTGGTAGGTATCTTGCATCCAGAGCAAGCGATTGTTTAACCCCAGGTGGGTATTCATCGCTCCCTTGGGATTTCCTGTGGAACCAGAGGTATAAATTACATAAGCCAGGTTCTCTGGTGTAGCAGATGAAATAGGATTTTCTGTACCCTCTTGGGTAATTGCTTCCCAGTCAGTATCTAAACAGATAATCGCTTGATGTTGCGGTAATTGATTAACCAAATATTGTTGAGTTAGCAGCAGTGACACTTGGGCATCTGCCAACATGAACGCTAAGCGCTCTTTCGGATACGTGGGGTCTAAAGGTACATAAGCGCCACCCGCTTTTAAAATGCCTAAAAGAGCGACTACCATTTCCAGCGATCGCTCCATACAGATGCCAACGAGAACATCTGGCTGCACGCCCATCTGTTGCAGGTGGTGCGCTAACTGGTTCGCTCGGTTATTTAACTCGCGGTAAGTTAGAGACTCAATGAATCCCGACGCTACATTGTCGAAGATTAATGCGATCGCATCTGGTGTTTTTTCTACCTGCTGCTCAAATAATTGATGGATACACTTGTGGGGGTAATCAACTTGAGTGTCATTCCACTCCACCAGCAAAGTATGACGCTCAGATGCAGTTAATAGCGGTAAATCTGATAAACGCTGTTCTGGATCGGCAATAATTCCTTCTAGTAAGGTTTGGAAATGCCCTAACATCCGGGTGATGGTGTCCGCATTAAATAGATCGGTGTTATATTCCAGCGTCCCAATCAATCCCTGTTCGGTATCCATCATCGATAGGAATAAATCGAACTTTGCGGTTCCACTCTCAATTTCCGCAGTTTTTAAAGTTAACTCTGGTAACGAAACCGTCGATAATGCGGAATTCTGGAGGACGAACATTACCTGAAATATCGGGTTATAACTCAGATCCCGACTTGACTGTAATTCCACCAGCTTCTCGAAAGGCAAATCTTGGTGAACATAGGCATCAATTGCCATCTTTCGCACTCGCACCAATAATTCTTTAAAGGTGGGATTTCCCGCCAAATCGGTACGCAACACTAAGGTATTGACAAAGCACCCAATTAAGGATTCCAGCTCAGCGCGATCGCGGTTGGCAATCGGCGAACCGACTAAAATGTCCTCTTGTCCTGAATAACGGTAAAGCAACGTCTGAAACGCCGCCAACAAGGTCATAAATAAGGTGACACCCTCCTGCTGACCTAGCATTTTGATTGCCTCAGTCAATGCTTTGGGCAGCACTAACGTTTGCTGCGCCCCCCGAAAAGTCTGAATTGGCGATCGCGCCCGGTCAGTCGGCAACTCTAATACAGGAAGTTCTCCCCCTAACTGCTGCTTCCAATAATTCAGATGGCTTTCTAGCCTCTCGTCGGAAAACCACCGTCGTTGCCAATCGACATAATCAACATATTGAATGGGAAGTTCAGCGAGTGGCGAAGGCTTTCCGGTCGAGAAAGCTTCGTAAAGTGCTGTCAATTCTCGGACGAAAACCTTAACCGACCAACCATCAGCAACAATGTGGTGCAGCGTCAGCAGCAGCATCGACTCTTCTGCGGTTAGATGCAGCAGTTTTGCCCGGAATAACGGTGGTTGTGCCAAGTTGAAGGGCGTTTGAGCCTCTGCGATCGCGAATTGTTGCGCTTGCGCTTGTCTCTCAGCATCGGGCAATTGCCGCAGATCCACCTCTGGTAAATTTAAGGTGACGTAGCTTTCCCCAGAAATCGCTTGCACGGGTTCGCCCTCCACTACGGCAAAGCTTGTCCGCAAGATTTCGTGTCGCCGGATAATTTCGTGAATACTGCGAACCAGCACTGGCACATCCAACCGTCCCGTCAGGCGAACCGCAATGGGAATGTTGTAAGCCGGAGTTCCTGGTTGCAGTTGATTGACAAACCACAATCTAGCTTGAGAAAAAGAAAGTGGATACTCGTCAGTAGTTTTCTCAACTCTGCACAAAGGTATTGACGCAGACGGAATCGCCTGAGTAAGTTGGTCGAGTATCTGCGTTGCCAGTTGGGTAATGCTAACCCCCTCGAACAAATCCGCAATCGATACAGCTACCCCCAAATCAACCTCGATCCGATTCTTCAACTCGAAAACCATCAACGAGTCGAGACCAAAACGGCTCAAAGGCTGCTCAATACTAATATTTCCTCTGTGATTCTTCTTCTGCGTCCTCTGCGGTTCGTTCCCGAAATCTAATTCAAACGACGCAACACCCAGCACCCGCGCCACTTGCCTTTGCAGATAAGCCTCTAATCGCTGCTGACGTTCTTCCGACTCAACAGCCAGCAACTCCTCGCGGGTGAGAGCATCTTCATTTTCGACAGGATAGGAATTCTCTAAAATACTGCTACCAATAACATCCAATTCACCTGCAAGATACTCCGCACGAGTAGCGCGGCGTTGAATCTTCCCGCTAGAAGTCTTGGGAATGCTGCCACCTTTAATCAGAACTACCGCATAAACTTGTATCTCATGTTCTTCTGCAACTGCCTGACGAATGGCGGCGGTGACTTCCTCAACATTCGGTTTCGAGCGAAATTCCACCTCTTGCACCACGACCAGCCGTTCTTCATTGCCGACTTCTACCACAAAAGCCGCACCACTGCCAGAACGTAATCCTGGCTGGCTGCATTCTGCCGTTCGTTCGATGTCTTGCGGATAGAGGTTTCGACCCCGGATGATAATTAAATCTTTGGCTCGACCTGTGATGAACAGTTCCCCATTGTGCAAAAAGCCCAAGTCGCCTGTTCTTAAAAAAGGCTTTTCGTCTGTATCTACCAGGTAGGCGTGGAAGGTTTGCGCCGTTTCCTCTGGTCGATTCCAATAACCGTGACCTACACTAGGGCCTGAAACCCAAATTTCACCAATTTCATCTGGCGCACATCGGGTTAAAGTTTCAGGATTAGCGATCGCAATCTGCTGTTCTGGTAAGGTGTTCCCGCAACCGACCAGAGGCTGGGAATTGTCGTCATCATCCGCATCAATGACTTGATTGCGTTCTAATGCCGTTTTTTGAACGGTTTTCGTTACCGCAACTGCTGCCTTAACGCCACCAGAAACGATTAGGGTTGCCTCCGCCATCCCGTAACAGGGATAAAAAGCGGTTTTTAAAAAGCCGCAGGAAGCAAAGGCATCTGCAAACCGCTCTAAAGTCTCTTGGCGAATCGGTTCTGCACCGTTAAAAGCGACACTCCATCTGCTTAAATCAAGGGTTTCTTTTTGCTCAGGTGTAATTTTCTGAACGCACAGTTCATAAGCAAAATTCGGGCCACCGCTGGTAGTCCCTTGGTAGTCAGAAATCGCTTTCAGCCAGCGATACGGACTCAACAGAAAAGACGCGGGGGACATTAAGTGGCAAGGAAACCCGCCATACAAGGGTTGCAGGACGCCACCAATCAGTCCCATGTCATGGTAAATCGGTAGCCAGGAGACAAATTTGCTGCTGGGCGAATGTTCCATGAGTCGGTAAGTCATGGCGGCATTGTGCAGCAGGTTGCCATGACTGAGCATGACTCCTTTCGGTGTCCCTGTAGAACCGGAGGTGTATTGCAGAAACGCTAATGTGTCTTGATGAATGCTTGGCGGTTCCCAATTCTCTTCGATACCGTTGGCAATGTTGTCTGTGGTGAGCCAATTTAAAGCATCTGAGTCAGTTTTTTGAGCCAGAAGCGATCGCACTTTCGCAAAAATCGCCGTTGTGGTGAGTGCGATTTTCGCCTGTGCATCTTGCAAAATTGCTTGAATTCTCGGCGTGTTGCGTTGGTTGCGAGGTGGATAAGCGGGAACTGCGATCGCTCCTGCATACAAACAACCGAAAAATGCCGCTAGATAATCCAAACCCGGTGGATAAAGCAATAAAGCTCGTTCGCCACTTAACCCCAGCGCTTGCAGCCGGGATGCGATCGCTCTACTGCGCCGATCCAACTCTCGATAAGTCAGGTTCTCGCCTAGTGTTTCCCCATCCTGCAAGAAGGTAAACGCCAGTTTTTCCGGTTCGTTTACGGCTCTGTAGCGCAGAATGTCTGCTAAAGTGGCAATTTTCTTGGGCGGGTTTTCTGGAAAATCTTGGCAAAAATTGACCATGTTACTTTTTCTGCTTTTTCAACCCTGACTTTTTCAACCCTGAACGATTGAATCCGACCACAAAGTTCAAACTATCCCGTCAAACTCTCTCGTCAAAGATTCGCATTGCCGAACGGAAACCGCCCATCTCAAGCTCCAAACCGGGTGGTTGGATTAAAAACTGAGCGCTTCATCTGTATTTGCTGTTAAATCGACGTTTTTGGGAGTTTTAGGAACCCTCGGCAGAGCAAAAACCTTCACAAATCCTGGTGTTGGCGTTCCAGCCAACGCTCCTCTGCAAGAGGTTTTTTAGCGGTAATTTTTTTCTGCTATTGACATTCATTTTTAATAAGCTTGGATAACCTTAGTACAAAGGTTGCAAGTTTGGCAAGTAGCAATCGCAATTATTTTTCAAAAAAGATTTTTGACCTTCGGTTCTCTGAAGTTGGGGAAAGCATGACTTAAACTAGCCTGAAGCTCACCCCCAGAGGCTTGTACAGTCAATTCTCACCTCTGACCCACCCTGCCCCTACAAGGCTACGGTGTACACACAAGTCTTCTTGAACTTGCAAGTCCCGCTTCGCTGCCCCCAACCCCTTAAAAAGGGAAAATAAACTCAAAATCTCGCTTTTTTCTGGCGTAGCGGTGCGATAGCGCGGGGATTTAGGGGAGCAATCAACTTCTTTCCACTTAGCCAAAGTTAGCCAAAGAATGTATGTATGCCCAAGTGACTTCTTTTGCTCAAAGCGCTCCCAGACCTAACCCCCAGCCCCTTCCCTCCCAGGAAAGGGGTTGGGGATTTGGGCGAATCGCGTGCAAATTTTTCTGGACGCTGAATCGGGTATTTTAATAAAAAACTGACATGAGTTCTCAATAGACTAAATTTTTTTATCCCCTTGACATTGCCAGATAAGACGTTATATGTTGCTGAGCTAGTGATAATAAATTTCAATAACTAACCCCACCAGGTAAAACTCACAACAAATTATGATGTCGCACGTAATCAAGCTATGAATGGGTTCTTTTGCGCCGAAGAGTCACGCCAAGCGGGAGAAGAGATTATCGGGTGTGCGACGAATCACAAAATTTATGTACTGATTGAATGTCCACCTCCTTGGACACCCAATGCACTGGATTCAAAATTCCTCCCGGCTAATTTAAAAGCTTTAAAAGAAGAAATTGATACAGAGGCACTTTCGGTTAGGTTTGTTTTGATTCATAGCAATCAACTTAAATGCGATCGCAACAAGCGCCTGATAATTTTTCGAGCAAAAACCGGACTTTCGGCAGGTTACACGAAGCAAGAATTTCTGGTTTCAGATATCAATGATATAGCTTCTTTGCTGAAGGACTGTTTAACAGGAAACACTCCAGAACAGGAGGCGATAAATATTCAAACCAGAGATATTTTAGTATGCACTCACGGTAGCCATGATAAATGTTGCGCTAAGTATGGCAATCCTTTTTACAAAGCTGCTTTAGCCACTGTCTCTGACTTATCACTCGATCGAGTCCGCGTTTGGCAAGCCAGTCATATTGGCGGTCATCGCTTTGCCCCTACTGCTATTGATTTTCCCGAGGGAAGATACTATGGCAGACTCAACCAAGAATCATTTGCCGCCATTCTGACAAGGACTGGTGACATTCAGTGCTTAAACCATGTCTATCGTGGTTGGGGGATTTTACCTTGGTCAGCTCAAATTTTAGAAAAAGAACTCATCCTGAAACATGGCTGGGATTGGTTTAATTATAAAGTCGGCTATCAGATAATTGACCAGAACGAAGATGAAAGTTTCAATCAAGTTGAAATAACTTTTGAAACCCCGAATGGAGCTTTGGGCAGTTATAGAGCAGAGATTGTTGAAGATAAAAACAAAACTCTTCATTTAAAAGGGGAGTGTGACGGGACTGAATCATATAAATTCACCCAATTTGATGTAAAAAATATGGTAATTATTCCGCAGTAAACACGAATTGATAAAAAAATGTCTCTAGCAATCCTAATTTATTCATGAAATATTGGATCTTTCTTCTCAGTCTTCCTTTTCGCTCTATAGCGCGAAGGCTCATGGCTTCGCTAGTGCGCCTTCGCGATTTATAAATTAAATCATAATTTAAATCGGACTTCTATAGTAGGAAACCCACATATGTATGGGTTACAAAGAAAGCTAACCCATCCAAAAAGTGATTAATTCCGCTTATTTAGTACGTTTTTGTGGTTAGTTAATGTTTTTATAGTTATATGTGGTTAATTAAAAAGACAGCTAATTTTTTAAATAGAATCTCGATTTACTTTCGGTGTTCTATCCTTCAATGCTATCCCATTTGGAAATTAGCAAAGAATTATAGTCAACGTAATGTCCGACTACTATTCATAACACTTCTGACAATTTGTATCGTCTCCGCCTGCGGGAGCAACGGCAGAAAAAGTGAGACAAATAACAGTATTAACGTTTCTCCTAATTTGCAATCTCAAGCTGTACGAGTAGTCAAGCACGCAATGGGAGAAACCAAGGTTCCTGTAAATCCGCAGCGAGTGATTGTGCTGGGAAACTTGGAGAACGTCTTAGCTTTAGGTATCAAGCCTGTAGGTGCCACAACCTTAGGCGATGGAAATTTTCCCTCTTATCTTCGGAATGAAACCGAAGAAGTTGCAAAACTTGGCATAAATGGACAACCAAGCATGGAGAAAATTTTACTTTTGAAGCCCGACTTGATTTTAGGTTGGTCTTGGGACGAAGGAATCTATGGCAAGCTATCAAAAATTGCCCCGACAGTTTTCGTTGAAGGTAGTATTACGTGGAAAGAGTGGCTGAGAACATTTGCCGAAGCGCTGGGTAAGACACAAGAAGCCGAAAAACTCTTAAGTAACTATAATCACCGCGTTGAAACGTTTAGAGAACAGATGGGCGATCGCCTCTCGCAAATCCAGGTATCGGTAGTTAATTTTTGGGCAGATCAAGTCCGCATTTACATGAAGCGCTCTTTCAGCGGACTCATCCTCAATGATATCGGTATGCCTCGTCCATCAGCACAGAATAAAGATAAAAACTCAGAGAATCTCTCCTTAGAACTCATTCCTAAAATGCAGGGCGATGCGATTTTCTTGGTACTCGGAGAAGGTGAAGAATCTAAGTTAACCCAATTCACAAATCATCCGCTTTGGTTCCAGTTGAATGCAGTGAAACAAAGTAAGGTTTACCAAGTAAATAACGATTCCTGGATTGGCAGTTGGGGGATTATCGGAGCCAATCGGGTTCTTGATGACTTGTTTAAATATCTCTTGACAGACCAATCAAGCGATCGCAAGGAATTGCCTACACTTGCCGTGACACAATCTTTCCATTCCTAATTGGGATTCAGCCAGAATCGCCGCAGGACGTAAACACCACATTCAGCCACAGGAGGGATATTACACTCGGATGGAAACCGCCTTAACCAAACTAATATGCGAACCTTCTTCATCATTTGGATCGGTCAGCTAGTCTCAACAATCGGTAGCTATATGACCAGTTTTGCCATCCAAATCTGGGTGTGGGAACTGACTGGTCAGGCGACAGCACTCGCTTTAGTGGGTTTCTTTACCTTAGTGCCGAGCATCTTAATTACACCCATTGCTGGGCTGATTGTAGACCGCTGGAACCGCAAATTTCTGATGATAATTGGCGACACAGTGACAGCTTTGTGTACCCTGGTAATTCTTTGGCTGTACCTGACCAACCATTTGCAAATCTGGCATCTTTATTTGAGTGGCGCGGTTAGCGGTGCTTTTAGCGAAATTCAAGCGCTGGCGTATTCAGTATCGATTGCGATGCTAGTGCCTAAACAGCATTACACTCGTGCTACCAGTCTGGATTCTGCAATTCATTACAGTTCGATTATTCTTGCTCCGGCGCTGGCGGGTGTACTTTACTACACGATTGGATTTGCCGGGATCTCGCTCATTGACATCGTTACATTTGCGATCGCGATCGGCACCGTTCTCAAGATCCATATCCCCCAACCCACGAGTAGCGAGACATCCCCCCAAGATAAAGGGATCTTCCAGCCGATTATCTTCGGCTTCCAATATATTCTGGCGCGTCCCGGTCTGTTCGCCATTATCGCCGTGGCATCTTTGTTCTGGTTTGCCCACGATTTGGGCGCTGCCTTGTATGCGCCGATGATTTTGGCACGCACGGGGAATGATGCCAGGGTGTTAGGCAGCATCGGTTCAGCAGCCGGATTCGGTGGGGTGACGGGAGCGTTTCTCTTGAGTGCCTGGGGCGGTTCTAAACGCCGTATCCACGGCTTTTTACTGGCAATGGTGGGGGCGGGTCTGAGTAAAACCGTGTTTGGTCTGGGTCAGACACTAATGATTTGGCTTCCTGCTCAGTTCTGCTCATCGCTCAATTTTCCCTTATTGAGCAGTTCCAACACAGCAATCTTGCTGAGCAAGGTAAAACCAGATGTCCAAGGACGGGTTTTCGCTGCCCGCTCGACGATTCAACAAATCGTTAGCGCGATCGCTCTTTTAATCGCTGGGCCACTTGCCGATCGTGTTTTTGAACCAGCGATGATGCCAGGAGGTGTTCTTGCACCCATCCTCGGCTCGCTATTCGGCACGGGATCGGGTGCAGGAATGGCGCTTTTGTATGTCATCACTTCCATCAGCTTATTGCTGATAGGTTTGGGTGGGTATGGCTTCCGTGTGTTGCGCGACGTGGAAATCAGCTTACCCGACCATGATGTTGAGCCAGATCGGTTGAGCCAGCTCGCCAAAGTTGAGGATTCCAGATAGTCCAGTTGAACGCTCTTGGGAAGCTGGTAGAACCACTGTCTTTATCCCTTCCTCTCGGTAGCTAATCAGTTTCGACCAGCACTGTAACCGCAGCAACCGCGATCAGCATTTCGTCATTCTTATCATTTAGCGAGGGAATTGCTCGACCTTGAACCACCATTCCGCCAGACTCAACGGTGAGAGTTTTGCGACCAAAAGGCAACACAGCTAATACTTCTGCTTCCCGCACTTGCTCTGGGTAAGGCACTGCTACCTGGACTTCTACGATCATTTGGTCGGGGTCGCTTAAACCTGCAACTTCCCAGACACCCGGCAAAGCATTGTGAGCGATCGCATTCCTGACCGCCCTGGCTGCGGCGACAGTTGGTTCCTGTCCGTGCTGATCGATTCCCATCCCCATCTCGATAATCAAGCGTTTACGTGCCACACTCACCTCATTTTTAACGTTAAAACTTAACTTAACCCGAATGGCACTGACATCAGAGCCTTGAGATAAATCTCTCACCGTAAAGCTCGCAACCTGTTAAAGGTTGGAAGCGTTTGCCCTACCAGTATTTGGGTCAGTTAAAACTGACTGTAGCTCTTAGCCTGAACTAACGTTCAAGGCTTAACTCTGCGCGGACTAATCTCCCTCTCTCCACCACTTCCTGAGATAGCCTGCTCAATTGTGTTAAGATTTATTAAAAAGCTTAGGATTTTATGACTCATCCCAGCTTAGAAAATATTGGTGCCCAGCTAGAAAGTCCGAATTCGCGCGATCGCATGTTGGCACTTGCCTCTTTGCGTGAAGTCTCGGCAGATGACGCGGTACCCCTGATCAAAAAGGTTTTAGACGACGAAAACCTGCAAATTCGCTCAATGGCGGTGTTTGCGCTGGGTCTTAAACCGACAGAAGAATGCTTTCCGATTCTCGTAAAATTGCTAGAAACTGACCCCGACTATGGCATTCGCGCCGACGCCGCCGGTGCTTTAGGCTACCTGTGCGACATCAGAGGATTTGAACCCTTGGTGCGGGCGTTCTACGAAGATACAGATTGGCTCGTGCGTTTCAGCGCCGCCGTTAGTTTAGGCAATTTGAAAGACCCCCGCGCTTTCGACGTACTGGTTCGGGCGTTAGATAGCGAAGAAGTCGTGTTGCAACAGGCAGCGATCGCGGCACTTGGCGAAATCAAAGCAGTAGGAGCCGTCGATCAAATCCTCCGCTTTGCCCAATCTGACGATTGGCTTGTCCGTCAGCGGCTCGCAGAAGCCCTAGGACACCTCCCCAGCGAGAAAAGTCTCTCAGCGCTCAATTACCTAGAAAAAGACCGTCATCCCCACGTTGCGACTGCTGCCACCATCTCCCTGAAGCGGCTGTCCGAAAACAATTAAAAATTAGAAAATAAAAATTAAAAATGGGGGCTTCTCCATTTTTAATTTTTAATCCAAACATTTTTAATCGCTTACAGCCAGCGAGCAACGGAAAATAAGCCATCTTCTACCTGGATATGCTCCACACCGCGCATTTTGACGATGGGCTGACCCTGATAAGATACGCACAGCCAACCACCGATGACGAAATCAACCGTAATCTCATTCGAGAAGATGTCGTCTAATCGCAGGATATCGATTCCCGACTCATCCTCAATGGTGTCAAAACCATCGCCGGGAGCGTAAACATAGACATCATTGCCGGGGCCACCATCTAAGCGATCGTCATCTTCGCCGCCAAGCAAGACATCATCCCCGTTACCGCCGAATAAGCGATCGCGCCCGGAAGCCCCCAGTAAAAAGTCATCTCCTAATTCGCCATACAGGGAATCCTCGTCCTCTCCCCCTTGAATCAGGTCATTTCCTTGTCCACCGTGGATGATATCGTTGCCTGACTTGCCAACCAGGGTATCGTCGCCAGCATACCCAAAAATAACATCGTCGCCTTGGGTAGCTTCAATGTAGTCATCGCTGGGAGTGCCATGAATTCTAGACATGATGCAGGTTTACTCATCCGAAAACTCTTAAATCTTTTATAAAGTAGAGGTCAGCGGTTATTACTCTCTCTAGCGACTGGTCAATCTAAGATATTTAAAGTGATGTTAAAAATTATTAGTCCAGAAGAGTTTGATTCATGGATATTCAAGAGTTTTTCCAGCTGAGTGCAGGCAAATGGTTTTCCCAGCGTACCAGTCACCATCTGGCTTTCAAGCAAGCAGAAAGTGGCAAGTCAGACATCAAGATTGAGATGCTCTCGGCAGAAGATCCGGAAGTAATCAAGCTCTGCGAACAGTACGAAGTTGACCCAGCTTTAGCTTGGGGAGGCGCTCGCGTTAGCTGGGATGGCACGATGGAATGGGATCAAGAAAAGCACGAGGGTTCTAGCGTTCTCGTCCCGATTCCCAACCCGGAGAAGCCCAACGAAGGTCAGTTGCTCCGTGACATGGGTTACGCCGAGAAAGCATCGGTTGCGGGTCGTTATGTCATCGGTAACGATGATTCATTCACGCTGATTACCGAGTATGAAACGATGTACTCGGAAGAACGCATCTGGTTTGCTAGCGAAAACTTGCGGCTACGAGCCAGCATTTTAAAGCGATTTGGCGGCTTCTCAATGGCTTCGTTTTGCTCGGAAATTCGCATGGGCGTCACAAAGCCAGCAGAAAAAGCCACTGATACTGTCGCAAACAATTAAAAATTAAAGATGAGGATTGTTCATTTTGAATTTTCAATGGCTTAAGTCTCTTCATCACTCTGGGCGACGGCTTTGAGTTTGTGGTAAAAATCTGAGTCATCTGCCGTTGGGATGAACTGGTGTATTGGTCGCTTGCTGACATCCCAGCGCGACCAATCTGCTTGATAATTTTTGTGGCTAGGACGCAGCGAGAGACTGGCGCTGGCGTCTTCTGAATTGGCAACGTCCCTAGGGTTGTTGGTGTTTGTCGGTTCTGACAAGACAGAAGCGGCAGCCTCTGCCGGGGAAACCGGCGTTTGGGCGATCGCAACTGGGCGATCGAGCGCGATCGCCTCGTTACTGGCAGCGGCTGCTTCCGTTGAGGATGACTCAACTGGATTCATCGCCTCTTTAACCTTGATTCGCTCTAGACTCGGCTCCGGGTTAGCAGCGAAGGTTGCCGGTAGCGGCTCGACTGCTTCCGTCAAATTTTGCGGAAAATTACGACAAACCAAGCGCTCAAAATCATGGTTAAAGTGATACAGGGCTTGACCGCGCCGAGACCAGAAATTTAAGATTTGCTCGACAGAAATCGCTTTGTAACGTCCCTGATAGAGCGCCTCAATCACGGCTAAACGCACCCAGTTGGCTTCGTAGTTGCGGAGCCAGTGGGCTACCAATTCCTCAGCCGTGTAACCCCTAATCAGTTCAAAACAATAGTAAAGAAGCAGCGTTGTTGCGTAGGCAGTAGCTGAGTCTTGAGTTGACTCTGTCATCAGACGTTAACTAGGCAGACCAGAAATAATATTAATCACAGATTCGCGATTCGCTGTCATCACCCATTGGTCATTGGTTATCTTCACATCTTGCATTCTAATCACTAGCCCAGTAGAAGTATTTGATAACAGAAGCAAAATATGGGGTCAGTAGGGGTCGCATCCCCTTTGAGAAGGCTTACGCCTACGGGCGCTCATTGACAGGCGTTCATTAATCGCGGCCCAAAATTTTTTCTCCAAATGCAAAAGCCCCGATTAAGCAGGCAATCGTCCAGTGGCAACTAATGCCTGATAAACCATAACAGCTGCCTCGGCTCGTGTGGCTTCTCGATTTGGGTTAAGTTGTGCGGGTGCCGGGTGGTTCACAATGATACCTCTTTGTGTAGCGGCAGCAACAGCAGGGCGGGCATAGGCGGGAATCGCCTCGCGGTCTTCGTACTTGTCTAAGAGTTTTTCATCCCCAGACGGAAAGCCCAATCCACTCACCAGAGAGACAATCAGCTGGACTCTCAGAACCGGCTGCTGGGGGCGGAAAGTTTGGTCGGGAAAGCCGGTAATGAAGCCACCGCTATAAGCTTGTTGAATCACCGCCTGCGCCCAGAAAGTCGGGGGGATATCGGTAAACTGGATGGCTGGGCGTTTGGAAGTGGGGTTAAAGGCTTTCACCAACAAAGCCGCGAATCCCGCCCGATTGAGTCGATCGTCTGGCTTGAAAGTGCCATCGGCAAAGCCACCCAGCAGGTTTTGATTTGCCAATCCTCGAATCGAATTCTCTGCCCAGTGTCCCTGAATGTCGCTGAAGCTAGGAAGGGACGAGTCAGGATTCACCTCCGGATTGACAATATAGGGAGAAGCGATCGCCTTGACTTCCCCGGTGGTAACTAATGCCTGATAGATGAGTGCGGCAACTTCGGCACGGCTAATGTCCCGCATCGGTTCGAGTTGTTGAACTTGGGGATAATTCACCACCATGCGCCTGGTGGTGGCAACAGCGACGGCATCTGTGGCGTAGCTGGGAATTTGAGCGCGATCGCCATAAACTCCCAAAACGCTAGAATTGCCCCCCGTCAGTGCCAAACCACTCACTAAAGATGCGATCGCCTGCACCCGCGTCAGATTTTGCCCTGGTCGAAAGGTGTTATCTGGAAACCCAGAGATAAAACCCATCGATGCCGCCTTGGCGATCGCCCCCGCCGCCCAAAAATCTGCTGGAATATCCTTGAAACTACTTGTATTTCCCGGTCGTGGCGGCAAGTTAAAGGTTTTCGCGATCGCTGCGGCATATTGGGCGCGAGTCATTGCTGCTTCTGGCTGAAACGTCCCATCCGGGAAGCCACTCATCAGATTTTTCGCCACTAGTGCCTGAATAAACGCTTCCGCCCAATAACCGGCAACATCGCTAAACTGGGCAGGCCCCATTGTCAAACTAGAACCGGCAACCGTCGCCGCCACAAATTCCACCGTTCCCTGCACCCGCGCTGGATTCAGCTGATTTCCCGCTGAGACGACCGCAAACCGGGTTAGATTTTGCAGATCGACTTCCCCGTTATCCCGCAAAATATTCCCCGCTGGGTCTTGACGGCTCCCTAGCTGCGGTTTTGCAACATCATTGATAATTATCCCGGCTTGTGTATTTTTCTCAATTAGATTGCGACGCAGCACCGGATTCGCGTCACGAGACAGCAAAATCCCCGTCCGATTTGCAAAAATCTTATTATCGGTAATTAAAGGAGCCGCTTGATCCCCAATTAAAATCCCGTAACCTGTTTTCTGTGCCACATTCCGACGGACTTCCCCCTTGGCATTACGGACGAGGGAAAGACCTGTGGAAGCATTTTGGATAAATACATTATCTAAAATTGCCGGTTTAGCGGTGCCTGTGACAAAGACCCCATCACGACTGCAATTCGTGAAAGTATTATTTGCCAGCCTGGGGGATGTCGATTCTATCCAAACCCCTGTCCCCTTGACCCCCCGATTTGTTACCGTGACTCCCCGCAGTTGGGCATCCGTTTCCAGCCGTAGGGTAATATTTTGGGAGCCAAAGCTTGGGCTAATATAGTCCCCACTGCCTTCGATTTGAATTCCCTTGCCTTTGCTGGATTCATTCCCTACCACCGTCACCCCAGCCGGGATTACCAGGGGAAACACTTCTCCCCCCGCTGCATTGTAAATCCCCGATGCCAACTGAATCGAAGTTCCGGCTTGAGCCTGCTTCAGGGCACGAGTAAGCGTCTTCAGTGGGGCAGATGAGTTCCCGACACTGTTATCTTTGCCAGTTGCTGGGTTGACATAAAGCATTGGTTGACCCATAAAGTAAAGAGTTTTGAATTTAGTCCTTCGTCATTTGTCCTTAGTTGTTTGCTTTTGACCGATGACCAATAACCAATGACCAATGACCGATGACCCATAATGATCGAAGTTGAAAATTTAAGCAAAATCTATGGCGCGACCCCAGCCATCCAGGATGTCACTTTTAAAGTGGAACCTGGGGAAATTTTGGGTTTTTTGGGGCCAAATGGTGCCGGAAAAACGACAACCATGCGGATTTTAGCTGGGTATTTACCTGCCTCCAGTGGGACTGCCCGGATTGCTGGGTACGATGTGCATGAAGATTTAATGGCGGTACGGCGGCGGATTGGTTATTTACCGGAGACGCCACCTTTGTATCCTGACATGAGCGTGGAGGGATTTTTGCATTTTGTGGCGCGGCTGAAGGGGGTTCCCGGACGCGATCGCAAATCCCAAGTAAATTCAGCAATGGAACGCTGCAACCTCACTGAAAAACGCAAGGTACTCATCCGCAAGCTTTCTAAAGGCTTCCGCCAACGGGTTGGCATTGCCCAAGCGATCGTTCACGATCCACCCGCGATTATTCTAGATGAACCTACGGTTGGTCTCGATCCTCGCCAAATTATCGAGGTTCGCAACTTAATTAAAAGCCTTGCCGGTAGCCACACAATCATTCTCTCCACCCATATTTTGCCGGAAGTTAGCATGACTTGCAGCCGAGTGGCAATTATCAATCGCGGTCGGCTTGTGGCAACGAATAGCCCGGAAAATCTCGTAGCACAATTAGCTGGCGGATCGGGCTATGAATTGGAAATCGATGGGGATGTCGAAGCTGTGCAACAGATGCTTTTAGTTTTGCCGGGAGTTCGTTTTGTCGAATCCATCCCCAGCCAGGAATTACCGCCCAATCGCCGTCTAATCCGTGTAGTATCAGAACCGGGCACCGAACCGGCGCGTGATATTGCGGCGGTTTTAGTTGGCGCGGGAGTGGCATTGTATGAGATGCGACGCACTCGCGCTAGTCTTGAGGACGTGTTTATCGAACTGACAACTCAAGAAAAGGTCGTCGTTGATATGGATACGGATGAAACCGATGGCAATGGAACATCTGCCACCTCGCCAGCAGAAGCTGCTGCTATCGTTGCCACAGATGAGCAATCTGGAGGAATTGAATAAATGGGCGTAATTATTAGTAATATTTTGGCGATTTACCGCAAGGAATTGCAGGGCTATTTTGCTTCGCCGTTGGCATATATCGTTGCAGGTGCTTTCTGGTTTTTAGCTGGATTATTCTTCCTCACGGCATTGCAAAGTGAGAGCGATCGCGCTTTGGATATTTATTTTCAAGGGCAGCAAATCGGCGCACCCGTTCCTCCGGTCGATGTCGCCTATAACACCCTCCAAAGCTTCCTTGGGGCAATGTTTTTTTTATCGTTATTTATTCTGCCCATTCTCTCAATGGGGCTGTATTCCGAGGAACGCAAGCGAGGGACTTTAGAACTATTAGCCACTTCGCCGGTCACAAACTGGGCAGTAGCGGTGGGTAAATTGTTGGGGGTACTGACATTTTTTATCACAATGGTAGTGCCGTTATTAGCATACGAAGCGATCGCTTTTAATGCATCAAGCCCACCCCTACCCCCGGCGGTGCCGCTATTGGGTCATGCAGCATTAATCTTGGTTGCTGCCGCGATTCTTAGCTTGGGAATGTTTATTTCTTCCCTCACTGAAAGCACAATCTTGGCAGCAATTCTTACCTTCGTTTTAATTTTATGTTTCTCGCTGATCGAGCTTTTAGCGAAACTGACCGGCGGCGTTTTAGGAGAGGCATGGAATCATTTATCTTTAGTCAAACATTACAACACGCTGGTACAAGGTGTGGTTGATACCAGCAGTCTGATTATGTTTGCAAGCTACATTATCTTAGGGGTGTTTCTGACTGCTCAATCTATCGATGCTTTGCGCTATCAGCGTTCTTAATTGACGAATGACGAATCGCGAATGGAGTTGTTTCGAGGGGAAGACCGAATGCGTGAGATGCAAGTAACCCACACCTTAAAGGGTGGGACTTGAAAGGGTGGGACTTGCGCGTACAAAAACCGCTTACGCAGTCTCATGCATCTCTATCACCTGCATCTCTATCACCTGAATAGACAAGCTTCGTTTAGATAAGAATTCAGCCTGCGAGGATAGATTTATTTACGGATGAACATATCGGCACCCGCAAACCTACCATTAATGAACTGTCCCCCAAGCTAAACACTTACCTAAAATCCATTGGTAGCAATTAGCAATCCCTCTATTAGTCAACATGAAAACCATTAATTGGAAGTATTTAAAATATCTCTTTTTACTTGGCCCAGCTCTGACAAGTATGGGTCTAGTTGCTGGATTAGTATCCAGTAGCTGGGGAGCGGTGCCCGTAGGTTTAATCGTTGCTGGAATTGTAATTATTGGGTTATGGCTGCTATCTTTGGGCGGTTCGCCAAATGGCTTTTGGGGACGCCGGTCAACTCAGGCGGGAACCAACGCTCTAGCAGCAACGCTGGCGGTAGTAGTGATTTTGGGGCTAATTAATTTTCTGGGTGTTCGCCGTGTCGTGCGAGTGGATTTAACAGAAAATCAGCTATTTACCCTTGCTCCCCAGTCGCAGCAATTAGTGCAAAATTTATCGCAGCCAGTCAAGTTGTGGGTATTTGAAGAAAATCCGAATCCTCAAGACCAACAATTGCTGGAAAATTACCGACGATATGGCTCTCAATTTAGTTTTGAATTTGTCGATCCGCAACTGCGACCCGGACTGGCTCAGAGGTTTAACCTTCAATCTCTAGGGGAAGTTTATCTAGAATCGGAGGGGCGACGAAAGCTCATCCAGACAGTGAATCCGCAGCGGGGGGAGAGTCTTTCAGAAACAGTGCTGACGAATGCGATCGCCGAAATTACGAGCGATCGCGTTGGCAAGGTTTACTTCCTCCAAGGTCACGGCGAACGTCCCTTACAAGCGGCGCAAGGAAGCATCTCTCAGGCGGTGAGTAGCCTGGGAGAGAAAAGCTACACCACTCAACCCCTAGATTTGGCGAAAACCCCAGGAATCCCCCAAGATGCTGACCTCATCGTCATTGCTGGCCCCAAACGGGCGCTGTTTGCCGCTGAAGTCACTGCTTTGAGCGATTACCTGAAGCGTGGCGGTAGGCTACTGGTGATGGTAGACAGGAATACCAATCCCGGTCTGGATAACTTGCTCAAAGATTGGGGCGTGAGGCTAGATAATCGTCTTGCCATTGACTTGTCCGGTGGTCAGGCGGGACTGAGTCCGGCGGTGATTATGGTGACGCGCTACGGTCAACATCCGATTACTAAAGATTTTCAGGATGGTCGTTCTTTCTACCCGTTTGCACGACCGATTGAAGTGACTCCCATCGCCGGTATCCAGGCGACGCCTTTGCTGGTGACAAACGACCAGAGTTGGGCTGAGAGCAATCCCGAAAGCGATCGCTTACAGTTTGATCCCGCAAGCGATCGCCAAGGTCCTTTAATTCTCGGCGTCGCCTTAAGCCGCGTCTATCCTCCCCAAAGCGCGTCTGCACCATCCCCAACTCCCACCCCGACTCCCACGGCGACTCCTGGGGCAACCGCTAGCCCCAGCGCGTCCCCAACCCCGACAGCGACCACATCAGCTTCTCCCTCCCCATCCGCAACTGCTAGCCCCAGCCCCAGTCCGTCCCCAACCCCGACGGCGACCACATCAGCTTCTCCCTCCTCAACTCCAGGGACAAGCGCTAGCCCCAGCGCATCCCCGACCCCAACTTCTACCAATTCACCAGCCAAGACGGCAAATGCTGACCAAAAGCCAGCAGAATCCCGTCTAGTTGTCCTCGGTAATTCTGATTTTGCTAGCGATGGTTTGTTCGAGCAGCAACTAAATGGCGATGTATTCCTGAACTCCGTCAGCTGGTTAAGCAAACAGGATGAGCAACTTTTATCGATCCGTCCCAAAGAAGTAAAAGACCGTCGCATCAACTTGTCCCAAGACCAAGCCAATCTATTAGGTTGGATAGCTGTGTTGATTATGCCCTTAATCGGGTTCATTACAGCGGGACTGGTTTGGTGGTTCAGACGTTAGTAATTTCAGATTTTGGATTTAATCTAAAATCAACTCGCGTGTTGATTATGAAGCTAAAACGAACAACTTGGATTCTGATATTGTTGGCGCTTAGTTTGGGGGGATTCGTTTATTTTTATGAAATTAAAGGTGCCCCCCAGCGAGAAGCAGCACAGGCAAAACAAAAGGAAATCTTTTCTTTTGAAAAAGACCAGATACAGGCTTTGACAGTTAAAAGTCAGGAACAAACCTTGAAATTTGAGCGAGTCACACAGGAAGCGGTGGACAAGACGAGTATTTCTCAATGGCAGATGAAAGCGCCCAGCAACGCCCCCGCCAGCGATCCATCTGTTTCATACTTGCTAAATTTACTGGTGGATGGCAAGAGCGATCGCACCCTCTCCATCTTCCCTAACCAGTTGCAAGAATATGGACTCGACAAACCCCAAGCTACGGTAGAAGTAAGGCTAAATAATCAGCAAACTCATCAGATAATTTTGGGGAAGCCTAACTTTAATAGTAGTTTCTTGTATGCTCAAGTTGACCCCCCCGCCCAGACCCCTCAGCAGCTAGAGGTGCTTTTAGTCCCGATAGACTTTGAGTATGGTGTAAAACGCCCTTTGTCAGAATGGAAAGCCAAGGAAACAGTTCAAAAAGATAGTCCGGATAAAACCTCTGACAAAGCAATACCGTCTCAGTCACCTCAGCCCAGTCCCTCTTCTTCTCCAGAAAGTAAGAAAGATACTCCCGGCAAACCATCAGACAAAGCAACACCATCTAAGCCAGATAATCCTAATCCTTCTCCGTCTCCAAAAAATACTAAAAACGGAACTTCTCAAAAAGCAACACCAACACCATCTAAGTCACCTCAGCCCAGTCCTTCTCCTTCCCCAGAAATCAAAAAAGCAACACCAGCTAAGTCACCTCAGTCCAGTCCCTCTCCTTCCCCAGCAACCAAAAATGTAACACCATCTAAGCCACCTCAGCCCAGTCCTTCTCCTTCCCCAGCAATCAAAAATGTAACACCAGCTAAGTCACCTCAGCCCAGCCCATCTCCCTCTCCAAAAAAATAGTGAAAACGCGACTTCAAAAACAGAAAAACCTAAAAAGTTAGATAATTACAACCCCTCTTCCTCACCATGAACAGCCCCACCGCAACGCTGCTAGTTTCCTGTCCCGATCAACGGGGACTGGTGGCAAAAATAGCCAATTTCATCTACGCTAACGGCGGTAATATTATTCATGCCGATCAGCACACTGATTTTGCTGCTGGTTTATTTCTTACTCGAATTGAATGGCAATTAGAAGATTTTAATTTGCCGCGAGAGTATATTGCTCCAGCGTTTAACGCGATCGCGCAACCTCTACAAGCCAACTGGCAGCTACACTTTTCCGACACTGTACCCCGTATTGCCATCTGGGTAAGCAAACAAGATCATTGTCTCTTTGACCTCATTTGGCGTCACAGAGCAAAAGAATTCTCTGCCGAAATTCCATTAATTATCAGCAACCATCCCGATTTAAAAGATGTAGCCGCTCAATTTGGCATCGACTATCATCACATTCCGATTACCAAAGAAACTAAATCACAGCAGGAAGCCAAACAATTAGAACTACTGCGGCAATACAACATTGATTTAGTTGTGCTAGCGAAATATATGCAAATCGTTAGCATTGATTTTATCAGTCAATTTCCGCAAATTATCAATATTCATCATTCATTTTTACCTGCCTTTGTAGGAGCGAATCCCTACCACAAAGCCTACGAACGTGGTGTCAAAATCATCGGTGCGACGGCTCACTATGTTACTGCCGACTTGGATGCAGGGCCAATTATTGAGCAGGATGTGGTGCGAGTCAGCCATCGAGATGAGGTTGACGATTTGATTCGCAAAGGCAAAGATTTAGAGCGAGTGGTATTAGCGAGAGCAGTGCGATCGCACTTGCGAAATCGCGTGTTGGTATACGGAAATCGCACAGTAGTCTTTGAGTAAGCGATCGCACTTAAAGGGTGCAAGGATTTTACTATTGAGTTGGCAAAGGCTTAGGCGAAGCTATAGGCTTTTTAGTTGGCACGACTTTAGGCGAAGATGTAACCTTTTCCGGAATAGTTAATCTCTCTAAATTACGTTCAATACCAGTAATGCGCGTAGCATCAAAGCCAATGGGAATTTTATTTAATTCAGCCATTTTCTTGTCTACATAATGAATAAAGCGACTCGTTTCCGTGGGACTAAACGCATCGGGTTTTTCCGGATCGCCACCAATAGTTCCACCAGTAGCTAAGTAGCTGCGTACCTCGTTTCTTAAAGAAATATGTTCCAGATATAAATCCCGACTTGCTGCGCTACTTTCATCATGCTTAAAAATTCCCGGTAAATCTCCGAAATAAATTACAGCACTAGAAGTAACAATAAAAACATTAATTAAACCATTATTTGCTTTCTCCCACCCTACCTTACTAATAAAAAACAAACAAATTCCAGCCACTAGAGCAGAAGCTGAGGTCAGGGAAATTGAGATGTAGTAGTGCTTGTAGAAAAAGACCATCATCGCCGAATATCGATTAATTCGTGACTGAATTTCATTAAGTTGTTCGGTTAGTCTGGCTCTGTCAGAGGCGCTGGGTTTTAAACCATTATCAACTGGGGTAAGTTCTTTTTGAGGACTTAGCCAATTATTTGCTGTTTTATCTGCTTCCCACTCCAGCGAAAAGTAACCAAGTCCAATTAGGGTTAGCAAACCGCTTGTAATTAAAAAATGTCCTAAAAGAGTTGGTTGTTGATTCTGCTTCCCCTTAAATGTATTCCAGAAAAATTCGCGGAATCCGCTCCTATTCGGAGGAGGATTTACTATGCTAGTTTGGACAGATGAGTTTGTCTCTACCTTAGGATTTTCGGAATTGTCTGCTAACGTCATTTTTTAACCTTATAAGATACAAAATTTTTAAAGAAGGTATGCGATCGCCATGCAAGCTTTTAACGAAATTTGCTAAGGTGGGCAGCGATCGCGCTACTTAACTATCCTGGGAACTGCTTCACTAAGTCATCTCCGGGAATGATTGTTGTCACGAATCTGTATTCTTTGTTGAGCTGGTAACGCTTATCCTGCTTAATCAGTGCCATAAAATCCCTGTGACCTTGCCGGGTGCGTCCTACAAGACAACCAGCACCAGCGTAGCCGATGTCATTGCGCGGATAGTCAAACCCATAGTGCTGATTGATGTCAAACATCCCTGTGTCCAGAAAGTCGCCTTTACGAATAAAGTCTTTGTTTTTGTCCCGGTAAACGGAGACGGGTGACACCTGCTCCAAGGCTTCATGTGGCTCAGCACCACTACCCCAATGAGTACCGACTTTCCAGGCTTTATACTGCCCAAAAGCAATCCGAGCGGCTCCGAATTCTTTGGCTCGTCCTTTCATTGGATTCAGAGTGTAAGCAGTACCGGGTTCTGTGGTTCCTTCCCAGTTTTGCCTAAGAATTGGCACTTCATTCGGAATCTCAATCACCAGGCGGCGGTCGTTGAAATGATTGGGAGCATCATCATTCAGGCTACCGTCCGCATTCATTCCCTCGACATACACAATGTTGTACCTTTGGGGCCCCACAGAAACGCGGTAGTTCATTTTCAGCATATAGGCGATGATGCGGGCTTCCAGGTTATTTTTAGTTAGATCCACTTCAGGCTTAGGCACCTCATCGGGAGAAGTTTCAATCAATAACCTGGCTGTCACCACTCCAAGAAAGCCTCTTTCCTCAGACACTGCTGGCTCAGATGACTTCATTACATCCTGAAACTCAACCAGAGCGTTAGAAGAAATCGGACCAAACTTGCCATCAGCAGGTGGATCGAGAAACTTAAGCCAAATTAAAACCTCTTGAATATGTGTGGCTAATTCTTCGTCAGAAGCGATCGCTTCAATGCCATAGTCCACACTCTGGTTATTTAGTCGGGCATGGTAGAAAGTTTGCAAAAGCATGGCTCTAAACCTCCAAAAGAATAGATGATATGAGTGCTAAAAAAAGACAGTCAGCAAGCGTTAAATCCCTAATCAACGCTCTGGGATTAACGCCTTAGTCGATCGCAAAGTTTGTACTTAAGGCGGAAGGAGTATCCAAAAATCACTTCGCTATTTCTGGCGAGTTTTATGGCCGAAAATGGCTAAGCGATCTTTGGACTAAGTTCTTAGGACGATTCAAAGAATGGGTGCTGCTGCAACAGGAGTTGTCGATGCTGGCTGTGAAGAACCGCTCAATGGAGTCCAACCTGGTAGCTTCTTGTGTGCATCAAGCGCCGCCCAAGTCAGGGGTCCCACATCACCATCGTCATTCAGTCCCACGCTTCTTTGAAACTTCATGATGATGCGCTCTGTTGCTGAGTCAAAATCGTTATTCACACCGATGGGTCCAAAGCCACAGCCATTAACTGTATGTTGAGCAACACCCACCCAAAACCCTTTGTCACCAAAGCGGAGGATCGGTCGTTTCCCATCAGGTTGTGCAGAACCAAAGCTGATATGTCCGAGTTGTTCTATCCGCTTGAGTATGGCGGCGACTCCTACCTGCGAAGAACCTGCACTCGGATCGAAGCGACCATCTGCGGTGAACTTGCCTTTATTCCAGTGATTAGTCTTAGACCAAAGATAGGGCGAACGTCGCGGCGGTGTTGAGTTGCGCCCTGCACCTGTCTGATAGCCCCAGCCGTTGTATCTCTCGCAATACCAGAGGATTTCTTCTGGAGTATCTAAGAAATTGACTTCATCTGTGCGTTTCATTGCCAAAGCATCAGCAGCCGACTCTTCCCAGGTAAAGGGAGGAGACCCTAAAATCGGTCTTCCAGGTGGAAAGTTCTTGGTTCTGGCGCTGAGAGGATCGCCGTTGTGGAGATGCCCCTTAAAGGAAAGCGAGGCTTCAAGGCTATGAATAGCAGCAATGACGGGCCACCACACGCCACTTTCGCGCTGCGCCTGTTCGTACCGACCCCGGTTAGGCATAATCCTGGAAACAACTGCATCTGTGGCGCTTAAATCAGTTATTTTAACGGTGCGCCAAAGTTGCTGATAAGTATCTTTTATTTCTGTAAATTGCATTGCTTTTCCTTTTGCTCGATTAAGGTTTTCGTTTGTGCATAAGCCCAAGTTAAGCTTTCTGTACTAGGCTTGACAGTCGGAAAAGGTCATGAGAAATGTCAGAGCAATGTCAGATAAATGTCATCAAGATGGCAAAATAAATCCTGACAATCTCGTATACAAAAAACTAGAACTGATTTTATAAAGGGAATTCCAAGCTTTTACACGTAATCCTTAAGAAAGTTTTTGAAGTTAGAAGGCAATCTAGATCGGGTAATGCAACTACTACCCGCTATTTGTGGAATTTAAAATCGCTCACATTTACTGCTGAGGCAAGTTTTAATAAATGACTGTTGAAGAAGCGCTAGAAATTGTCGAGAGCGTTCTAGCTCAAGGACGTTTAAACAAAGTTCAAAAAATCGTGTTTGAGGAATCCTGGGAAGGGCAGTCTTACGAGGAGATTGCAAAAAAAAATACTTACGATCCTGGTTATGTTAGGGATGCTGGTTCTAAGTTGTGGAAGTTACTCTCAGAGGCATTTGGAGAGAAGGTAACAAAAAATAATTTGCAGTCAGTCTTGAAGGGGTATTCGCGCCGCGTCTTGTCATTGCAGCAGATGCCAGAAGTGGTGTCTAATCCGATTGCTCCTTCAATAGCGATCGCTCATAAACGTCAAGAGTGGGGAGAAGCGGTTGACGTATCGCTTTTCTATGGACGCACAGAAGAACTCGCCACGCTACAACAGTGGATCGTGAGCGATCGCTGTCGCCTCGTCACATTGTTAGGTATGGGAGGAATTGGCAAAACTGCTTTGTCTGTAAAGCTGGCAGAACAAATTCAGAATGAGTTTGATTATCTGATCTGGCGAAGTCTCCGCAATGCCCCACCCGTTCAAGATACTCTGGCAGACATCATAAAATTCCTATCCAACCAACAAGAAACTGATTTACCAGAAACCGTAGACGGTAAAGTATCGCGGCTGATTGAGTATTTACGCTCATCGCGCTGTCTGCTGGTATTGGATAATGTTGAGTCGATTTTGCGTGAGGGCGATCGCGCTGGACATTACCGAGAAGAATACGAGGGTTATGGACAGCTATTAAGATGTGTGGCAGAAACCAACCATCAAAGCTGCTTGGTGCTAACTAGTCGGGAGAAACCCAAAGGAATAGCATCCAAGGAAGGCAAAACATTGCCAGTTAGAGCGATGCAACTAGCCGGTTTAACAGAGGTAGAAGGACATAAAATTTTTCATGCTAAAGGTTTTTTAGTTTCAGAAGAAGATATAAAACTCCTAATGGCTCGTTATCAAGGCAATCCTTTAGCCTTGAAGATAGTTGCTACGACTATTCAAGAGTTATTCGATGGTAATATTTCTCAATTTTTAGAACAAAGCACAGCAGTTTTTGGTGATATTTGGGATATTTTAGACCAGCAGTTTAATCGCTTGTGTGCTTTAGAAAAGCAGATTATGTACTGGCTGGCAATCAATCGAGAGTGGGTTTCGCTGCTAGAACTGCGAGAAGACATCGTACCACCAGTATCGCAACGTGAACTATTGGAAGCGCTGGAATCTCTACAACGGCGATCGCTGATAGAGAAAAAATCAGCAACTTTTACGCAACAGCCTGCGGTTATGGAATATATGCTTAACCGTTTAATTGAGGAGGTCTGCGAAGAAATTAAAAACAAACAAATAAAATTCTTCAACAGCTATGCTCTCATTAAGGCTCAAACAAAAGACTACATTAGAGAAGCTCAGTTACACTTTATAGTTCAACCACTGCTAGATAGGTTGACGGCTATCTTTCGGTACGAAAACAAGATTATAGATTGTTTATCTAAAACTTTATTCATATTGAGAGATAATTTGTCTATAGAGCCAGGGTATGTAGGGGGAAATCTTCTCAATCTGCTTTGTCAACTACAGACAGATTTAAATGGTTATGATCTTTCCTATCTAACTGTTTGGCAAGCTTATCTGAGGAATGTAAATTTACATCATGTTAATTTCCAGAATGCCGATCTAGCTAAATCAGTTTTTACTGAAACCTTCGGCAGCATTTTGTCAGTTGCTTTTAGTCCAGATGGAAAACTTTTAGCTACAGCAGGTGATGCAGGGGAGATTCGCTTGTGGCAAGTTTCAGACATGACACCAGTAATGACCTTAAAAGGTCACACTCGGTGGGTACTATCAATCGCTTTTAGTCCTCAAGGTAAGACCATAGCTAGTAGCAGTGATGACCGAACAATAAAACTATGGGACATCAACACAGGTCAATGCCTGAAAGTTTTTCAGGGGCGTACCAGTTGGGTATACTCAATTGCTTTCAGCCCTGATGGTCGAACCTTAGCAGGTGTCAGTGATGACCAGACGGTGAAGTTATGGGGTGTCCAGACAGGTCAAACCTTGAGAACTTTGCAGGGACACACTGGTCAAGTAATGTCAGTTGCTTTCAGTCCGGATGGTCACAGCATAGCCAGTGGCAGTAATGACTGCACTATAAAGTTGTGGGATCTCAGTACGGGTCAGCTTCTCAAGACTTTGCAGGGACATACTCATTTGGTAGAGTCAATTGTTTTCAGTCCCGATGGTAATACCCTTGCTAGTGGCAGTTATGACTGCACTATAAAGTTGTGGGATCTCAGTACGGGTCAGCTTCTCAAGACCTTGCAGGGACATACTCATTTGGTAGAATCAATTGCTTTCAGTCCGGATGGTCAAACACTTATCACTGGCAGTCACGATCAAACAGTGAAGTTGTGGGATGTCTCCACGTGTCGCTGCATCAGAACTTTGCAAGGTCACGCGAGTCAGGTTTGGTCAGTTGCTTCCAGTCCTCAAGGTAGCACCTTGGCTAGTGGGGGTGGTGACTGTACTGTAAAACTATGGGATGTCAGTACCGGGCAATGCTTAAGAACCTTGCGAGGATACATGAATCGATTACGGTCACTCGCCTTTGATTCTCAAGGTAAGACCTTGGCTAGTGGGGGTGGTGACTGTATTGTGAGATTGTGGGATATGGCAGGTCGCTGTATTAAAACTTTGCAAGGCAACTCTAGTTTTGTCATGTCAGTTGCCTATAGCCCAGACGATCGAACTTTAGCTGTTGGCAGCGAAACAATCAAGTTATGGGATGTCAGTAGCGGGAAGTGTCTGAAAATATTTCAGGGGCACACCAACTGGGTTTGGTCAGTTGCTTTCGATTCTCAAGGTAATACTTTAGCTAGTGGTAGTGGAGATCGCACTGTCAGGTTGTGGGATGTTAGTAGCGGGAAGTGTCTGAAAATATTTCAGGGGCATACCAACTGGGTTTGGTCAGTTGCCTTGAGTCCGCTTCCCCCTTACCAATGCGGGTTAGGAGGGATCTTGGCGAGTGGGAGTGGTGACTATACCGTAAGGTTGTGGGATATCCATACAGGGCAGTGTCACCAAACTTTGCAGGGTCATACTAATGGAGTTTGGTCAGTTGCCTTTAGCCCGGATGGTCAAATTCTAGCTAGTGGCAGTGATGACTATACCGTGAAATTGTGGGATGTGAGTACAGGTGAGTGCCTGAAAACTTTACAGGGACATACCAATGGGGTCTGGTCAGTTGCTTTCAGCCCGGATGGTAAAATGCTGGCGAGCGCCAGTGATGACTCTACTCTTAAGCTGTGGGATGTTAGTACGGGTCAGTGCCTGAAAACTTTCTACGGACATAGCGATCGCGTTTGGTCAGTTGTCTTCAGTCCAGATGGACAAATACTCGCGAGCGGTGGACAAGATGAAATGATTAAGCTTTGGGATGTAGCGACAGGCGAGTGCCTGAACACCTTGAGAAGTGAAAGACCCTACGAAGGCATGAATATTACTGGCGTTACAGGTTTAACAGACGCGCAGAAAGCGACGCTGAAAGCGTTGGGGGCAGTAGCGTTGGAATGATTTCCTCCTCCTCTGCAATCCTGGTGTAATTATATTCGCCTCTAACTCCGACCAGAAAAGACTTTCTCTTAAATTGCCCCTGCTCCTCTGCCTGTTTACTCTTATTTCCCGGATGGAGTGTTACAAGTTCGTATTTATATGAATAACTCCCGACGTTGTATCCTTCGATTCGCTAGATTGGTGTAGAACGCCATTTAGCATTCCGCCACAAGCGGGAACCTTGTCAAAGTGGCAGCGTCTTGGAGGGTTAGGATGTTTTAAACCCTATATCCATCCATGACTCAATCGATTCCTGTATCCTGGTCAACAGCTGAAGCAACGGTTTCTCAAGCGCCGGTGCAACCTGAAAAACTGTCAAACTACGATCTAATTCTGCATTGTCAGGCGGGGCTGCGTCCTGACCGCGCTGCCTTTGCCGAACTTTTGCGCCGGTATCAGTCTCATGTCGATAAGATTTTGTACCATCTGGCTCCGGATTGGCAGGATCGGGCAGATTTAGCTCAAGAAGTCTGGATTCGGGTTTACCGCAATATTAAGCGGTTGCAGGAGCCAGTCAAGTTCCGGGGGTGGTTGAGCCGGATTGCCACGAACCTGTTTTACGATGAGCTGCGTAAACGCAAACGGGTGTCTCATCCGCTGTCGTTGGATGCGCCTCGCATGATGGATGACGGCGAAATGGATTGGGAAATTGCATCTGACAATCCAAGTCCCGACGAAGACATGACGACGCGGGAATTTTATGAGCAGCTGCATGAAGCGATCGCCGATCTGCCAGAGGTGTTTCGCACTACCATCGTCCTAAGAGAAATCGAAGGCATGGCTTATGAAGAAATTGCCGAAATCACAGGTGTCTCCCTGGGAACGGTAAAATCTAGAATTGCTAGAGCGCGTCAGCGACTGCAATCTCAGCTGCAAAACTACCTAGACGGAAATTAATCTAACTTAGGGAGAGAATCTGGTTTCAGCTATTCGGTAGATTCGTACCTCTGGGATTGCCGATTATGCTCAAAGCAGTAAAGTCGCCTTCCTTGTTCGCTGAAGTGCTGCAAGGTGTGGCTTCCACGAAACGATTTCAGTTAGGTCGTGAAAAAAGGGTAGATTTCTACTTGCTGCGATCGCTTGCTAAAAACTAGACTAAGCGTAAATGTAACTCTACCCCTGGTTATCACGGATTAAGTCAGCTCTCCATCACTTGTGTTTTACTTCTTGACAAAACGGTTAAGATTTTAATGAAATACAAGTTTCTAAGTATATACTGAATGTGGCAAAGATCAGTGACTGCTCTGCTTTCCTATTGTGTGACTTGCTGGTGATGTGAAAATGACCTCTGATTTTAACAATCGTAAGGATTCTGGACAGCGGTGCCCTGCAAACGCACAAGTCTCTAAGGAGATGGATATTTTGCAGCGCGATCGCTTTGAATTGCTCAGTGCCTACTTAGATAGTGAAGTAACCGCTGACGAGCGCAAACAAGTTCAGGAATGGCTTAAAAGTGACCCCAAAATGCAGTGTTTGTATACCAGACTGGTGAAATTACGCCAGGGCTTACAAACGCTTCCCGTTCCAGAGTCCGAGCAATCAGCACAACAGGCTGTCAATCAAGTTTTCGGACGCATCAACCGCCGCCGCTCCCAACGGGTTGCTGCATGGGGCGGTGCTGCGATCGCAGCTTTGTTTGTCGGCGCTTTGTCAGGAATTCTTCCGGGTAATCACTCCCTGAGTCCTCAACTAGCAAAAGCTCCCATCTCAGAGACGGCAGCAGAGCCTTTGATGGTTGCCCTGAATCACCCCGCAGTGGAGATTCCCAAAGCAGCAGTCGCGGCTCCAGAAAAATTTGTGAAGCCATCAGTAGATGGATCTGACGCCAACGAATATCAGAATTAATCTGCTCTGACTTAAAAAATATTGGGTAATGAGTGATGAGTTTTAGAATAAACTCATCACTCATTATTTTTTAAGCGGCTCCACCATCCAGAGGTCAGCAGAACCCCTTTTTGGTGTCGAACTTGAGCGGGGGTCATCAAGTAAGTCCAAGCCATTGCTAGCGGCTGCCCAGATAGGTTATACGTCTCAATTTGGTGCCGGTTATATTCATTTTGTGCCTCTGGGCGATGAGGATCATAACCTTCCAGATTATCAAGTGTCTGTAACACAGTTGAATCGGGAAACGTGAGTAAGAATCCGTGAATTTCTGCACTGCCAGGGATCATCGCGGGATACCCTGCTGGGAGGGAAAAAAGTTCACCGAATGCGATCGCTCTTTCTTCTTCCACCACCTTTCCAGCACAGTATCGCTCGTAATTGCACTCTCCCGGTTTCAAAGTGCCGTAAACAAAGACTTGTAAATTACTCAAAATCTACTTGCTATAGATATGTAAAACATTGCTGCTAAAAAGATATTACTCTTACTTAACATCGTAATTTCAAATGATTTATTAACTCCTATTCTTACTCTTTCTCCACGTTCTATATCGCTAATACATATAGGCTATCGTCCTTGGAGCATGGCAACGCGATCGCTAGTGCGTTCTAAGCGCAAAGCGCAGGCTCCCCAAACACAGTTTTTTCAAAGAATATCCGTTCAATCAAAAAGGATTGTGATAAACACTGATTATCCTTAGTGCAGTTCAGCCCCTATCTACGTAGGATGTGGATGTCTTCTGCGTCAGCAAAAAACAGAAAAATTTAAATCGATAGTGTAGCCTACTGTCCAGACTATGGTGAACAATTGTGTCAGAATATTGAGGCAGACACGATTACTAATCCAGCAGGAGTTTTTTCCGTGGAGTCCCGTTACAACCCAGCAGCAATCGAGGAAAAGTGGCAACAGACTTGGGCAGAACAAAGCTTAGATAAAACCCCCACAGATAGCACTAAGCCCAAGTTCTATGCTCTGTCCATGTTCCCCTATCCATCGGGCAGCCTGCACATGGGACACGTCCGCAACTACACCATCACGGATGTGATTGCCCGACTCAAGCGGATGCAAGGGTATCGCGTACTCCATCCGATGGGTTGGGATGCCTTTGGTTTGCCAGCCGAAAATGCCGCTATTGACCGGGGCATTGCTCCCGGAAAATGGACTTATCAAAATATTGCTCAGATGCGGCATCAATTGCAGCAGTTAGGGCTTTCAATCGACTGGAACCGCGAAGTTGCCACCTGTTCGCCCGACTATTACAAGTGGACGCAGTGGAGCTTCTTGCAGTTTTTAAAAGCCGGACTGGCTTACCAGAAAGAAGCCGCCGTCAATTGGGACCCCATCGACCAGACGGTGCTGGCAAATGAACAAGTCATCGACGGCAAATCTTGGCGTTCCGGTGCCAAAGTCGAACGGAAAATGTTGCGGCAGTGGTTCCTAAAAATTACCGACTACGCCGAGCAATTGCTCAACGATTTGGACAAATTGAGCGGATGGCCCGAACGAGTCAAGTTGATGCAGGCGAACTGGATTGGTAAATCCACTGGCGCTTACCTAGAATTTCCGATTGTCGGGTTGGATGAAAAAATTGGGGTTTTCACCACTCGTCCCGATACCGTCTATGGCGTGACTTACGTGGTGCTAGCGCCAGAACATCCTTTGACTGCCAAAGTGACAACTCCAGACCGAAAAGAGGCGGTAGAAGGATTTATCCAAGAAGTCGCCCAACAAAGCGAATTGGAACGCACCGCAGAGGATAAGCCAAAGCGCGGTATTCCGACTGGCGGGAAGGCGATGAATCCTTTTACGGGAGAAGAAATTCCCATCTGGATTGCCGATTATGTATTGTACGAGTACGGCACTGGCGCGGTGATGGGTGTTCCAGCCCACGACACGCGGGACTTCCGGTTTGCTAAGGAGCAGAATCTCCCCATTCAGGTTGTAATTGTGCCGCCAGGGGATGATGTAGAGACGGGAAATTTTGGGTCTCTACAGCAGGCTTATACCGAACCAGGAATTGTGGTGAATTCAGACCAATTTAATGGGATGGATTCAACGGAAGCGAAAACAGCGATTGTTCAATACGCAGAAAAAGAGGGTTGGGGGAAAGCGCGGGTGCAGTATCGCCTGCGGGATTGGTTAATTTCGCGGCAACGCTATTGGGGGGCACCTATTCCGGCAATTCACTGTCCCAGATGCGGTACGGTGCCGGTGCCGGATGAAGACTTGCCGGTTCGATTGCCGGAAGAGGTAGAATTCACGGGTCGCGGGGCGTCTCCGCTGGCGCAGATGGAAGCTTTTGTTAATGTTCCTTGTCCCTCTTGCGGCACCCCAGCCAAGCGGGAAACGGACACGATGGATACATTTATTGATTCGTCGTGGTATTTCTTGCGCTATCCCGATGCCAAAAACGAACAGCAAGTTTTCGACCCCGCAAAAACCAATGACTGGATGCCGGTAGACCAGTATGTGGGCGGGATTGAACACGCGATTTTGCACTTGTTGTACTCGCGGTTCTTTACCAAGGTTTTGAGAGACTGCGGTCTTTTGAACTTCGACGAACCCTTCCAACGCCTACTAACTCAGGGCATGGTGCAGGGCACTACCTACAAAAATCCTGCCACTGAAAAATACATTCCAGCGGCACAGGTAGACCCAGCCGATCCAAAAGACCCAGAAACGGGGGAACCGTTGCAAGTCTTTTATGAAAAGATGTCCAAGTCGAAGTACAACGGCATCGATCCAGAGGAAGTCCTTGCTAAGTACGGGGCAGATACGGCGCGGATGTTTATCTTGTTCAAGGCACCCCCAGAAAAAGATTTGGAATGGGATGATGCCGACGTTGAAGGACAATTTCGCTTCCTTAACCGCGTCTGGCGACTGGCGGCAGAATTTGTTGCTCATCCCTCTAGCCCCCCTGAGAAAGGGGGAGAAATGAATAAGGGCGAAAAAGACTTGCGACGGGCAATTCACGGGGCGATTCAAGCGGTTACAGAAGATTTAGAGGGCGAGTATCAATTCAATACAGCAATTTCCGAGTTAATGAAGTTGAGCAATGCTTTAGCTGACGCCAAATGCAAAGACTCGCCAGTGTATGCCGAAGGGATAGAAACTCTGATTCACCTGATGGCTCCTTTTGCCCCTCACATTGCTGAAGAACTGTGGCACACAATCGGTCACAGCGATTCGGTACACACCCAAACTTGGCCTACTGTCGATCCGGCTGCCTTGGTTGTCGATGAAATCACGCTGGTGATTCAAGTCATGGGCAAAACCCGTGGGGCGATTCAAGTGCCCGCTGATGCGAATCGGGAAGCTTTAGAACAGTATGCCCGCGAGTCAGAAGTTGCTCAGCGGTTCATCGAAGGCAAGGAAATTAAAAAGGTGATTGTAGTGCCTGGAAAGTTGGTGAATTTTGTGGTGGGTTGAAAAAGGAGGCTACGCGATCGCACTCTTGTCATCTTGGTTCAGAAGCAGAGAGCGATCGCACTCAATAATCGCTCCTGTGACCATCCTTAAGAGTGGCATCAACGATTAAGTCAACGCTTGAAGTGATCGCCTCGTGGGGGTCTTAACAATCGCGCTGGTTGTGGTTACACCCGCGCCCGGTGTAATCACCGGAACGCGGATGTTCTCTAGCTCAATCTTTTTGCACTTAGGCTTGAGGTTTCTTTAGCGATTCACCGTACCCATATCCGGGTAACGAGTGCCAGATGCAATGTTCTTGGGTGCTACCTCATCGATGCGGTCAAGTTCTTCTGGCGTTAATGTAATCTCTACTGCCGCGACATTTTCTTCAAGATATTGACGGCGCTTTGTTCCAGGAATCGGCACAATGTCGTCTCCTTGGGAGAGCAACCACGCGAGGGCTAATTGACCGGGAGTAACGCCTTTTTCGACAGCAATTTCTTTTACCCGTTCAACTAGGTCAAGATTCTTGTAAAAGTTTTCTCCTTGGAACCTTGGCGAAGTCCGGCGGAAATCGTCGGGAGCAAGCTGGTCTGGACTGGTCAGCGTACCGGAAAGAAAGCCGCGCCCTAGAGGACTATATGGCACAAAGCCAATCCCTAATTCGCGAACTGCGGGTAGAATTTCGTCTTCTGGATCGCGGCTCCAGAGCGAGTATTCTGTCTGCAAAGCAGTAATGGGATGGATGGCATGGGCACGTCGCAATGTCTCAGCAGAGACTTCAGAGAGACCAATGAAGCGGACTTTACCTTGTTTTACCAGCTCTGCCATTGCCCCAACTGTTTCCTCAATCGGAACCCTCAGGTCAACTCGGTGGAGGTAGTAGAGGTCAATATAATCAAATCCCAGCCGTTGCAGAGATGCATCACACGCTTGATGGACGTACTCAGGGCTGCCATTAATGCCGATCATGGCTTCCTTTGTGCGCTCGATGCCGAACTTAGTGGCTAGAACGACGCGATCGCGTTGGTCTGCGATCGTCTTGCCGATTAGAAGTTCGTTCGCGCCATCAATTCCGTATACGTCAGCGGTATCGAGAAACGTAACACCCAGATCAAGAGCGCGGTGAAGGGTAGCAATTGACTCGGTTTCATCAGCTGTACCGTAGAACTCGGACATCCCCATACATCCTAGTCCCAGTTCCGAAACAATCAGTCCTTGGCTTCCAAGTTTCCGATTCTTCATTGTTTGTTCCTTGTTCGCTTGTCAACTCAATGCAGTCAAAATCAGGCGGTGAAGGCTCTTAACCTGTTTTGTATTATCAACTCCTAGGGAAGCGATCGCCTCCCTAGGAATCATGGAAAATCAGTCTATTGATGCCTTCTCCAGCTTAAGCTGTACTAAAACCATCAAATATCAATGCTGGAAGCAATTTGCTTCGGTGACAGGTAGGGATAAGGAGTCTTGCCTTCCTGTTCCAACCGTTTGTTCCGCTGCTCAATCTCCACCGCTATTAGATTCAGCTTCGCCATAAAAATCGCGTGGATATCAGAGAAGCGATCGCTTTCTAACGGCAACTCGAACATTGGATGCAAAGACGGGGTGGTGAGGAAGTAGGCGAAAGCGATTTCAAAATGAGAGCTGACAAAGCTCTGTAAGGAACTCATCACGTATTCCATTGTGATATCGCCTTCAGTTTCAGGGACTCCCTTATAGAGGGCATTGGGTCGGTTAGGGATATACGCTAGGTATTGCTCTTGGGGGAAGTTAACGGCTGAATGCTGGGCGCTGACTAGGAAAATAATACTGGTCAGGGTTTCGACCAACAGCTCCCGCGTTTCAATGGCAGATGGAAAACCAGGAACGTCTCCACGCTCCGGATCGGCAGTTTCCTGCGCCCAAGCTTGGATAACTTTGTCTGCTGCTACTGCGGCATCATCCTTATACACAGCCGCCACGATATTGCTGACGTATTCCCGAATTGCATTCCAAATTTTGAAGCCATCCTCACGATAGTAGAAGTCTTCAACGCCGTCCGAACCTTGCTCGTCAAATCCCCGCGATAAGAGTTCTTGCGGGAAGCTCATCCTAAAAAAGTCCCACTGCTTCCATGCTTTCAGGAAGAGGTGCAAGCCGCCCCCCGTGCCAGTCGCGAAAGTATTATTGGTAAAGGGAGCTACGTAAGAGACTAGAGTCTGACGAGCAAGATAGTTGATACCGATGGTGTCTTGGAAGTGCGGCTTCAGCATTTGACCAATCGGGTGATCTTTAGGAAAAGCGTTGTGATGGCTGATGGCATAAGATTCTGCCGCTAAGTGCGCGTAGCCTAAGTGAGAAATAAACTGGTGGTACTGGTTGTCAGCACAGGCTACATGAATCTTCGCGAGCAAATACTTGTTGGGACAGGGTGAGTTAGGAGTGTAGACCTCGTTTTTGCGGTCTGTGTGGCGCGTTAGTTGGATGCCAAGAAGATTCAGTCGGGACTTGCCATCCTCCAAGAGTTCCCGGTATACCAACACGTATGGAGCATAGAAAACTTTACCACCGAGCTGGGGGATATCCTCCAGATATTGGTAATCCAGGATGAATAACCGTTTTTGGGCGATTAGCTCCGGAATGGTTTTCCCTTGTGCAGTCAGGTGTGCCATGTCTTTGGGGACAACACTTTCGTCTGTGCAGAGGGTAATGCACATCGGATTAACCCCTTGGATCAGCTGGCGGCAGAATTCCAGATCGTCCTTCCACGTTTTCGGAAGGTTATATGGAGACTTGACCCAACCATCGTAGAAGGCTGTCCAGGGATCGCCGCCCTCCTGCTGGATCTTCTGTAGCCTGTTGACAAATCCTACTTCTGAGTAAGCGTACTCAGCGATCCGCTGCGAAATTAATCCCAGTTTCTGGGGTGGTAGTGCCTCCATAGGAGGTAGACCTTTCACCATCCGGGGAAGTTCTTCCAAAGCTACGTCAGGCGTATCCGACCGGCGAGGATACCTTTGATATTCATACTTTTGGTCTTTGCCAGCTGCCTGCTGCTGCACGACTTGCAAAATTTGCTTTTTAACATCGTCCAAAACACCAGTGAGGAAAGCGATCGCTTGTTGATGCTCCATCTCTTTGGTGTTGGGGAGTTTTTCCCCGGAATCCAGCAACAACTGCAAGGAAACGACAATCTCTCCACGCTGGGTACGCTTTAGCGGTAGCGTTTTACGTGTTACTTGACCAGATTTCAACTCGTGCAAATCAACTTCGGCAGTGCCCATAAACTCATCTTTGCCGAGGTTGGCGTCCCAAACGCTGAAACGCAGCTTACCCTCAATGCTCACCAAGTCCAAGGTGAACTTTTCGTTCCAGAAGGGGTTGCAAGTCTGCAAACAAGCCTTCGATTCTTGTGGCTTCGCCTCGTCAAGATCGATGACGACAAAAGGATCGGGATTAAACAAGCCAGTTTTGAGCAAATCTTTGCCGCTAATCAGTTCAATTTCTAGCTTGCCAATACTGGGATTAAAGTGCTTATCCAGGGATTTGATCGCTTCGGTGTAAGTCTTCTCCTGACCGCTAGTGATTTGTCCGGCAAAAACGGGGCTGCTGATTTCACTTTCAGAAAACCAATGAATCACCGTCTCGGTCGGACTCTGGGCTGACATCTCAACAGTCGTGATGGCACTCGTTATGGGGAGACTGGGTTTGACTTCGACAAAGGAGTATTTCAAGATGTGCTTCTGGTCGTCGCGCATCTCCAGACGCTCTTTATATTCGCGCCCTGAGAGAGTCTTGAAGGAGCGGATTGCCCCAACTTCGTCTTTGCCTGGGGCATCCAATTTCATCGATTCATAGATGGGCCACCATTTCATCGTCTCCTCACCAAAGGGTCTGAAGACCGCCCACACTTTGTCAATTGGGGCGCGAACGATACCTGTGACATTTGCGCTGCTAGTTTTTTTCTGGGTGTCTTTGCGAGTGTCAAATTGCGATTTGACCCACTCAAATCGCTGGTTGAACATCTTTTCGATATTGGCTTTGAGTTGCTGGGCATCTTGCCCCTCTTCAGGGATGAAGATGTTGTCATAGTTCACTTTGGTGACTTCGGCATTCACCTCAGAGAGCTTCACTGTAGCCCTGTAGAGATTGATTGGCATCGAAGCACTCTTGGTCATTTCATAGGCTAAAGTTCGGTCTTTGTCCGAGACAGACACGAGGCTCTCCTCGACAACTCCACCGTTCGGGAAGAGGATCTGCCGCTTATTGTCAGGCCCTATTTTCACCCCAGTGGCGTATTGCACCCATGAGACATCCTGCCAATTGCCAACGACAGCCCACAACTTATCTACGGGACAGTAGACATCAAACTCGAACGAACACTTGATTCCGTCTCTTTGGAGGATGAAGTTGGTGACTTCAGGAATGCGCGTTGGCAGGAAGTTTTCCAGAATCTGGAGTGCTTTTGCCCGATCTTCTCGGTTCTCGCTCCGCATCACGACTTCCATCGTCAGCGCTACTTCTGGGCCAGTCTCCGTGTCGTATACCCGCGCAGTAGCTTCGTAGAACGTGAACAGCACATTCGGCTCTGGGATGTCGATCTTCCACACGTGGTTTTGATCGTCCTTAACAACCAGCCGCTCGCGAGTGATTCCACCCATGAAATCGAATCGGATGATGGCTCCTACTCCATTCTCCGGTTTTCCATCCCCGGTTTCCAGTTCAGTATTTTCGTGTGCGCCGAGAACTTTCTGCAACGAGAGATAGTCATCGAATCCGGACCAAAACTGGTTTACCGAAATGGGTATCTTTTGGACGTTCGTTCGCGAGACGTGTTTGCCGAACTCCAGATCGTCTGTTGAATTTAAGTTGAGTAGTGAGGTCATTGCGGATGTCTCCATAAATGAATGCGATGGACTGTTGATGACAATAAAGGTGCTAAATTAAGCCTTTTTGAGATGGGTACACGACTTGTACTTAGCTGTAATTTTGTGAATTTTGCAGGTCTTACACACTGATTCCTTCCAGCGCTCCTAATAGGGGAATTTAAGTCTTTTTGACTGCTGGTTTTACTGTGGGATTTTAAAGAGTAGATTTATCCGGTTCTTTTCTGACTCATGATTCTTAGATTTGCCTAATGTCAACATAATTGTTTGTGAAAAAAAGTATCCTACCCATGATTCATCGCGGATACTGGTACACAAACGAACTTGAGAGCTTGCTTCGGAAGAAAACCACAATACCCAGCAAATCAATTCCTGAAAATTTTCTCTAACGAAGTGTTTGTGCTTGAACAAGCAAAATTCATTGAGGTTTGCATAAGTCCAGTTTGCAGCGTCCATCAAATATCAGCCACCGAAGTTTAGGATCTAAACAAAGAACTTAAATATTTCTGGCAATGAATTCTCTAAAGCCAGATATCGTAAGCTTTTCATCTGGAAAAAAATTAAGATGCTAACTTTACGAAGTTGCTTAAAATCGGAAAATTTTCTTAATCTTCGGATCAACCAGCCGATAGCTTTGCCATAATCGGGGTGATTAAGTTCCTTGAGGTTCAGGAAATCTGTATCCGAAGTTTGTAGCAGTCTATTTAGTGGGGTGGAACCTATTGCCCACAGACCACATACACCGGGTTTTGCCTGCCCCACGGGTTGGTATGTTTGTTAAACTCAGATATTTCTCTGATGAATTTACAACAACAAAAACGCAGGCGTGGTGTGATTCTCACGCCTCAAGGATTAAAGAAACTCGAGGCTGCAAAATCTGAAGCGGAAAGTTGTGAAAAATCTCACAATCGGTACACTCTGGAAGCGTTAAGCGATCGCACTGGCTTAGATCCAGATACCCTGATGAAGGTATTTGCTTGTGAAGCTGGGGTTGATAAGCGCACCCTGAGTCGTTGCTTCAGAGCTTTTAACCTCTTATTAGAACAAAGTGATTACGATTTACCCGCTTCTAAAATTGAGCCGATTGCAGAGCTAGGAAGCGCCACGACGAAAGAAGGACGGCAAGATTGGGGCGAAGCACCTGAGTATGGTTTTTTCTCCGGGCGTACAGAAGAACTAGCAATATTAACCCACTGGATTTTGTCGGAACGCTGCCGATTGGTGACACTGTTGGGAATGGGCGGGATTGGCAAAACCTGTTTATCGGTGAAGTTAGCGCTTCAAATTCAAGAGCGATTCGAGTTTGTCATCTGGCGAAGTCTACGCAATGCTCCGCCGCTCAAAGAGCTGCTAGCAGAGCTGATCCGATTCCTATCCAACGAGCGAGAAACTGATTTACCCGCAACGGTAGACGGAAGAATTTCGCTATTGATTCGTTATTTAAAGCTTTCTCGCTGTCTGTTGGTATTCGATAATGCGGAGGCGATTCTGCACGGGGGCGATTTGTCCAAGCCTTCCTTGCACTTTAGCACTGGACACTATCGTCAAGGCTATGAGGATTATGGTGAACTTTTGAAACGGCTAGGAGAAACACCCCATCAAAGTTGCTTGGTGCTAACGAGTCGGGAGAAGCCAAAAGGAATCGGACTACTCGAAGGAGAAACTTTACCTGTTCGAGTCTTGAAACTAAAAGGCTTGCAGGTAGAACCAGTACAGGAAATATTGCGGGCTAAAGGTTCTTTATGGGGTTCGCCAAGCGACTGGAGCCAGTTAATTGAATACTATGCAGGCAATCCATTGACATTGAAAATCGTCTCGACGACGATTCAAAAGTTATTTCATGGGAATATTTCTGATTTTTTAAACCAAAAAATTACCGTGTTTGGTGAGATTCGCAATCTTTTAGAGCAACAATTTAAGCGGTTGTCGGAGACAGAAAAGATAATTATTAATTGCCTCGCCCTGAGTAACCAAATCCTTTCATTTTCACAACTGCGAGAGGAGATCCAGGCTGTGCTATCACCGCAAAAATTGCTAGAAGCCTTGGAATCTTTAGAAGAGCGATCGCTAATCGAAAAAAAGGCTGCATTTTTCTTTTTGCAGCCTGTGGTTATGGAATTTGTAAGCGACCAATTAATGGAAGAAAAAATCACCCAAGTGCCGCTGCGAATCGTGTCTAGTGACGAGTATCCCAGATTGGCAGCGAGCAGCTAAAAGCGATCGCTAGCCAGCACCACAGAACTTGCGATCGCGGTCTACTTCCGGTTCTTGCCAGGAAAAGGCAAAATGGCTGATTGAATTGACTTGCGGTGCCCCAGCGCGGATCGCTTGCATCTGCTGTTCTAAGGACGGACGAGAATTGAACGATTTGCCCCAAGCCCCTGCTAGTACGGGTGAAACCTGAGTGCCGGGTGGCGCAAGACTCAAAACTCGCTCAACTTGCGGGACAATGCAGCTGGTGTTGCCGCAGGTTGCATAGGACATCGGATGCCACTCCATATAACTGGGAAACCGATCCCACGGTTGCACTCTCGAATCATATCCCCCTTGACCAATGGTTTGATTCCCCTCCGGGAAAAACACCGCCCCCGTGCGGATTCCTTGTCGCTGGGCGGGGAGGCTGGCTAACGCCACAAAGTCCACAACGCCTTGAGCCGCATGGGCAACACTCAGTTGCCACAACTCCCATTGCAGACGGGCTTGACGCTGTGAGGCGGTTGCTTTCATTTCGTCGGCAGCAGGGTTGCGTCCCTGCCAGAGGGGTGATCCCTCATCTGGGTAAAGTTTATCCACCCCTGCAACATCGCCAGCGCTAATGAATCCCTTGGTAATATATCGCTGGATTAGCTCTCGCCCCTTATTGTTGAGACCACGGTCATACAAAGCCTGTCGAGAACCATCTCCGTAAATCCATAAGTCTTGGACTTTCGTTACCACGGAAGCGCTTCCTGACTGACGGGGATACCGAATGTAGTCAAACAGCACTCCATCGGGACGGCGACGAACCACCTCTTGAACCAGCTGGTAATAGTCTCGTTTTGCTTGGGCGTTGTAAGGATCGATGAAGGCTTGAGAACCGTCCTCTGTGACTGACAAACTGGTTTTTCCCATACCGTCGCGGGCTAGCGCCTGCTGTCGATCGGGTCGCTGGGAGTAGGAGTAGCCGAAGTTCATGGCGAACATCCAGGCATAGACTTGCATCCCTCGTTCGCGCCCTTTGTTAATCGCTTGTGCGAGCAAGTCCACTTTCTCAGCGCCTTGAGTTCTGACGACAGATGGCCAGGGTGTGGAGTTTTCTGCCTTAGGCAGTAGCACCTGACCGTCAGAAAAAACTTCGACATAGACCTGGTTATAGCCCCGGTTAACCAAGCGATCCATTAATTGATCCAGTGCCCCAGGACGGATGTCACAGGGATACAGGCGCAGCCAGATTGCCTGTACGCGGGGCCAAGTTTGCTGACGACACTGCTGCAAACTCTCTGCGTGTTTTTTCAAGAGTGTTTTGTAGCGACTTTGGGAATCCGCGTTTCCTTTTACGGCTGAAGCACGTAAACTCTCTTTTTGGGCGATCGCATCTGCTGAAAGCTGGCAATATGCCCTTGTTTGAGCTAGAGCGGATTGCGAACCCAAGTAAGGGTTGATAAGACTACTACTGGTCAGAACTGCTGCAACTAAACCGCGATAGACACGCTGCCAAGTTTGCGGCAATCTTAACGATGCCTGACCCACGAACTTCCTCCTAAGCACCAATCTCATAGAACTGTTAGATATGTCTACCCATCAGACGAAAGGATGGGACATAAGGTGTCATCCGAACCGATTTCGCTGGTTGAGCATCATATCAGCAATTGTCAATTGACTCTATACACAGATTTACCCGCTTTTCCGGGCAAATCTCTGCTTTTTAGTTGAAAGAGGCACCCAGAAGACCGACGATACCAACTGCCATGTTTTTTGCCATTTGGGATTATCAAACCAAAGCCCAAACTGGATTTCAAGATTTTATCTTCTGAAATTTAAAAAAAATGGTGTAATCTGTCATTGCTTTGTCTGCGGCGATCGCATCCGCCGTCTGTGCTGCGTGTTGCAGCGGATGCGATCGCTCAACTGGTCACGGGAAATTAATTCCATCTACCATCATCCCCAACCGGGTCTAGAAGCAGAGGCTATCCCCATTCAAGAAATTAGCGATTAGCTAGTCAATGAACAGCTAACAGCTAAAAACTCGCCAGCTAATGCTTCAAGCCTCTCGTCTCAGAGCGGCTTCCACCTGCTGGAACTCTTGCTCTAAGCGAGTCTTCAGTTTTTCCGGCAGCGGACGATTCGGATAAGAGCTGTAATGCCCTGCTAAGGAATTTAATGCAGTTCGCATCGTCGTGTAAGAACTCAGCTTCGCGACAGAGCTATCCCGCCGATAGCGAGAGGCAAAGTCATTAATGATCTGACGCGCTTGTGTCTGAGCTGCGGTTTTATCTGGTGTACCCTCTGGCAATTCAATTGCTGTTCTCAAGCCTTGCAACAAAGCCAAGGTATCTTGGCGGTAATCTCCACTCAGTCCTAGCGAGCTGCTGGAGGAACAGCCCATCAATCCCATCGTAACTACCAAAACCAGGGCTAGGAGACGTGACCAATAACGTTTCATAAGTATTTTTTTTACCAAACGAGATGGAAATGCAAAATCAGAGTTTATCCTATCTCGAATTGGAACCCTTAGCATTTTAGATTTTTAATTTTAGAGATAAGCAGGTTGGTGTAAATAATCGTAGACTCTCGGTGGTTCAAGGTTTATGACTCATGGTTCATCGGAATGATCCATGACATCTCACCGGCAGTTACATTTATTTGTGCCCATCTATTTCACGATTTTCATCTTTTTATTCATCCCTTTAACAGAGGCGGAAAAAGATGAAAGCGCCAACTCTTTTGGACTTTGCTGAATAAAACAATCTGGTAGGGATACTTCTGATAGGTATACCAGAATGATGTAAGGGCAGAAAACCTGCCCTTACATCATTTCAATCAATCGTTTTTCTTGGCTAATTAACCGAAGCGACCGCTTACATATTCCTGTGTTGCTTGCTGCTGAGGGCTTTGGAAGATAACTTCGGTGCGGTCGTACTCGACTAAATAACCAATGCGACCTCCTTTTTCGGTCGGTTCGACGTTGAAAAAGGCTGTCATATCGGATACTCGTGATGCCTGCTGCATATTGTGCGTCACGATCACGATGGTATATTGCTCCTTGAGTTGGTGGAGCAAATCTTCAACTCGCAGTGTTGAAATGGGGTCGAGAGCGGAGCAGGGTTCATCCATCAGGATCACGTCTGGCTGAACGGCGATCGCTCTGGCAATACACAACCGCTGCTGTTGTCCACCAGACAAAGATAAGCCACTTGCTCGAAGTTTATCTTTCACTTCATCCCAGAGAGCCGCTTGCCGCAAACTCCGCTCTACCAATTCATCCAAATCGCCCCGGTATCCGTTAATCCGGGCACCAAAGGTGATATTGTCATAAATCGATTTTGGAAATGGGTTTGGTCTTTGGAATACCATCCCAATCCGTCGCCGCACCTCTACGGGATCGATGTCTGAAGCGTAAAGGTCTTGACCGTGGTAAGTAACTTTGCCTTCTGCCCGAAAACTTTTAATTAAATCATTGAGGCGGTTGTAGCACCGCAACAACGTACTTTTCCCACAACCCGAAGGTCCAATAAAAGCCGTAATCCGATTTTTGGGAATATCTATCGAAATGTCCCGAAGCGCTAGAAAATTTCCGTAGTATACCTTTAGATTTTCCGTCTGTAAAACAGTCTCAGTTTGATTCTTAGTTTGAGGATTCGACAACATAAAAAGTCAGATCGGGTTTGGGGTTTAACAGGCTAACAAAAACCGTGTGGGTTTTTGGGCAGATGATTGGGCGAAGGATTGTGGGGCTTGGGAAGTAAAGAAAATTACGGCTTCGTCCTCAATGTTAAAACAGCGCCCAGCATACTATTAAACCTTGGTATGTATTCATTGTTGCATTACTTTGTTTAAGTTTCTGTATCATTGCAACACATATTTGAACAATTGTTCATTAATAAACTCGACGAGCCGTTGCCAGACGAGAGATCATGCTGGTTATCAGAACCAGTAAAACAAGGATGAAAGAAGCCGCCCAAGCGAATGCTTGCTGATTTTTAAATGGAGACGTAGCGAAGTTGTAAACTAAAACCGCTAGGGAAGCCGTTGGTTCTTTTAATTGATTATTCCAATTAGGCCAATACTGAGTAAAGAGCGCAGTAAATAACAGGGGTGCCGTTTCACCAGCAGCACGAGCAATTGCCAGAGTCGTTCCCGTCACAATTGCCGGGAGTGCTGCTGGCAAGATTACGCGAGACACCGTTTGAAAGTTAGTCGCTCCCAGTCCAACCGATGCTTGTCGGATTTCTTGCGGAACCAACCTCAGAGCTTCTTCGGTTGCCCGGATTACGATTGGCAACATCAAAATTGATAAAGCAAACCCTCCCGCCCATGCAGAATAAGTTCCCATTGTGAGCACGACAGCAGCATAAGCGAAGACACCCACAATGATGGAGGGAACTCCACTAAGGACGTTGGTAGCAAAGCGAATCCAGTAAGAAAACTTACCTGTACTACTAAATTCAGACAAATAAATAGCTGCCATGATGCCAAATGGAATGCTAATCAGGGCAGCAATCCCGACCATAATGATGGTTCCTACAATGGCGTTGCCAAACCCTCCTCCGGGTACCAAAGGAGGTGGCGGCAGTTCTGTGAACGCACTGGCGTTAAGCTGGCTTATACCCTGAATGACCACATAGGAAAGCACCGCTATCAAAGGCAGGATGGCAAGGATAGCACAAAGAAACGTCAGCGCCGTCATTACTATCCCAAAGAGCGTCCGGGGGGAAGTAGGCGATCGCTTCAAACTACGACTGGGAAATCCGGAATGTGGCTGATCCTGGGGTTGAGACATCATATTTGTGGTCAGAGGTCAGTAGTCAGAGGTCAGTAGTCAGATGTAAAGGGGCGGCTTTTACCAGATATCTGCCAGTAGCTTTCCTAACCTGATAAATCCGCCTGTGCAAGTCAGTTGTCAGTTCCTCAGAACAACGCACAACTTAAATTCGCTGTACCCGCTCAATAAGTACCTGAGCCAGGATATTGACTAAAAGCGTTAAAGCAAACAGAACTAATGCGGCATACATTAAAGCTGCCACTTGCAGACCACTTGCTTCTGCAAACTGGTTGGCGAGTAGGGAAGCAATCGTGTTAGACGGAGCCAAGATAGAAGGACTGATGTTGTTAGAATTTCCAATCAACATCGTTACAGCCATTGTTTCTCCTAAAGCTCGACCTAGCGCTAGCATCACTGCGCCCACAATTCCAGAGAAAGCGGACGGTAGTAGCACTTTGAGAATTGTCTCCCAACGAGTCGCTCCTAGACCAACTGACGCCTGCCGCAAGTCCGGAGGTAAAGAGATGAGGGCGTCACGGGAAAGGACTGCGATTGTCGGTAATACCATAATGGCGAGGACGAGTGCTGCGGGGAGCAAGCCTGGACCACGTAACGGCGTGCTAAAAATGGGCAGCCAACCAAAGGAAGCGTTGAGCCAAGTTCCCACCCCTCTCAACAGGGGAATTAGAACAAAAATTCCCCACAAACCATAGACCACACTGGGAATCGCTGCCAGTAGTTCTACTAGGAAAACAATTACCACCTGAATTCGTGGCGGCAAATAATCTTCACTCAGAAAAAGGGCTACGCCAATCCCTACTGGTACGGCAAGCAACAGGGCGATCGCTGAGCTAGCTATCGTGCCGTATAGTTGAGGCAGCGCTCCGTACTGATTTCGAACTGGGTCCCAATCGGTGGAGGTAATAAAGCCAAACCCAAATTCGGTAATCGCAGGCCAAGCTTTAATTGCAACTTGCCCCGTTATCCAAAGCAGGATTGCAGCAACAGCAAACGCAAAAATTCGAGTTAGCCAAATAAAGCCCCGATCCATCGTCCGATCCAAATCGGAGCGGGGTTTCATAATTTTCTGCGAACCGGAGGTCACGGAACTCACGGGCTTATTTTCCTCAGACACTGGTTAGTAAAAACAATAAACACTTGTATTCGTTGATGCAAGCTAGACTCGTACCGTCTTTTTTACTCGGAATGCAATTTTTTCAATTGCTTGACATTCCAGTTTAGCAGGGGCAGTTTTGCTATTAGCCTACCGTCTAATCGTAAAGGATAGAGTAAAGGTCAGGTTAAGGTATGGCTTTAGTTGTCTGCAAACCTAGTGATAAAATGCCATCGTTTCAATAAATACGATCAAAAGGGCCGAACGTGGTTCAAGCATCGGTGTCAAACGTGGATGTTAACAGCAATTCTCAGGAGTCACTGCGGCAATGGCTGCAAAACCTGACCTCTCGGATTATTGCTGGTGAGCGGATTGGGAGAGCCGAAGCGATCGCGCTGTCCCAAATTGAAGGTGAAGAAAATATTTTGCTGCTATGCGAAGCAGCCGACAAAGTCCGTCAAGCTTGTTGCGGAAACGTAGTCGATTTGTGCAGCATTGTCAATGTAAAATCTGGCAATTGCTCGGAAAACTGTGGCTTCTGTTCCCAGTCTAGTCACCACCCCGGTCAAGACTCGCCAATTTATGGCTTGAAATCTACTGAGGAGATTCTTGCCCAAGCCAAAGCAGCCGAAGCCGCCGGGGCAAAGCGGTTTTGTTTAGTTTCTCAAGGACGCGGCATTAAGTACAACAGCCCCAAATCGGCGGAATTTGAACAAATTCTGGAAACGGTACGGGGAATTATTGCCGAAACCCAGATTAAACCTTGCTGTGCTTTGGGCGAAGTGACACCAGAACAAGCCCAGGCGCTGGCTGAGGCTGGAGTAACGCGGTACAACCATAATTTAGAGGCATCGGAGAACTTTTTCCCAGAGATAGTGACGACGCACACATGGCGCGATCGCGTTCAAACTATCCAAAATCTCAAAGCAGCAGGAATTCAAGCCTGCACGGGTGGAATTATGGGATTGGGCGAAAGCTGGGAAGACCGAGTGGATCTGGCGTTGGCGCTGCGGGAATTGGAAGTCGAATCCGTCCCGCTGAATTTATTAAATCCCAGAGAAGGGACACCCCTAAGCGATCGCCCGAAACTCGATCCTTATGAAGCCCTCAAAGCGATCGCCATTTTCCGCCTCATCCTTCCCGAACAAATTCTGCGCTACGCTGGCGGACGGGAAGCCGTGATGGGAGAACTCCAAGCAATGGGCTTTCAAGCAGGAATGAATGCCATGCTGATTGGACACTACCTCACTACCATCGGGCAACCGCCAGAGCAAGACCATGCTATGCTCGAATCCCTAGGACTTACGGGCGGCGAAGCACCCATTCCTGGCGAATACACTGCTAAGGGATGAATGCTGTAGGGGCGGAATCTCCCTGTTCCTGGTGAGGACTGAGGTCTGAGGACTGAGAACTGAGGAATCAGGACTCTTTCTCTCCTGCTGGTCTCCGACACCCCTGCTGGTCTCCGACGCCCCTATTCCCCGGCTCCTTATACTCTTCCTGCTCCTTTACTCTCCTGCTCCCTTACCCTTGTGTTTGCTCCCACTGAACTACTGTGGGCCTTGATTGGCTTACTCCTGACGATTGGTGGTACGTTTCTAGAAGCGTATTTCCCCAACCTTCCCTGGAATTGGTCTCAGCAAGGGATTCAAACTCACTCGCTGGGCGTGACCTATCAAATTGGAGCCGTGCTGCTAGTTGGCTGTATGGGCGGTAAAAATGCCGGGGCGCTCTCTCAAATTGCTTACCTGGCATTGGGTCTAACTCCTTGGTTTCCAGTCTTTTCCCAAGGCGGAGGTCTCGACTATCTTACAGAACCCAGCTTTGGCTACTTACTAGGCTTTATTCCGGGTGCGTGGATTTGTGGCTTAGTAGCTTTTAAGGCACCGCAGCGATTGGAGTCTTTGTCCTTCAGCTGTATCTGTGGCTTAGTGGTTATCCATATCACTGGTTTGACTTATCTCTTCGTAACCCATTTTTTGACCTGGGGAGCCGTATTACTGCCGTTATGGGAAGCAATTTTGAAATACTCCATCTATCCTTTGCCCGCCCAGATGGCAGTCGTTTGTGCAGTCACAGTCTTGGCTTATTTCTTACGCCAGCTAATGCTTTATTAAGTCGTTGGTCCGGTCATTAGTCAAGCCCTCGTTGGTCAAGCAGTCATGGAGTAGGAGGTTGACAATCTACCTATACTGATTACCAAAGAACGATTGACTAATCACTGATTACAAATAACTAATGACTAATGACTAATGAGAATTAATTTCAAAAATTATTTTTTTTGGATCGCCGCTTTCGTTAGCCTGATTCTAGATCGGGTAACTAAATATTGGGTGGTGCAGAATTTTGTCTATAAAGAAACCTTAGCGCTGTGGCCTAATGTATTCCACTTTACCTATGAATTGAACCCTGGGGCTGCTTTTAGCTGGTTTCAAGGAGAAGTTTGGTTGCCCTGGCTTTCTTTGGGGGTAAGTCTATTCTTAATCGGATTCGCTTTAGTAAACCCCAACTTGGATCGCTGGGAACAATTAGGCTGTGGCTTTATCTTAGGCGGAGCGGTGGGCAATGGAATTGACCGATTTTTCAACAGTTGCGTCATCAACGATAAATTTTTCAGCGGTTGTGTCGTTGATTTCTTAGATTTTCGGTTGATTCACTTTGCCGTATTTAATCTCGCAGATATGTTTATTAATGTAGGTATGGTGTGTTTGTTGATTGCCTGGTTTTGGAATCAACCCTCCTCATCTGGCAGACCCCGCTGAAGAGATAAGGAGAGAGGAAGCGGAGGGAAGGGCGAGAAATCTGATTTTTCCGTTGATAATGAATCCCCTTCTTTGTCCTTGAAAAGACGATTTGTGAAAAACCTATCTTTCTAAGTTCTGCCCCTTTTCCATAACGCCTCCCTAGGCAAGAGATTAGAATATTCAGTACAAACCTCTTGCTAGTTGCATTGAGCCTTTTGCCGCTGACATGACCTCACCCCAACAACCGCCGAAAACCATCCTGGGTCAGCTAACTCAGGCAGTACAGACCATTCAAGCCAAGGTAAATTTTAATGCGCTAGCGCTGAAGCCCAATGCCAAGGTGCCGGAATTGTGGGTGCAGGATGCCGGTGCTGCGAAGGCAGAGGTTTATCCACTGTTAGGCGATCGCTATTTACTAGGACGCAGTTCTAAATCTTGCGATATCGTCATCCGCAATCCAGTCGTTAGCCAGGTTCATCTTTCACTAAACCGAGAAGGACGGCGCGGGCACTCCTTTGTCATCAAGGATGAAAACTCCACTAATGGCATTTACCGGGGGAGACGGCGGCTGAATAGCCTCATGCTACGCCACGGCGATATCCTCACCCTAGGACCACCCGAATTGGCGGATGCGGTTCGGCTTCAATACCACAATCCGCCCCCCTGGTACGTGCTAGGGACTCGTTACGCCCTCTATGGGGTGGGTGGACTGACCAGCTTATTGGCATTGTGGATTCTTTTTGAGTGGCGTAATATTCCGATTCGACCTTTGCCTCCTGGCGTACAAGGGCCAGTAGTAATTAATTCTGATGATGGGACGCCGTTACAGCGTCCCCGAACGGTGGCGCACCGGGAATTGGGGCGATTATCAGAATTTTCTAAGTATCTGCCTCAAGCAGTGATTGCATCGGAAGACAGCCGCTATTACTGGCACTTCGGGGTTGATCCTATTGGCACGCTACGGGCGGTGGTGACGAATGTCAAGGGAGGCGGAATTCGTCAAGGCGGTAGCACGATCACGCAACAGTTGGCGCGGAGTTTGTTTCGGGAGTATGTGGGGACAGAAGATAGCGCGGGGCGAAAAATCAAGGAGGCGATCGTCGCTCTGAAGCTGGAGACGTTCTACAGTAAGAACGAGATCATGCGAAATTATCTGAACCGCATCTACTTGGGGGTTGGTGCGAACGGATTTGAGGATGCGGCTCAGTTTTATTTCGATAAATCTGCCAGAGACTTAAATATTTCCGAAGCGGCGACGCTGGTGGCGATTTTGCCAGCACCGAATAGTTTTAATCCGATTCGGGATTATAAAACGGCGATTGGACTGCGCGATCGCATTATCAACCGCATGGCAAATCTGGGGTTTATCAGTGCGGAAGAAGCTCAACGAGCAAGGCGATCGCGTATTGACGTTAGCCCCAAAGCCAGAGAAGCTTTGGCTAGCATTAAGGCACCCTATTTTTACAGCTACGTTTTCACCGAACTCCAATTCTTGTTGGGAGAGCAACTGGCAAAAGAAGGCAATTTTTTTGTCGAAACCAACCTGGATCTAGAGACTCAGCAAAAGGCGGAAACTGCCCTCCGCAACGGAGTTAATACCATTGGGGGAAGTTACAGGTTCTCTGAGGGAGCAATTGTCACCCTCGACTCCAGCAACGGATCAATTCGCGCCTTGGTCGGTGGCACAGATTTTCAAAAAAGTCAATTTAATCGCGCGACTCAAGCCAAGCGACAACCGGGTTCCACCTTCAAAATTTTTGCCTACGCTTCAGCACTTGAACAAGGTAACTCGCCGGGAAAGTTTTATTCTTGCGCCCCTGTAGTATGGCAGAGTCAACGCTTTCGGGGGTGCGAAAGAGTAGGGGGTAGCGGGACGGATATGTACACCGCGCTTGCCCAGTCTGAGAATGCGATCGCGCTGCGAGTGGCGCAGGATGTCGGTTTAGAGCGGGTTGTGGAGATGGCGAGACGACTGGGCATCACAACGCCGCTTAATCCGGTTCCCGGTTTGGTGTTGGGGCAAAGCGAAACCACTGTCTTGGAGATGACGGGGGCTTTCGGTGCCTTGGAAAATGGCGGCGTCTGGAATCGCGCCCACGCTATTCAGCGGATTCGGGACAGCAGCGATTGCAAAGATTTCAATAATCCGCAAACCTGCCGGGTGATTTACTCCTTCGAGGAGGAAGCCGGGGCGACAAAGCGGGTGCTGTCTCAGGGAATCGCAGATACCATGACGAATATGCTTCGGGGCGCAGTGCGAGGGGGTACGGCACGGGCGGCGTCGATTGGCTTCGGAGAGGTGGGGAAGACGGGCACCACGAATAGCGGTGTTGACTTGTGGTTTATCGGCTACGTTCCCAGTCAGGATCTCGTTACCGGCATCTGGCTGGGAAATGACGACAACACTCCAACGCGAGGAAGTAGCGGACAAGCTGCCCAAGTTTGGGCAAACTATATGCGGCAAGTGGTGCGTTAAGCTATGTTGCTAGATATTTTCACGGGTGCGATCGCTCTTTGAGATTGAGGAGAATGCGATCGCTCCAGTTACTCTCTTTCCTGTTAACCTTATTTTTCGCTACAACAGCCGATTTAACATCTGCTGTTAAATCGGCTGTTGCTTTTCTCTCCACTTTCTTAACTTGTTCAGAAAGGAAGGATTGCTTCAATATTCTTTTGCACCTGCTCAAGTTCCTGACGCTTCTTAGAGAGAAAAGCTTTTTCAGCTTGACGTTGTTCTAGTGTTTCTGTATGAGCTTTCTCCTCCTGGGCTAAGAAGTTTTCAGATAAGGAGATTGCTTGCTCAATTACTTCTATTGCCGCTTCTGAGCGTTCGTAAAAAACTGAGGCAATGTATTCGCTAACCTTGTCAAAAACTTCTTGCGCCGATTCGTTAAATTTGTCAAACCCTTGCTCATAAACTTCTTGTTTGATTTGCTGTTCAAGTTCTTCTTCATCTTCACCAAATAACCACCCGGCAATAGCAGCCGCCGCCCCCCCAGCTATCGCTATTGGAACAAGACCAAGACCTGTAAATGCCAGTAACGTCCCAGCAACTGCCCCACCTGTACCTAAACTGCCAAATAAACCAATTCCCTTGGTATCATCATCCAAGTTACTTGATGAAGCAAGGTTCATCTTGACTCCAGCAGTGGAAAGCGAGAGGTCAAACTGGTCACTTAGGTTAGATCCAATTTTTGAATCAAAGCTTTGGATACTTTCGTGAATTGCTTCTATGTGTTGACGTATTTCCGTATTTAATACTTCTAGGTTTGGTAGTAAAATAGAACCTTTTATACTCTCATCTACCCAAGTGTTAAATTCCTTGGATATATCTGTGGAGAACTGCTTAGCATAGTCCTGAAACAGTTTCTTTTTCTGATTATGGTTAGAAGTCCAGCCTTCACTGTTCTCAGCCATGATATCACCTAATTCTTCACACCATTCATTATAAGAATCAATAGCTTCATCAGTTGATTCCTCTACCAATTGAGCTGCTAAAAGCTTAATTTTGACATCACGACCGCTAGACTCACCCATTTGTTCTAAAAGTTTTTGCTTATTTTCTTCAGAAACTTTTAATTTCCCATTTAAAATTCCCTCAAATTGATTTAGCTCATCACAGCAAGATTGAATAATCCGATTAAGCCCGGTTGTCGATTGCTGAAGTTTTATCAATCCACGCTCAGTTGTTAAAAACTTCTCGATAGACCCGGTAAAATTCTGAAACGCTTTCAGATAATCATCCTCAGTTCCCGCAAAAATTGCATCCAGCGTCGCTTGAGCCGAAATGAAATGAACGCGGTTTTCACCTGCTACGATAGGATTTTGACCCTGAACAAACCTCTCAATTCGTTGTCGAACTTGCTGCCGACCATTTTCACTACGCAACAGATCCATAAAATTCACAACTACAAACAAATTGTTGGCAGCCTCATCTGTCTTCCCACCATTTAATTGAGTCTTCAAATCTTGGATCAAGTCGCGTTCTCCTTGAGTTAGAGGACGTGAGGCATTGATTAGGAAAATCGCGGCATCTGTATCTTTGAGTAGTTGTTGAGTAATCGCAGTTCGGTCAGGATGTTCGTTCAACCCAGGAGAATCCACTATTTCAACACCACTTCGGCATAACTCTAAATCGGGATGTTCAAAAATAATCTCTTCAATATCAGAACGAGCTAATTCATCACTGACGCAATCCAAGGCGGCTTCTTCTGAAATTGCTGCTTTAATTTTGTACTGTTCAAATGGAATTTCTTCCTCTCGTTTATCTTTATAACGGCAAATTACCCGTTTTTGCTCTCCATATCTGAGAACTGTCACCGTACCGCTACAGGGAATCTCTCTAACGGGTTGAATTTCTTCACCTAGTAAAGCATTCAATAATGTTGATTTTCCTTGGCTAAACTCTCCTACAACTGCCACTCGGAAGCGCTGAGAACTCAATTTCTGAGACGCTTGCTCTACTTGTGCTGCTAGATTGTTAGGCAGTACACCCTCATTCGTGCCTTCTTGGATAATCTCGGCAAGTTGCTTAGAAGCGGTTTCTAACTGTTGCCGATACCCTTGAAACCGCTGTAGCTCCTCATAGGGCAAGTTTAGGCGCTGTTGTTGCTTGGCTTGCTGTTTAGATTTAGCAGGTAGAATCGCCAACAGATCATTAGCAGCTTTGATAAATACTGCATCAAGCGCGTGGAAGCGAGCGGGATCTAGTAAAGACTGAACCTCCTCTAAAGCTGCTGGTTCCACAGTACCTTGATGACTGAATCCAGCTTCTAAAACTGCTAAGTGTTGTGGGTTAATCTCTAACCGATTAGCAATTACTTCTAAATACTTTTTCTCACGGGCGTCCATATCCCCATCTGCTGCTGACATTTCATAGCCAAAGCCAATCAACAACAATCTTTCTGATTCTGAAAACGGAGCCGTTAGGATTAGCAACTCATTCAGTTTTTTATAAACTTGATTCTGTCGGACTCCCTTACTCATCAGTTGTGATAACTGACGCGCATCCTCTGAGGGAATAAAACGATTAAGGGTTTGCTGCCAGCGTCGCTTTTCCTCATCTGTGACTGCGCCATCTAAAAGCATCACTCCCAACAGAACGGTTATCAAAGCTGCTAAAAATATCACCGGAGGAGTCAGATCCTGTTTACGCAGCTTTTGTCCAGTAATTCGCGACAACAAATCAACAGCTTCAGAGCTAACCAGTGAAATATCCATAAAGTCTGTGAGCCTATAGCGTATTTGTACTCTAGTATTCCCAGATTCAGCAGAAACTAACTCCGTGGAAATACGGTTATCTTCGCCGAGTAAGACAAGCTAGGCTCGAAAACATTAACTAATAACAACGTAGAAATATGTATTTTCAATTTGCTCCTGCAATTCAGGCTGCTATCGAGGCTGGTAAATATGTGCAAGTTTTTACATCAGCAGGAGTCCCAATAGGCATGGCTAGAGACGCATCTACTGGTCAGTTTGTCGCCCATGCCATCGGTGCTGTAGCCCAAAATAGCCCTCTATCGCCGCTGGTAAGCCCTTTACACTTGGTTACAAGTGGAGTGCAGATGTATCAAACGCACATGGGATTTCAAGCTGTCCAAGCTGGACTGCAAAGTATCCAGACAAGCTTAGGAGTGCTGCAAGCAACTACAGCCTTTATTGGGGTTGGAACTGTAGCTGTAGGGGCATTGGCAGCAGTGAACCTGCACCAAACAATGAAACTGAGAAAAGAAGTAGGGCAGCTAAGGCTGGAAGTCAAAGAAGGTTTTATTGATTTAAAACAGGCGTTAAAAGACCAAGGTGCAGAAATTAAAGAATTGATTGAGCAGGTTGCTCAGGATGTTGAATTTAGGAACCATCGCACAATTTTAATTCGAGCCTACGGACTATTTACTCAGGCGCTTCACCGTCTTCGCTCTGCAATGCAAATACAAGATGCGAACCGTAGAAATGCTGAAATTGACGGTGCTAGAGGGATGTTATTTCAGGCTTTAGCTGATTATGACAACCGTCATCTGTTGGAAGCAACCTGTTCGGCTGGACAGCTTCGCAGGCTGGAATGTGCTTGGGCAATTGAGCAGGCAATTATTACAACTTATCAGGTACAGAATGAGCCTTCTGCTGTAAGCGATCGCCTCTCGCACCTCCAAGGCAAAATCTGTCAAGATTCTCTGAATGTTATTGATAAGTGTGAAACAGAGGATGAGCTTGATTTTCTCTTTCCTGAAATCACCCGCATTCACGATCACGATCTGGCTGTACTAGAATCTTGGCAAAATCAAGTTGATTGGATGCAAAGTCTGGCTCCAGCAGAACTAAAACTGCTCCAAAGTGCCGATTTTAGCAATTCAGAAGTGCCTGTCACCACGGATACAGCTGCCTTGGCAGTGCCTCCAGAACATTTACTCTATGAAAATTTAAAGCAAAAATCTCATCCTCAATCTTTACGCGATCAGCTTCAATTTATGATGCAGCCAGAATTACGTCGAGAGCCAGAATCTTATATTAGTCAGCAAGCTGCGATCGCAGGTTATAAAACTTTAGTTACCTCAAATTTACAGAAAGCCTCAAATTTAGCTGTTGCTAACCTGTACTGGTATTTTAAATTCAGAGATGAAGCTGAAGACGAGGCAGTAACGGCGTAAAAGTTAAATATAGGAAGATGCGATCGCTCAAATTCTACTAAGTGCGATCGCATCTTCTATCCAAATAACAGTTGATGGTATTCGCTAATTTTTTTACTTGTATTTTTTTTAATAGTAAATTAACAAGTGTTAATTGGAGACTGCAATTACCATTAGTTTAAAATTACCTTTATTTTAAATCTTATGCTTAAATAATGACTATTGATGGGCTATTGTCTATGCAGTTAGTCATCTTTATCGGCTTGCAGGCTTCTGGGAAAAGTACCTTCTATCACACTCATTTTTCTGAAACGCATAAGCTGGTCAGCAAAGATTTGCTGCGGAACAACAAGAACCGCTCTAGAAGGCAGACACAACTTATTAAAGAAGCCCTTGAAATGGGACAATCGGTTGTTGTGGATAATACTAACCCAACGGTCGAAGAACGGGCGTCCCTCATTCAATTGGGCTATATGTATGGAGCCGAAATTATCGGTTATTACTTTAAATCCTCGGTGAATCAATGCCAGGAACGTAACAAGCAGCGCTTAGGTAAAGCACGAGTGCCAGATGTAGCGATTTACGCGACAATCAAGAAGCTACAACGCCCCTCTTATAATGAAGGTTTCCACCAACTGTTCTACGTGCGGATGGCTGGGGACTCTGCTTTTGAGGTTCGTGCGTGGACTAAAGATGAGGTTGCTGATGGATAGCGATAAGTTTGAGAAGCAAATGCGATCGCTGGCGATATCAATAGGCTGATCTAGCAGATGATTACTACCAGCAATCGGTTAAAAGTTACCAACTTATATTACGTGACAGCCTGTATTCGTAATTATGATGCTTTAATTTCCCGAATCGCCCAGTCAATCACTTCCAAAAATTGCTTCGCTATTAACTCATCCTTCAGTGCAGACAAGGGAATATACCAGTTATAGGCATTAACAGAAATCGAGTTACCTACGACTAATTTTAAGCGGTTGATAAGTTCAGTCTTTTTGTCTTCCAAGTTAAATGGAGGTTCGTAGGCATAAATCTCAATATTGCCACCACTCCAAATTGTGAAAAACTTTCTGGTTTCTCCTTTGTAACTGATTATTCTAGGAATCAGAGACCCTTCAATTTTTCCTTTCCCCCAACTCACCTGCATTTTTTCACAATTTATCCAGTTGAAAACGCTTCTGGCAGCTTGAGCTACATCACTCCCTTTTTTTGCCTCTAATTCTTGAAAGAACAAAGACTCATTCCATTGCTTACTCTCATAATTCAGTAGCGATTGCGTTGATTTTCCTGCCACTGTTTGCCCAATAATTCTAGGAACAAGAGTTTTTAAGCCTTGACCAACGTATTGGTTAATTTCAATTGCCAATACCTCCGCTGGATTCATTTGTTTATTTAAAAACTCCACGATACGTTGAAGTTCAGGAGGAATCTTGTCAGCAACAAAGACTAGACGGATTTTGCCAGCTTGCAGATTTGTCTTGACCTTTTCCCAAAACTCAGAGGGGTTAGCATCAGCGCCTAGAAAATTGCTGAGGATCTGTTCAGAATCTTGACTTTTTACCTGACAATTAGCGTTAAATTGGGCAATAATTTTCTCGACAGGCCAATAAACCACTGCATTAGCAGCATAGTCGAGCATCTGTCCAGCTACTTCTCGGCGAATTTGAGTGTTGCAGCTGCGCTTGACTTCCACCAGAGTTGGAATTCCATCTTGGTCGAGAAATAAATGGTCGAGTGCCCATCGGTCGAAGCCATTTTCTTCAGATGGCACGGGCATCTCCTGTGAAACTAACAACCAACGTCTCGGTGCCGCACTGTTGATTTGGTCACCAGCTAACAAACTGGGATAGTCGGCTAGCAGTTTTTGCAGCAAAGCTTCCGAGTCATAGGGCTGTTCGATCATTTCAACCAGCTGACCCTTGTCTTGAATTAGGTAAATAGCGCCTGTCATCACAATTCCTTTGGGTTGACCTAATTTAAGGTTCCCGTTTTCAAGGTTCGATGTTACATAGCGATTAGATTTTGCCTGCGAACAGGCTGGTCTGTTTATGACCCTGCGATTTCCAAGCCGCCGGTTAGTTCAACCGTGAGGATGCGATCGCTTTCCACTTTCACTTTCCCACTCTCTGTTGCAACGAACTATTACCGCTGGCGTTCTTCACGGAACAGGCGCAAGATATAAGCTCCAGCCGGGGTTTCCCGTAACTCTTTAATTGCCCCTGCAATTTCATCCGGTAACTCATCTAAGTGGGGCAGACTCGCCCCATACTCGGCAGGCAGTACAGCCGGAGCCGCGAGACAGGCAAAAGTGAGGTCTGCTGCGGAGAAGCGATCGCCAACTAAGTAGGAACGCCCATCCGCCAACCGCGCATTGACGTTCTCGAAGATGCGTTTAATCTTGTCGTGGGCGCTGGCTGACGATTCTGCCGTGATATTGTAGCCTCGCCGTGCCGCCTCGCGAATCAACGGAAAGACAATTGGAAATAACGCCTGCTCAATTGGGGCTACACCATCGCACCACAGCCTCCGCATCAACTGGCGATTATCTAACAAATAAAAGTACGCCCAAAGACGGATGCTGGGACCGAGCTGCTTGTTAAATAAATCTTCGAGTTTTTCCACCTCGCGGCGCAGCTTGGGATCGGCTGGGTAAAACTTTGTACTTTCAGCCGTCATGCCATCTAGATACTGCAAGATGTCCGAAGAATCGCTCAAAGTACCCGCTTCCGTCACCAGAACCGGAGTCGTTTGCCCGCCGCCACTTTTGCGGGTGGCTAGCCGATGAAAAAGCGGTATATGGCGTTCTTCAATGTAGGGAACCTCAAGCCGTTCTAATGCCCATCGTGCTTTTTCGCAGTAATGGCTGACGGAGATGGTGATGAGTCGGGGAGCCTTTTCTGGCTGCTTTTGCATTTTTGCTAGATCGCGCGATGTGCAACTTTACAGTGTAATTCCCGGCAATTGAACGAGGGACTAGGGGAATCAAACCAACAGAGCCGTTCGAGTTTTGCTCCCCCAATCCCCATTTATCGAAAGGCTAAGAAAAAGCACATCGGATTATATCTGACCTGCGAATACGCGCTCCGCTGGCCCTGTCATGTAAACTCGCTGGTCGATTTCCGACCATTCGATTTCTAAACAGCCGCCGGGTAATTCAACGGTGGCGATGCGATCGCTCTTTCCGGTCAACACTCCAGCGACCACAGTCGCACAAGCACCCGTGCCGCAAGCTAAAGTGATTCCCGCGCCGCGTTCCCAGACCCGCATTTTCAGGTAATCCGGGCGCACCACTTGAATAAACTCGGTGTTCGTCCGCTTGGGAAAAACGGGATGATGCTCGAACTGGGGACCAATGTTTTCTAAGGGAATCGCGGCAACATCCTCCACAAACGTGATGCAGTGAGGATTCCCCATACTGACACAAGTGACCAACCAAGTAGCATCAGCGACTTCTAAAGGTTGAGCGATTACTTTCTCGTTGGGGGCACCAAGCGTTGTGGGAATTTCCTCGGCTAGTAGTCCCGGCATTCCCATATCGACGGTAACTTTCCCATCCGGCTTGATGTGCGGTGTCATGACACCCGCCAGGGTATGAATCCGATATTGAATTTCTTGAGTAGATTTCCCTTCTAAATCAGCGAGAAATTTGCCTAAACAGCGAATGCCATTGCCGCACATTTCCGGTTCGGAACCATCGGAGTTGAAAATCCGCATGGTGTAGTCGGTGCCATCTTGTCCCGGCATGGCAAAAATCACCCCGTCGGCACCAATGCCAAAGTGGCGATCGCAAAACTTGACCGCTTGTTCTGGCGTTACCTGGGGTTCTGATGAGGAACGATTGTCAATCAGAATGAAATCGTTGCCCAGTCCGTGATACTTCGTAAACTCGATTCCCATTTAGCAATCCTTCGATTCGCAATTTTCGATTAGCATAAACTATGGAATGGGTAATGGTTAATGGCAGTCCTTTAATCCTTAAATCTGGCAATTCGCATTAGGAAAAATCTTGCATCATGACAACTGAACTGGAAACAGGCTTACCAAGCACTCGTCTCGTCCAAACATTTGTGAAAGAGGGACAAAGGGTTGAACTGAAACTCCTCACGAACGATGTACTCGTTGGTAAACTGCGTTGGCAAGATCAGAACTGTATTTGTCTACAAGATGAATCGAATCAGCAAACGCTGGTTTGGCGACACGCGATCGCTTATGTGAAGCCAAAATAATTGGTAATCAGGAATCGGCAATCACTTTTTCCCCAATTATCAATTCCCTTTATTCGCCTGTTCGCTGATGATCGGATGGAAGATAATCTGGCATTGCTTCGCTCACCGGCACCTGGAACGTAGGCACCGGGAAAACAGGAGGCTCAGATTCGGGTGCCAACAACTGTTGCACTTGATTGAGGGGAAAACTGCCACCGCATAAGAGCAGCTGATCGCCCGCTTGCAGCTCGGTGTCGCCCCCCGGAAAGCGGATGAACTTCCCATCTCGCCGAATTGCTTGCACTTGCACCCCGTACTGGCGGCGCATATGCAGTTCGGAGAGCGGTTTTCCGGCAGCTGGGCTGCCCTCTGGAACCTGCAACCACTGACACGGAGCAGTTTGGCTTGGGATTGCCACTTCACCGTTTGCCAGTTGATTAAAGGCAGCTTGTTCGTTGGATTCTCCCACCACCAAGAGGCGATCGCCCGCTTGCAGAGAAGTTTGCTTGTCTGGATAGTCCACTTCTTCCCCGCCATTTCGCCGAATTGCCATCAACGTGACACCCGTCAATCGACGCATATCCGTCTCCTGTAGCGTCATCCCAATCAGAGGAGAGTTGGGCGGTAGGGAATACCACTTACTATTCATTTCAGCAGTGGCAATTTGTAAGTCATGAGCAATCTCCGAAGGCGATCGCTCTGGACGCAGTGCCAGGTAATGGCTATTGCGAATTTGCTGCATTTCCTTCTGGATCTGCCATGTCGGCAATCCACTACCCGCTAATAGATGCGCCGCCAATTCCAAACTGGCTTCAAACTCCGGTTGCACCACCTCTCGCGCCCCCAACTGATAAAGCAGTTCGATATCGTTGTTGTGGTTAGCGCGAACGACAATATCCAGATCCGGAGCCAATTCTAATGCGCGTTTGAGGCAAAGGCGGGTACTCATCGGATCGGGAAGCGCGATCGCCATCCCCTTCGCCTTATCTACCCCCGCAGCTTCCAGAACGTGCAAACTTACCGCATTGCCATAAACATAAGAAACTTCTGCTTCTCTTAACTGCTGAATCCGACTTTCAGACTGGTCAATCACCACCACCGGATAGTTATGCTCCTGCACCAGTTTGATCAGATTTCGTCCCACCCGTCCATAACCGCAGACCACCACATGATTTTGCAAAGGCAAGTCTACCGCCACTTCCATCGGGTCATCCACCGGATCTAAGTACGGCTTCAGCCAAGGCAACTCCAACAATTTTGGCACCAGCCGCATCACAAAAGGCGTCAGTACCAGCGTCACGGCAGTCGTGCCCAAAATCAGCAAGTAAACCCGCCGAGAAACCAACCCCAAAGCTTGTCCCTCACTGGCAAGAACAAACGAAAATTCTCCAATTTGAGCTAACCCCAACCCAGCAATTACAGCAGTTTTCAGCGGATAGCCAAATGCTCTGACAATCGGCGTCACAATCAAAAACTTGCCGACAAAAACCAGCAAAACTAGCCCCAGAATTAACTCTAGGTTGTTCCACAAGAACATCGGATCGATGAGCATCCCAATCGCCGCAAAAAACAGCGCCGCAAACACATCCCGCAACGGCTCCACATAACTCAGGGTTTGGTCAGCGTATTCCACCTCCGAAATCATTAAACCGGCGACAAATGCCCCCATTTCAATTGAAAGACCCATAGCCTCTGTGAGCAACGCAATCCCCAAACACAGCGCCACCACGCCCAACAGAAACAACTCCCGGCTTTCTGTTCGAGCCAGGAGGCGCAGCAAGGGAGGAATCACCCAGATGCCTGCTGCCACAGCCCCAGCCGCAAATAATCCGATTTGTAACAGCGCTAAAGCCACAGCCTTGCCAATCGCTTCTGGCGGTTGATCCAGCGCTGGCAAGACAGCTAGCATCAATCCCAATGCCAGATCCTGTACCACCAAAATCCCCAGCATCACCTGAGCGTGAGGCGTTCCCGTCTCATTTCGCTCCATCAGACACTTAAAGACAATCGCGGTTGAAGACAAAGACAGAATTGCCCCCAGGAAGACGCCCTTCGCTGGTAAGGTATCCCAAGCTCCCGTGATTCCACAGACTGCAACCGTGACCCCAATTGTCAGGGCAATCTGTAGTCCGCCACCGCCTAAGGCGATGCCTTTAACTTTTTTTAATTCCGCAAACGAAAACTCAACGCCCAAGGCGAACAACAAAAAGGCGACGCCAAATTGAGCCAGGGTTTCTATCTGAATCAATTCTTTAATCAGTCCTAACCCCGCAGGCCCAACGACGATTCCCCCGACGATATAGCCCAGTAACGCAGGTTGCCGCAGCAGCGCTGACACCACTCCACCGACGGCTGCTGCTGCCAGAACGGATACTAAGTCAACAATCAGTCTAAAGTCTTCTTGCACAAGTTTGTTTTATGAGAACAAGTATAAAGGTATATAAACTTTAGGATACTTTAGGATACAGAGTTTCTGGACTGTGCTACTGCAATTGCCTCAGGTTTCCGATCGGGCAACTGGGATCAATTGAGGGAAGGCGGTGGAAACAGTCGAGGCAGGGTGATAGTCTATCCGCTAGTAATAAAGGTTATAGACAAAGTCATAGACGCTTTGTCAATTACTGGCTCGGAGAAAATTGCCCGTGATGTCGCATAAGACTCTGCTTCAATCTCACCATGACCGGCGACTGGTTTCTACACTCTTGTCCAGTCAAAAGTCCAAAGCGAACCGTACAAACAACCGTACAAACAAAGAATTGTTTCTGTTGCCTTTTGCTTTTTTAGTTTCTACTGCTTTTCCTGTCGAAGCTTTGCAGGTACAGGTAGCACCCACCAATCCCCAGCTTGGGGATACGCTCTCGGTCGTGATTCAGACGGACTCCCCTAGTTCGCAGAGTCCCACGGTTTCTTTCAAACAGAAGACTTACCGGGCGTTTTCCCTCGGTCAAAATCGCTTTCGAGTCTTGCTACCGACAACGCCTTTAGACAAACCGGGAACGCTACAAATTCGGGTTGCTGGGGATGGGGAAGTCAAAAACCTATCGCTGCCATTGCGAAAGCGCAATTTCCCCGTGCAACGGATTACACTACCCCCCGGAAAAGCCGGACAATCAGCAACTCAATTTGAACTCGATCGCGTAGCCGCTTTTAAAAAATTGGTGACACCGCAAAAGTTCTGGAATGGTCCTTTTCTCAAACCGAACCGAGGCAGGATCACCAGTATTTACGGAGTTCGCCGTTACTACAATGGCAAATTTGCAAATGACTACTACCATCGTGGGGTTGACTACGCGGGCGGGTATGGTTCGCCAGTAACGGCACCGGCATCGGGACGAGTAGCGCTGGTGGGACGGGTTGCTCAGGGTTTCCGAGTTCACGGAAATGTCATTGGGGTCGATCACGGTCAAGGCGTCACCAGCATTTTTATGCACTTGAGCCGGATTGATGTCAAGGAAGGGGATTTTGTAAAAGCGGGACAGGTGATTGGGGCAATTGGTTCGACGGGAGCTTCAACGGGTCCTCACTTACACTGGGGATTGTATGTAAATAGTCTTTCTGTTGACCCAGTACCTTGGCGAACTCAAGGGGTTGAATGAGGCTTTTTAAAGTTTTAATGAATTTCTTGAGGTTTTCATGTATTTGGTGTTGTATTGAGGAAAGATTGTGGCAGGGTTGCCTCTACGAAACGAGATTGCGAAGCATTTTTCGATGCTTTCCACTAACCCACCGGGAGCCGTTGTAGGCTTTTCCGAAGCGAAAGCTTTGCGGGCGGGGGTTGTAGATAGTCATCTGGGCTACGCAAATGTTGAATAGCCGATGGGAAAAATCCCAAAAATTCCCACTATCAAAGCCATTTTGTTGGTTTGATAACCGACTGATGTTAAGCCTGCGTAGTTTTGCGTATTTGAGGCGCTGGTTATGCCAGGATAGATGAGTGGGCATGGGCGAAAAGACATCAACGCAGGTTTCGGCTTCGTTGAAGGCGTATCAACGCTGAGAAACGGGACGGGCAAGCACTTTTAGGGAAGCGGTAATCCCTGCCTCGCTTTCCTAGCCAACCAAAACAGTTTGGATGGGGTATCCAGCAGGATTTTTAGATGAGTATTGAAAAAATTGTTGAACAAGCCCTGCAGGATGGTTATCTGACGCCAGCGATGGAAGCAGAGGTGGGGCGCATCTGTGACACGGCTTCTGAGCTTTCAATTGAAGAATACATGGCTCTAGACCGTCTGATGGGCGCACTGTTAACTGGGGAAGTGGTTGCAGTTCCTCGAAAACAGTTCATCAATGTCATGGAAGAGTTGGTATTAACGGAAGCGATCGCTAGAGTCGCAGAAATAGAGGCGACGAGCGATCGCGTTCTGGATGTCGGTGATATTGCCGCCTATGCGCTCAATCGCTTGCCTCCGCTGTATGCGACGACGGAGGAAGGTGCTAGCTATCAGCGGATGCGGGCAAAGGATGAACTCCAAGAGCTAATTACCCAGCAAGTGAGTGAAGCGATCGCCCGAAATCTGGATCGTCCCGAATTTTTCCCAGAACGGCAAGCTCTCAGCAAGGCTAACGACAGCGACGTGTTCAAGCAGGTGAGTTCCTTATTACAAACCTACGCACCCAGCTTTGAACCCCAATCGAGTAACTATAGAAACGAATAATGGAAGAGTTATGAATGATGAATTTTGAGTTTTGAGTGATTAATTCAAAACTCGAAACTCAAAACTTTTCCCCCCTACCTGCGAACTAGCACTAGCGTCCCTTTCGCGACCTGCTGATACAGCATCCGAATATCTTGATTTCGCATTCGCAAGCAGCCGTGAGAGACTGCCTGCCCGATCAGGTGTTCTTCGTTGGTGCCGTGAAACCCAATTTGATGACGCCCATTTGACCAAAAGCCAATCCAGCGATCGCCTAAGGGATTATCATTCGCCCCAGATGGGATGACTTCACCCGTAATCGGTTGACGCCACGCCGGATTTTGGTTCATTTGCAAAACTTGAAACGAACCCGTAGGCGTTTCCCAACCCAACTGCCCCACCGCCACGGGGTAACTGGCTTGCAACCGATCGTCACGGTAGAGATAAACTAAGCGATCGCTCAAATCGACAACGAGATGCGATTGCCAAGCAGATGCCGCCTCAGCGCTTTGGGACATCGAATATTCCCGATCGGTTGAGCGGCTAAACCTTGAAGATTGATGGGAACTCCACAAGTCTCCAAGCTGCCAACTCGCTAACTTAGTAACCTTGCGCTGACTTCCCATTGATGATTCCAAGCTGACAGTCGTCAACCTTGAAAAACTTGTCCGCCAAGAAAGTGAGAACAACGCTACCGCTGTTCCAAAACAAATTAGCATCAAGCTTCGAGAGAGCGACTCATCTCTTGGCATAGCGGTCTGAGCTAAGAATGATTACGGGTCAAAATCAACAATGGTAGAGCATTCGGTCGTGGGTAATCATCCGGGATTAATGGCAACTGATAACTCGCCATCGAATCCTGGCAAAAAATATTAATTCCTTGACTCAATCGTGGCTGCTAAACCTTTACTGGTGAGCATTTGCTGCATTTCCAAAGCGCGATCGCGAGTGCTAAAAGCTCCCGCCTGCATCACCGTCCGACCGTTGGAGAGCGTGCGGAAAGCATCCGGGGCGAGCGATCGCACTAAAGCCTCTTGGCGCGAATTCTGGGCATCCACCACCACCCGATAACGCAAACCTAGAGCCTGTTGGCTACCTCCAGATCGGCGAGGCACTCTCCCACTAGCCGCCCGACTGTTGCCGATATTCCCCAAAGGAACATCAGAGCTTGGCACTGGCAGCAAATCTGAGGAAGCCGAAGCTTGGAGAGGCTCCTGGGGTGCCCCCCCGAAGTCCAGAGTCCGGGGTGGAACCGGCGACGATTGAGACGAGGCGGAAGGCGGGAGTGCTGGTAATGTGGAAGCTGACGCCGGGAGCGCCGGTAATGTGGTCGCTCTGGGCGATCGGGAAGTCGGCTGCGGCGACCGGGCAACCGGAGGCGGTGCGGGAATTTCTAGGGGTGCAGTCTGGGGCAAAGGCGATGTCGGGAAAGGTGGCGCTGACGCTCTAGGCTGTTGCGGCGGCACCATTGGCGGCATCACCGGCGCTACTACTGGTGGCAGCACTGGTGGCAGCACTGGTGGCAGCACTGGTGGCGACAAGGTCGGTAATCCATAAGCTGACGTTCTTGCTGCCTGGAAGGTTGGGGCAGGCGGCTGAACGGAAATTTTAATCCCAGTGCTGTCGGTGGGTGCCGATTGTACTGGAGTTAAAATTTCTGAGTTCGGGCGGTTGGAGAGGCGTGGCAAAGATTGAGAACTTCCACCATTCCTCGCTAGTGGCTGAATCGGTGCCAGGGCTTCCTGTGGCGGCAGGGAAGCGGAGGGAAGCGGTTTCAGAAGACCGCTGGCAATGGGAGCCTCTACAAGCGGGGTGGGCGGGATTGCCATGCCTGTTAGGTCAATGCGTCCTGCCGTTTTGGCAGTGATCTCATTCCCATAGGCAGGAATCTCCTGGCTTGAAGCCTTGGTGTTAATGTCCAATAGACCATTAGCACGAAAAATATTGCCTCCCGGTTCGCCAGCCGTTCCTAAATCAGGACGAGCTTGGGAAACTGCCACTAACCCATAGCGAGTGTTGTTTTCAATAATATTATTCCGGAGAACGGGTGTTGCCTTGGTTTCGACGACGACCCCATCTTTGTTGCCACTGATGCGATTGGCAATTAGCTGCGGGGCAGCATTATGACCGATACTAATGCCAAATCCCGTATTTTCAAAGACATTTTCCCGCACTTCCGGTCGGGAAGTCCCGTAAATCGTAATCCCATTGCCCCCGTTTTCATAGAAGTAGTTGTTGCGAATGCTGGGGGCACTGTTGCCAGTGACGGCAACTCCATCATGCTTACTTCCCGTAAAGGTGTTATCCGCCACCATCAGACTGGTGGATTCAATCCAAAGACCGTAACCTCGTGGATTCGGATTCGTCACCGTGACGCCCATCAACCCCGCCTGATTTGCCCCAGCGATCGCGATATTTTGACCGCCAAAGAAGCGACTGAGGAACTGACCACCGCCGACGATGACGATATTCTCCCCTTTGGTGCCGCGATCGCCCTGAATCGTCACACCAGCTTTGAGTCTTAAAGGAAAGGTTTCACCCGTCTCGGTGCTGTAGGTACCCGGTGCCAGTACGATGGCGGTGTTCGGCTGAGCGACCTGCAAGGCATGAGTAATACTTTGGAAGGGTTCCTGCTCGTCTCCAGTGCCATTGCTGTCATTTCCCGCAGCGGGGTTGACATACAACCGATTCATTTGTGACATCTGCGTCTGCTCATCCGGAGGAACCTGAGCCACTGTAGGCTGTGCCTGGATTGCCGTAACGTCCAGCCACGGGATTGCGATCGCAGTCACTAATCCTAGGAAAGTGCTACTAGTACGAATAGACGGGCGGCATTTTCTGAATAGGGCATTTAATTGATGATTGTGGGGGCATCTCAAACTCACGGCTCTACTCCTCTCAAGTTGGCACTGCAATATCGGTAAAGGCTGATGGAAGAAAGCACCTAGTTTTAGTCTATGCACCCCTATTTTGGGATAGAGGCTACCTGTTTGTTTACATTTCTTACATTTCTAAAAAGACCCCAACAGCTAACAGCTCATCAACCTGAGCATCCTCTTCAAAGCGAGAAATTCGCTGGGCATTTCAAAAGAAAGTTCTGTGGGGGCATTCTTTGAATGATAATACTGCTGTTAAACGCTCTTAAATAGGTAGGTACAAAAAACTAGAAAACAGTAGGCTAAAGACTTGGGATAAGGACGCTACTTGCTCCTAACCCATAGACGAAATGTCACTGACTTAGTTCACATGACTGAGTTCACAATCCGCACGATATCAGCATTGTTCATTTTGCTCAACCTTGTTAATCCCCGCATTCTATTTTTTATTCAGTTGGATAAAATATATGGGGCAATTGAGGAAATTTGGTTGGTACGTGCTACCCTGTCACTTCACGGATTTCAGAAATTAGGGAACTAGACTGCTACGATGAAAAATAATGGAGTGGTTGCGATGGGCGAGAAACACAGCGTTCGAGAGCCAGTTGGGGACTTGCTCATACAAGCACAGCCAGCGGTTTGCCGCATTCTAGACGCCAATTTAGACCGAGCCAGAGAAGGCTTGCGGATTATCGAAGAATGGTGTCGCTTTGGCGTGAATAGCTCCCAATTAGTCAATGAATGCAAGCAAATGCGACAGGAGCTAGCCAAATGGCATGGCATGGAGCTTCGGGCTGCACGGGATACCCCAGGGGATGCGGGTACGGAGTTGACTCATCCTCAAGAACAACAGCGCTCTAGCATTCAGCAGCTGTTGCAAGCCAATTTTGCTCGCGTGGAAGAAGCCCTGCGGGTGCTGGAAGAATATAGCAAGCTTTACGACCCCGATCTAGGCTCAGCGGCTAAGCAATTGCGCTATCGGGTATATACGCTGGAGACCAATTTGCTGGCTTACCGGCGACATCAGGTACTGTTGCGATCGCATCTGTACCTTGTTACCTCTGCCTCAGAACAGCTATTTTCCATCGTGGAAGCCGCCCTGCAAGGGGGTCTGACTTTGGTACAGTATCGAGAAAAAAATGCCGACGATTCTGTGCGAGTCGCTCACGCCGCCAAACTCCGCCAGCTATGCCATCAATACGGTGCCCTGTTTATCATGAACGACCGGGTGGATCTGGCTTTGGCAGTGAATGCCGATGGCGTGCATCTGGGACAACAAGATATCTCCATTGCCCTCGCTCGACAGTTACTAGGACCACAACGCCTAGTTGGTCGCTCCACCACGAACCCGGAAGAAATGCAGCGAGCTATCCAGGAAGGTGCTGACTATATCGGAGTTGGTCCCATTTATGAAACTCCAACCAAAGTAGATAAAGCTGCTGCTGGGCTGGATTATGTCCGCTATGCGGCGGAAAATGCCTCGATTCCCTGGTTTGCCATTGGGGGCATTGATGCGAATAACTTAAATGATGTGCTGGAGGCGGGAGCCGAAAGAGTGGCAGCGGTTCGTGCCATCATGCAGGCAGATCAGCCGATGCTAATGACTCAGTATTTCCTCTCCCAGCTGAGTCGTCTGCAAACTCTCCGCGCTGTTGATGTTCGCGTTCCCCAATCTTATGTTTAGTCCGTCTGGTCAGATCGCACTGCAAGTGAATGGGGAACCCCGTACCTGCCCACCTGATACGAAATTGCCCCAGTTGTTAGAGCATCTGGGGCTAAACCCTCGCCTCGTGGCGGTTGAGTACAACGGTGAGATTCTCCATCGACAGTTTTGGTCGCAAACGGAGATCAAAGAGGGGGACGCGATTGAAATCGTCACCATTGTCGGCGGCGGCTAGGGGGGAAGATGAAGGATGAGGCAGAAGTGGATCAAGATAAATTTCAGGTCGTTTGTTGGAAAACATCCCCAAGATTTGCTCCCCATCCGGTGCTTTTCATCTGTTATTTCATCTATTGTTTCTAGCCCAGTTCCTGGATAACGCATATCGATTCCCTCATTCGTCATCGGTCATCCTTTCGAGTACGGATTCCCCATGAGGAAATCCGCCCAGCATTGATCCCGCACCAGTCGAGTGGAAGCGATACATTTATAGATGTAGTCGGATCGGATGGCTCGATAGTTAGGAAGATGCTGGGAGTTGCTGCCAGCCGCTACAGTTTTAATCAGATTGAATAGGCACAGTATGTATGCGTAATAAACTGCTTTCAGCCATTAAACCCTTTTTGAAATCTTTGTTCGTCTTTGGTCTGATCCTTACCCTGACGCTGGGTCATGCTGACGGAGCCTTAGCAGCTCGCACAGGCGGTCGGATTGGAGGCGGTTCTTTTAGAGCGCCCAGCCGCACCTATGCGCCTCCTAGCCGAACCTATGCGCCACCATCCGGCGGATATTATCCGGCTCCTTATCCTGGGGGTGGATTTGGGGGCGGGTTTGGGTTCCCCTTGCTATTTCCCTTCTTTGGCATCGGGGGCGGATTTGGCGGTCTGTTTACGATTTTGATTTTCCTGGGAATCGCTAACTTCTTGGTTTCCAGCTTCCGCCGCGTGGGTGCTGGTGACGCGGGTGAAGCCGATTCTCTGGGCTACGGCAATCCCAAAGTTTCCGTGGCAGAGGTGCAAGTAGGTCTTTTGGCAGAAGCTCGCGGCTTGCAAGGAGAATTAGACGAGTTGGCGCGTACATCTGATATGAGTTCCGCCATCGGTCGTGCCCAAGTGCTTCAGGAAAGTACCCTAGCTTTGCTACGTCACCCGGAATATTGGGTGTATGGGGCAGCAGAATCTCAGCAAACAGCGCTACAAGCCGCAGAAGCTAAGTTTAATCAGCTAGCATTGGGCGAACGCAGCAAATTCACGGAAGAGACTCTCTCGAACGTGAACAATCAGCTCAAGGCAGCAACGCCGAAAGCATCTTTACCCGCGGGATCTGAGGAAGCTGGCAAGCTGGCAAATCAGGCGATAACCGAAGGCCCTGGTGAATATATTATTGTGACGATTTTGGTGGGTGCCGAAGGCAATCTGCAACTACCGAAAATCAACAGCAGTGACGATTTGCGTCAAGCCTTGCGTCAGATTGGTGGCATCGGGAGCGATCGCCTACTTGCAGTAGAAATTCTCTGGGCACCTCAGGCAGACGGTGACACACTCACCTCTGATGATTTGATGGCTGAGTATCCCACTCTGAAACTTGTTTAACCCTCAACGGATACGGGCACTCTTGCTATGCGCCCCTATCTATTTCTTCTGAAAAGGAGGCTGATTACCAGCCTCCTTTTCAATTCTGATGGTGTCTAAATTGGAAACATTTCTAATTTATGTTTTCCCCTTGATTTGGTATTATTAGTATTACTAAATAATAAAAATATAGGCGTTTTTAAAAATTTTGCTTAGATTGCCATTATAAAGAATTACGTTTAAGTTGATAAAATTATTTTACCAGCAAAGTAGTTTATTAATGACAATCTTTTGTTCCTCGTTAAATTTTAAAACCTGATACCTCCCTATAAATTCAAAGCTATTTTAAAAGCTATTTAAAGCGTTTCTGCTCACTGCGGTAGCGGAGTAATTCAGCAACAAAAGCGACAAAACCTGACACAATCATCAGCATGACGCTGAGAGCATTGATATCTGGTTTAACGCCAGTGCGGATGCGGCTAAAGATTTCTAAGGGTAAAGTTGTGGCACCCGTACCGGCAGTGAAGCTAGCAATGAGAAAGTCGTCCATACTGAGGACAAAGGCTAACAGGCAACCGGAAATAATTGCTGGCATTAATTCGGGAAGCAACACTTGGATAAAAGCTTGTACTGGCGTCGCCCCTAAATCGAGGGCAGCTTCTTCTAAGTGGGGGTTTAAGCCGCTAATTCGAGAAGAAACCACCAAGGCGACGTAGGCAAGACAAAAGACGACATGAGCTGCCACAATTGTCCACAAGCTCAACGGCGTGCCAATGACGGCTAAAAATACTAGAGTGGCAACGGCGATCGCAATATCGGGAATAATCAGCGGCAGGTAAGAAACGCCGCGATACAAGCTTTTCCCCGGAAAGGTATAACGGGCTAAACCAACTGCCATTATGGTGCCTAAGACGGCAGCGATCGCTACGGCACACAAAGCCACGGTTAAGCTATTTTGCAGCGCCGTCAGGATACGGGTGTCCTGAAACAGCTTTAGATACCATTTGAGGGTAAATCCTTCCCAACCGGCGCTATAGGTAGACTCGTTAAAGCTATAAAACGTCAGTACCAGAATGGGCAGGTACATATAAAAGAACATAAGCAGTGTGAAAATAACCTGCCAAGAAATACGAGGTTTATCTTGGGACTTCAACATAATCTCTAAAGGGATTTCCTCCTGCTGATGGCTGACGGTGCCTGTCATTCAATTTCACCATTTGTCGGGTTTGCGATGCTGAAGAGAGCAGCCACTTCGCTACGCGCTCTATGCCAACTTTCTTCACTTTACTGGATGCGATCGCGTGTTTGGAAGAGTGCGATCGCGTCTCAAGTCTTATCGTCTCCGTGAACTTTCAATTATTTGTATTATTTTATACTGCGTTTTCGGGAATTAGGATTATACTTATAGAATGGAAATCTGTGCGTTCAGGTAAATTGATTTCTATAAACCGCGAAGACGCAAAGAGCGCGAAGGAAGAGGGGAAGGGAGGAAAGGACTAAGGAGTCTATGCCGAGGCAATAACCACTCGAAATCCAAAGTACCTGTTGTTGCTATCCGGCTGATTCCTGGCACGAACCGCACTACGACAGGCCCAGGGATCGTTGATACACGAACCACTGCGAAGCATCCGGAACGAATTATTTCCGCCCGACTCCCACGCACTCCCATCATTAGGCGCACCGTTGTAACTAGGGTGCCAAATATCAGCACACCATTCCCAAACGTTTCCGTGCATATCATATAGTCCAAAGGCGTTGGGTAGAAAACTCCCCACGTCTGTTGTCTGCTGACAAGATTTCCCCTTTGGTGCAGATGCGTAAGTAGAATTTCCGTCGTAGTTTGCTAAATCTATAGTAATTGTGTCGCCAAAGTGAAAAGGTGTAGTTGTTCCTGCACGACAAGAATATTCCCATTGGGTTTCACTGGGTAAACGATAATTCTTGCCAGTTTTTTTAGACAATCGCGCACAAAATTCTACAGCATCGTCCCATAATACATTTCCTACAGGTCGTTTTGGACCTTTTAAGCTTGAAGGATCTAGTTGCAAATATCGGTTGATTTTTGGCAGATTTGCTACTGCTTTCCACTGCGCTTGTGTAACAGTGAATTTTCCTATGAAAAACGTTGCTACAGTTACTTGATGTTGCGGACTTTCCCTGTTATTTCGCCCCTCCTCCGTGTCTGGAGAACCCATCAGGAAAGTACCACCTGGAATTTCTACCATTTCTAGTGTCACTCCAGCGCCTAAATTTTCAGAGAAATATTTTGCCTGCATTTGGCGGCGGTTAGTTTCTCTTCCGTATGCGTTTACTGTCACCACATCAAAATTAAATGTTTTTAGTAGTGAAGCTTGGGGAATATTCAGAATTGTTGGCGCTACAGATAATTTTTGCGAAATTAATGCATTTATTACGTCTTCGGCTGATTGATATCGCCGTTTCGCACCTCTTTGGATCATCTTATCTAAGATGCTACGCAATTCATCGCTAATTGAACTTGGTAAATAATTCTGCCAAACCCACGCATCCTCATCAGTATCAAATAGCTCTAAAGGCTCAACATTTGTCAGCAGATGAATGCAGGTGACACCCAAACTATACAAATCGCTGGCAAAAACTCCTTTCCCGACTGCTTGTTCTGGTGCAATATATCGAAAGTCACCAATTACTGTTCCAGTTCTGGCTAATGCAGTTCCCGTCGCAAATTTAGCCGCACCAAAATCTACTAACACCAGTTGATTATCAACCTGACGACGAATGATATTCTCTGGCTTAATATCTCGGTGAATTACCTGCTTACTATGCACAAATTCCAAGACGCGCAGCAAGTCTGTCAACAAGCTGTGAATTTCGGTTTCGCTGAAAGCGCCTTTTTGTTCTAATATTTGAGCTAAATTTTGCCCGTTGATAAATTGTTGCACCAAATATTGACGGTTCTCTTCCTCAAAATGGGCTAACAATTCTGGAATCTGCGGATAATTGCCTAATTCTTCTAGCCGTACAGCTTCTTGATGAAATAATTCTGCTGCTTTATTAGCTGTATTTGTGCCTTGTTGAATCGGGAAAAATTGCTTAATTACACAAGCTGGTTTGGACGGTTTCGCTTCATCAATTGCCCGAAAAGTCCTACCAAACCCGCCTTGTCCCAGTGGTGCTACAGCGCGGTAACGCCCTAAAAGTACCAGCTTTGTCCCGCAACCTTGGCAAAATTTGTCATTGTGGGAGTTTTGGCACTTCTGACAGGCGGGATTTAAGCAATAACTCATAAATAATTGAAAATTTGATTAAGCATAGATTGGGTTAAGGTAAGGAAATCCAACCCCTTTAAACAATTTGGTGGGTTTTGTTCCTCAACCCAACTTACAGTTATTCTAAACAGTGAATTAGTCAGCGCTTACTGACCAATCAATCATTATTAAATTCAAATAATACTTTATATGGGCGCACAGATTCCCATTATATAAACCTAGCATTTGCGCCAATAGTTGTCTAGTACTTATGGCAAATATTTAACAGAAATTTTAGATATTTTCTGAAAATAATGGTGCGTTACACTATCGCCAACGCACCTTCTATATAAGCCTTATTTTTGCGGTGTGCTATCGCCGTATTTAATCAAAAGCGCGATCGCTATGCTGACGGCAAAAATTAAAACCATACTCAAAGACGAGCCAAATCCCCAATTCTGAGTTGCACCCAAAAACTGGTTATAAATCAAGCGGGATATCGTCATACTAGAAGCACCGCCCAGCAATTCCGGATCGACAAAATCTCCTAAAGTGCTAATAAATACAAGCAAAGAACCAGCCGCAATTCCTGGTAGCGTTTGCGGGACAGTCACTTTCCAAAAAGTGTCAATCGGATTTGCCCCCAAATCCGCAGATGCCTCCAGCAACCGGCGATCCAGTTTTTCTACCGAAGCGTAAAGAATTAACACCATGTACGGCAAATAACTGTAACCCATCCCAATAAATACGGCTGAACTCTGGTTCAGCAACTCCAAAGCCGGAAGTCCTAAAGTCGTTAACATCGTGTTCAGGACACCCGTAGGACGCAAGATTGTAATCCAGGCGTAAGAACGCAGCAGCGATGATGTCCACAAAGGCAAGACAAAGCCTAGCAGCAGCAAATTTCGCCACTGTTTCGGTGCCATCTGACCAATCCAGTAGGCAACCGGGAATCCCAGTAAAAGACAAACGATTGTAGTGCCAATTGCAAAAAATAGCGATCGCCCGATCACCTGCAAGTAAACTGGTTGAAACACCAGCGTATAATTATCCAAACCGCTGGGATTCACTACATCCCCAGGTCGGATTCCTGGCACTAAACTTAGCTGAAAAATCACTAGCGTTGGCAGCACTAGCAACAAAGCCAACCAGATACCAGCCGGACCCAGCAGCGCGATTGGTTCCAACCACTTCAAACCGGGGCGTTTGCTGCCCATTAGCACTGGCGATTCTATTCCATCAGAAGGAGTGGGATTGGGGATTGAGGGAGGGGAAGTTGGGGTAGACACGACAGAAAAGAGTTTTGAGTTTTGAGTTTTGAGTTTTGAGTTAGTAATGAAAGATGATTGATAGGAAATACCGATTATTGCTTCAATTCATAATTCAAAACTCAAGCTTATTTAATGTTAGCTGCTCGTCAATCGAGTCCAATAAGATTCATAAACCTCGCTCACTTTTCCAAGCGGCGCAACGCCTTCACATTGGGCAAGTACCGACTCTGGGGGAAATAAAATCTGATTGTTACGGATTTCATCCGGTAACTGGTTGTAGCCAGCTTGATTGGGTGTCGCGAAACTTAAACGTTCGCAAATCTGAGCGGCGACATCAGGTTGCAACATAAAGTTAATCCAGGCATAAGCTCCTTCTGGATTGGGAGCTGTTATTGGAATGACCAGCGTGTCAGTCCATACTGAAGAACCACTCCGAGGGATTAGATACTGTAAGTTTTTATTTTCTGGAATAATTTCATTGGCATCGGATGAAAATCCCATTGCCAGTAGCAAATCCCCAGTTAAAATTTGAGTTCTCCAGGCGTCAGAGGTGAAAGAAGCGAGGGCGGGTTTAAGCGCCATTAACTTTTCATACGCCTGTTTAATCTGCTGCGGGTCTTTTGAGTTGTAAGAGTACCCCAGCATTTTCAGCACCGCCCCCATCACTTCCCGAACATCATTCAGCAAGGTCATTCTTCGAGAAAGTGCCTGCTGATTGTCCCAGAGATAATTCCAATCTGCTGGTGGTTGCTTCAGCTTCTGGGTGTTGTAAATGAGACCCGTTGTTCCCCAGCTCAGGGGTACGCTGTAGCGGTTTTCTGGGTCATAGACGGGATTTCGGAAGCGGGGAAACAGCCGATCTAAACCTACGATACGGGAATGATCTAATTCACTGAGCAAGCTCAGTTCTACCATCTTCCTCACCGTATAGTCAGATGGGTAAATAATGCTGTAGTCCCCGCCTCCCAAGGCTTGAATCCTGGCTAGCATCGCTTCGTTGGAATCATAGACATCAGCAATCACCTTGATTCCAGTCTCTTTGGTAAAGCGCTTTAACAAATCCTCATCGGTATAGCCAGCCCAAGTGTAGAGATACAACAACTTTTTGTTGGATGCTTCAGAGTTGGCGGGTGCTGAGCGCACTTGGGCAAGCGTCCAGCCGCAACTAGACATTGTCAGTCCGAGGGTAGCGGCTGCTGACGTTTGTAAAAATCTACGTCGTGTTGGGTGTTTTGGAGTCGTTCGTTGAGCAGTTGGAGGCACGGGATTCAGCAAAGTTGCACGTCAATCATCAAAATTTAGTATGGGAAATTAAAAACTATTAAGCTCATTTTTTAGTTTTAATTTTTAATTTTTAATTTCTCTTTAACAGTATCTTACAGATTGCTCTAGAGGGAGCGGTTCACCTGTTTGGGCGTCGGTATTTTGACTGGCAAATACTTTGCTTTGTAGGGGTTTCTCGAATTGCCCGTCATCTTGACGTTTGAGGAGATAGCGCCAGAGTGATTGAATCGGTCACTGAGTCAATTTGTCAAGTGCTGGAGAGCGCAAAACCATTGAAGCAGAGGGCTGGCAGTCATTGATGGCAATGAATAATTTTTTAAGTTTTGGTTGTAGCGGGAAATAACGCGATCGCTTAAGCGTCTCAAATCAACGACAAGTGGGTTGACCGGGTTGCCCCTAGAAGTAGCGATCGCGCTGGGCGTGACAATGAGAGTCTAACGCTTGTAGAAACTGGATTCAGCTCGGTCGGTTCCGGGAAGGTTGCGCTGGTGCCTTGCCTCTAGGCATTCATTGCTAGACAATCGGTAGCCGCCCAGTGGGCATAGATGGGGGTATGGAAAGCAGGCTCAAGTCCCACAGTATTCATCTGCCGAACCGTTAAGCGATCGCCTGAAAGTAACTCCACCACATAATGAACATGAGTGCCCATGTACATCACGTGCTTCAGACGACCTTCAAAGCAGTTGATGGGTGTCGCTGGCGGATAGAGACTCAGCTGAATCTTCTCTGGGCGCACGCATACCACAACCTCCTGGGCACCAATCTCATCCCAAGGCTCCAACGGCTGCACCACAATTGGCAACCCGCTTTTGGTCACAACTTTGAGCGTTGAGTAGTCAGAACCTTCCATCCGCCCCTCAAACAGATTCGTATCCCCAATAAAATCCGCCACAAATGGCGTTTTGGGGTGCTCGTAGATTTCTGTAGGCGAACCAATTTGCTCAATCTTGCCCCCACGCATCACCGCAATCCGGTCAGAAAGACTCAGCGCTTCTTCCTGGTCGTGCGTCACCATCACAAACGTCAAACCGAGGTCTTGATGTAAATTGGATAATTCCACCTGCATTTGTTTACGCAGCTTCAAATCCAATGCCCCCAAAGGTTCATCCAGCAAAACCACTGCTGGACGATTCACCAGCGCCCGCGCTAAAGCCACTCGTTGCTGCTGTCCCCCAGAAAGCTGGGAGGGAAAGCGGTTGGCATAAGTTTCCATTTTGACTAGCTTTAGCGCTTCTTGAACCCGCTCAGCAATTTCTGCTCTGGGTCGCTTTTTGATTCGCAATCCGAAAGCAATATTTTCCCAAACGCTCAAATGGCTAAACAAAGCATAGCTCTGGAAGACAGTATTCACCGGACGCCGGTGGGACGGCACATGGTTCATGGTCTGCCCCTGAATCAGCACCTCTCCCGCCGAGGGAGTTTCAAACCCAGCCATCAAGCGCAGAGTTGTAGTCTTGCCACAGCCAGAGGGACCTAGAATACTGAAAAATTCTCCTCGGCGGATCTCCAGATCAACCCCCCGAACCGCCGTTTCTCCATTGAATACCTTAAAAACCTTGCGGAGTTCCACATCCAGTTCATTTGTAGTCTCCGGAGAGCGTTGTTCTGCTAAAGAAGTTTGAGACATAGTTGATGATTCCCAGTGGCGATGCCCCACAGAGGTGTGAATTGCTCAACACACGCCGTCGCGTCTGTTTTGTGAAGGCTGAGCCGGTGATGCTTGGTTGAGCAGTGATTGCTAACTTTGGTTTATTTTAGCTGTCGGACTCAGTCCGATTGCGATTTGCTTAAAAATTTGCCATTTTCCAAAACGTTGAACCTGAAAAAGTGCAAGTGATTCCCGCTCTCTAGGAGATGCCCTTTCCACGGCATCCGTTGATAGGTCACCTCCACTTCATCTTATTGAAGTGTGAGGATACACTATGTAGGAGCAATCCCTTTGGGAATTGTCGCCCACACAAAATACCTGTTGTTTCCCTGTTTAGAGCCAATTTATCCAGCCTCCTGCTATGACCTTAATCGCTCAGTCTTCCTCAATTGGGCGTCAATCCACTCCCCGAACTGTGGGCCGACGCCTCCAATCTGTAATCATCATGCTGATCGTTACCTTACTCTTGGCGGGTGGGATTGGCGCTCGGTTAGTTTTTTTACAAGTGGTTCAGGGGGAACGTAACCGACAACTGGCAGAAAACAATCGGATTCGTTTGATTCCCAAACAGCCAGCCCGAGGCACCATTTTCGACCGCAAGGGCAAAGTTTTGGCAAGCAGTCGGCTGTCTCACTCGGTTTTTTTGTGGCCCATCGCCCGCCAACAGAAGGACTGGCCCGCTACCCTCAAACGCCTCGCGAATCTGTTAAATGTTCCTGAAAGCGAAATTCAAAAGCAACTGGAAAAAGCCGGTTATACCTCTACCTCGCTGTTGCGGATTGCTCGTGACATCAATCCTGCCCAAATTACAGCGCTGGAAGAGTACAGGAGTGAACTAGAGGGCGTAGAGGTGGATATTGAAGGGGTACGAAACTACCCCAACGCTGAGGTGGCAGCTCACGTCTTAGGGTATACGGGGGAAATGAACGATGAAGAGCTAGCCAAGATGCGAGGTCAAGGCTACCGCTTGGGAGATGTGATTGGTCAAATGGGAGTGGAGGCAGCTTTTGAAAAACCGCTTCGGGGAGAATGGGGCGGTCAACAGGTTGAGGTAGATGGTGCAGGTCAAGTGTTGCGGATTCTCGGTCAGAAAAAAGCAAAGGCTGGGAAGGATGTGCATTTAACGCTGGATCTGGAGTTGCAGAAGGCAGCGGAAAGGGCATTGGGCGATCGCAAGGGCGCAATCGTGGCAATGGACCCCAATAATGGGGCAATTTTGGCGATGGTCAGCCGCCCAGGCTTCGATCCCAACGTTTTCTCTAAGCGGATCACCCCAGAAACTTGGAAGAAAGTGCAAAGTAAGGGCAACCCCTTCGTCAACCGCGCTTTGAGAGTCTTTCCACCGGCGAGTACCTTCAAGATTGTTACCGCGAGCGCTGCGATTGAATCGGGTAAATATTCTCCGAATACGGTATTGGCAACCTATCCTTACTTAACCGTCGGTGGGATTCGGTTTGGGGAATGGAACCATGCTGGATTTGGCCCCTTGGGATTTGTTGGGGCGCTAGCGATGAGTAGCGATACTTTCTTTTATCAGATTGGTAGAGGAATCGGTGGTCCTACCTTGATTGACTGGACTCGGAAGTATGGTTTTGGTCAAAAAACGGGGATTGAGTTAGCTTCAGAAGAATTGCCGGGTTTAGTTGCGGATGCAGCCTGGAAGCAGAAGCGATTGAAGCAGGAATGGACAATCGGAGACACGGTAAATATGTCCATTGGGCAGGGCTTCTTGCAAACGACGCCGCTACAAGTTGCCGTGATGTTTGCGGTTCCGGCAAATGGGGGCTATCGAGTTAAACCCCACCTGCTCAAAGATAATGAGGCGTCCAAAAATTGGCGAGAGTCCTTAAATATGAAACCAGAAACGCTAAGAGTGGTGCGCCAAGGACTTCGGAGCGTTGTAACTAGCGGCACTGGAAAAGCGGTGAATGCGCCAACTCTACCCCCAGTTGCTGGGAAGAGTGGTACGGCAGAGGCTCCACCAGGACTGTCTCACGCCTGGTTTGGTGCCTATGCGCCTGCGGACAAGCCAAAGATTGTGGTTGTGGCTTTTGCGGAACATTCTGGAGGCGGCGGCGGTAAGGTGGCAGCCCCGATGGTGTTAAAAGTTCTGGAGTCTTATTTCCAGGTCAAGAAACCCGTTAAACCCGCTAAGTAAATTGTGAGGGGTCAGTTGTTAGGGTTTAGGGGAAACGCTAATCACTAACAACTGACTCCTGACTATTGGCTGCTATCAATTTCTCTGCAACGACCTAACTTCGATGGTGCCGTTGGGTGCGAACACGACTCTGAATTGGGCGAGGGGTTCCTGGGGAACCGCGTCTGGCGAGCTGCTCGGCTGGAAGAGTTTAGGCAAGGGAGTTTCATCCTCATAATCAAAGGCGGGTTGATTCTGTGGCTCGTAATCGGCAACGATACCGTCTTTGGTTACGGCGACACGGTACTGTAGACTCCGTGGAAAACTGGGAGTGGCTTGCCAATTTTGCTTGAGTTGTTCGGAAAGCCGAGCTTCTAAACTCTCTATCTGAGTGGGATCGGTAATTTCTGGACCCAGACTGGGTTTTTCTTTGTAGCCATACCAGGGACTCACTTGCGGGACGCCTCGCCTCGTAAATACCACCCGGAACTGAGCGAGCGGTTCTTTGGTAATGTCGCTACCAGCGGCGGGGATATAGAGCAATTCTGGCAGTGGGGTTTCTTCTAAGCGATCGCTTGCTGCTGAGTTAACTGGCTTGTAACCCACCACAGCTCCGTCTTTGCCGACCCCCACCCGATAAACTAAGTCTTGCCGAAACTGGCGGCGGGTCGTCCACTTCTGATAAATGTTGTTTTGAAGTTTTCGTTGTAAGAAGTACAACTGGGTCGGATCGAGAATTTCCGGTGCGGCTGTAACTAAGTTTTCCAAGTCAGCAGCATCAACGCTGGATGACGTTGTCGGGCTTGGGCTTGCTGTCGGCTGCTCGGACGAGACAGGGCTAGCAGGCGTCGTCGAGCTGGAGTTGGGCTGAAGCAAGGGATCTTCGGATCTCTTGACTTCGGGAGGAGGAACCATGAAAAATGCGATCGCTGCCAATGCCAAAGTTGTAACCCCGACTGCTGCTGGTGCGGCGCGTTGTGCCACCGGCACTTCAGCCTTCGCATAGCGTTTCGGAACTGGCGCGATTGAAAGCATGATATCTGGCAGCGTGCGACCATCAGCCAGGAACTGATCCACCGCCTCCACCAAATCAAACAGCTGTACTGTCGTGATATCAACTTGCCTCGCTTGGGCAGTTGTGGACGCACCACGATGAGTCGAGTCGCCACTATTTCCTGGCGACTCAACCATTAACCGATGCAGATGGGCATCTATTTTCTGAAACTGCACTAAGCTTGGCTTGTCTTTCAGACTATAGGAGTGAGGTACCCCACTTAAGAATTCTTGAGCATAGTTGCTGGCTGCTGTTACCAGGCTTTCAAAAAAGTCACGTCCTCCCGTTAATGGCTTCTCCTTACCCGAAAAATGGCACTCAGCATTAACCAGGATAGACATTAAGGGTCGGGCGTCCACCTGACCAGCAGCTGCATCGCTTAACCCTTCTAGGATTAGCGTGCAGTTAGGCAGACTGTACGGACGGCGAATAGTCATTTTCAGTTGGTAATTGGTAATTGGTAATGGGGAAAAAAGTAATGGGTAATTGGTAACGGGTAATCTGGGAAAAGTTTTAAGTTTGAGGGTTGAGTTTTCAATTCAAGAACTTTGTTCTCGTCTCAACACTCAACACGGATGCTCATCACTCTCATTTTTAATTACCGATTATCCCTTTTCAATGAAAGTTACACTTCTCCATCAAAAAGGCTGCTCCAAAATCTTTGCATTCCAGACGTTCCCGTACAAAATAGCAGCTCGCTTAACAGCTCAATAGCCAAATTGTTTAACTTGTCATCAGAGTTATAGGCAGCAACACCAGCGCGGCGCGGATTCATTCGGCTCCGGAAGTGAGCGCGGAACCTTTCTAAATACTCAGACAAGCGAAAGTGATGTTCTAATGGCACCTGCTTGTCACGCAGTTGTTGATAAGCCAGTAGCATCTGCCGGATCAAGACGGTTAACCGCCGCGCTAGATGGCAGACTACGATCACCATCGCTTTGGCTTCCTCTAGGGTTAGCAAGCGGCGTGTATAAGATCGTCGTAGCGGGTTGGTACTTCGGATTCGCCATAGGTGTACCCGATTTTTGATAATTCCCTGGAGTTCCAAATCCTTAGCTACTGTCAGCATTGCTTCAGACCCTCCCAATTCCAGGGCTTCTATTGCTAGTAGCATCAGGTCAATTTGTAGCCGAGTTCGACGCGGACACCCACTAAACGAAATTGGTGGGTCAGGGAGATTGTCTAAAATCAGCGGCATTGACTCTCGTGGAGGACTGTTTAATGGCATTACGCTCACAGAAAGATTCATTCCAAATAGCAGGACAGTTGAACTGGTTGATGGCTTGCATGGGCTACAACGAATTGCATACGGGAATCAATGACTTTTGAGAGTTACATTTGTGTCCATCTGCTATCCGATTATTTATATGCCCAGCTGGATTTTACTAAAATCAGGATGTCGCGATCGGGATTGAAGCTTCGGGCAGGTGAATGACTTTGTCGCTGAGTGTACTTGAATCCGAAGAGACACGACGACTCACTCGCCTCAATAGCCGCCCGCTGGCTCTTGAGTGTCAGGAATGCTCCAAAACCATGCAACCTTCTAGTGTACGATTTTCCAGGTATATCCTTGCACATCCGGGGGAGATCCTGCCTCTGTGATGCAACGGATACCGAGTTCACCCACAACCCTCTTTTTACGAGCTGCTATGGATCTCAAGTCTCTGATACGCGACATTGCAGACTTTCCTAAACCAGGAATTCTGTTTCGGGATATAACGACGCTACTGCGCGATCCGGAAGGACTGCGCTACACCATTGAAACCTTAACCGAAAAGTGCGCCCAGTTGTCTCCAGAGTACGTCGTCGGGATGGAGTCGCGGGGTTTTATTATTGGGGCACCTCTGGCATACAAACTGGGAATTGGGTTTATCCCTGTCCGGAAGCCTGGAAAGCTACCAGCTGCGGTTCACACGGTTGAGTATGAATTAGAGTACGGGATGGATCGGCTGGAGATGCATCAAGACGCTCTACATCCCGGAAGTCGTGTTTTGATTGTGGACGATCTGATCGCGACGGGTGGAACGGCAACGGCTACGGCTGAGCTGATACAGAAAATTGGCTGCACCTTAGTAGGATTTGGATTTATCATCGAGCTAAGAGATTTGGGTGGGCGTCAACGACTTCCTGATGTGCCAATTGTGACGCTAGTTGAGTATTAGGAAGCAAATGCTAATGGCTAATGGTTAATGGCTAATCAGCTATTAAACAATTAGCGATTAGCAACTACAAAAAATTTGGCGATATGGGATTCTGTATTTCATGACTTCTACTAGAAATTCTTCAGGTCAGAATGGGTTAACGGCTAGTGGGAATTGGCTCAAAAGGCTGGTCACGAGTGAAACTTTTCTCTACGTAGCGAAACGGCTATTACAGGCAGTTTTGACTTTGTTTCTCGCCTCGACGCTAAGTTTTGCAATTAGTCAGATGGCTCCGGGAGATTATTTAGATACTTTGAGGCAGAATCCCAAAATTTCCCCGGAACGAATTGAGGAACTCAGACAACAGTTTGGTTTGGATAAACCAGCAATTGAACAGTACCGACGATGGCTGTGGCAGATTTTGCGCTATGGCAATTTTGGTACGAGTTTTGTCTATCAGCGTTCGGTGTCATCGCTATTGTGGGAGCGTATCCAAGCGACATTGGAACTGGCGATCGCATCGGTGATTCTGACGTGGGCGATCGCGATTCCACTAGGGATCGTTGGTGCGGTTAACCAAAATCGCATGAGCGATCGCCTCCTGCAAGTGCTGAGCTACGCCGGACAGGGCTTTCCTAGCTTCATCACGGCGCTGGTGTTGCTAATTTTCGCCCAGTACACGTCACCCCTATTTCCAGTCGGTGGCAGAACCAGCATCAATCACGCTGATTTATCCTGGGTGGGCAAAATTTTAGATATCGGTTGGCATATGATTTTGCCCACCCTGGCGCTGAGTGTCACCAGTTTTGCAGGTTTGCAGCGAATTACCAGAGGAGAATTACTGGATGTTCTCCGCCAAGACTACATCCAGACAGCTCGAGCAAAGGGACTCCCAGAAGACCGGGTGATTTATGTTCACGCTCTCCGCAATGCGATTAATCCTCTCATAACGCTCTTAGGATTTGAGTTTGCTAGCTTATTAAGTGGAGCATTTATTGCCGAATTTTTCTTCAATTGGCCCGGATTAGGGCGGTTGATTTTACAGGCAGTCACTATCCAAGATATCTACTTAGTAATGGCAAGTTTGATTATGGGGGCAGTGATGCTAATTGTCGGCAATCTTATCGCTGATTTGTTGCTAAAAGTAGCCGATCCGAGAATTAAGTTGGAAAATCTTAAATGAAGAAGTGGCTAATGGTTTCTTCCCGTCCAATTCTCAATTACGGATTAGCCTATTATCTTTGCATTTTCTATGTTTTCCCAAGTCTATTACCTAATTCGTTCGAGAGCTGATGGTCAATATCTTCTAGCTCAACCCGATAGAAGTTCTTCAACCAGTAGCTCTGGCTATTTGTTGATGTTTGGCGAACATTTTGATGCGCTAAGCTATCTCAACGCCCATGCCCCAGATGTTAGCGATCGCTTCGCTGTCGAGTCTATCTCTGGAAACCAAGTAAAAGGGTTGCTGCAACGCTGGGAATTTAAGGGAATTGGGATGGTTGAAGACCCGCTATTACCCAAAATTCAGTTTTTATCGCCGAGTTAAGCCAAATTATTGACTTCTATTGCCTTTTCTAAAGATTTATTGCAAGTATACCTAGGTACAGATGTCAGAAGCTCCAAAATTTGAGCAAATAAGAGAGGTCGGTCAGGCAGTTGTTTCGTCTGATCCGATCAACAAATCTTAATAGTGCTAATTTCGACAAATTAGGAGAGATATACTCTATGAAATCGATCCGTTTCAACCTGTCTGCTTGGGTACGTCCAGTGCGTATGGCGATTGCTGCTTGTTTTTGCGCTTTACTAATGTTCAGCTATGCAACCCCAGCCTACAGCAGCACAAAAACCCCCGCAGGGTATAGCGGCACCAACAGTAGCCCCAGAGACGGAGAATCCAATCTGACGAAGATTGAGGAAAAATCACAAAAGGCGGTTCTAGACAAACCCTATTCGCTTAAGGAAACTCAACAGGAAGCCAACAAGGGTCTGAATGAAATTCAAGGAGCCGCTGATGCTGAGAAGATGAGTACCAACGAAAATTCGCAAGGCGTTGACTCAGTTGAACAAAAAGTTCAGAAGGCTCTGGAAGGCATTACAGGCAAAGATTAAGGAGACAGTATTTGCTCAAGACTGAGCGCCCTAGTATCTCCTGAGTGGCGATGCAGGGTCTCATCATCAGGGCAATTCCGCAGGGATTCTTCTTGATGTTATGTAGGGCAGGCAGGAGCCTGCCTTGTTTTTTGGGCTGGCGAGACGGAAACGCTTGCTTGTTGGAGTGCGTGGCGGGAATCAATGCCCTAGAAGTGGAGTTTTACGCCATCTTGGGGTTTACGTTCAGTCTTCAAGGCGCGGATATGGGTGAATTTCCATACATCCTGAACGCTGACAACCACAAATCCTAAAGCCTCTAGGTCAGTTTGGAATTGAGTGCGATCGCTAAATCTTGAAGTTGCTTCGATAATGTGCAAATGACCATCCAGTTTCAGAGTGCGGTTCGCCTCCCGCAGGTAATCGGTGAAATTTGCTCCCATGAGTGACAGGCAGAAAATCGCTACATCCAGCCTCTCATCCTCAAGGGGAACGTGAGCCATGTCGCAAGCGATAACATCCGTATTCACAGCAACATGGTCAAAGCTGTAAACTGTATGGCGATCTGAAACCGCCTCAGCCAGTTTTGCCTCACCACAACCGAAGTCCCCAATAGTGTAGCCGCTACGCTGTTGGCACCAACGAATCATCTCTTGATAAGGGATGACCGCCCAATTTTTTCTTAACTCAGCGTATAAAGTATGGTAATTCGCCCACTCCTCTGGATTCTCCTGTAAGCGTTGGTGAGTAGTTTCGCTTTGGGTTTGGTTCCAGTGGCGGTTCATGGCGGAAAAGTCGCCGTAACGCCGCAACCGCCGCTGCACGTCTGCTGGGTCGTTATCGGGAATCGGAATTACAATCTTCGGACGGGTGATAACTTCGACAACGCCCGCTTCGAGGCGTTCTAGCCAAGCGATTACATCTTGATAGGCTTGGGCAGGCGATCGCAAGTATCCCTCTGGAACTACACCGTCAACAGCAGCATCAGCGATAGACTTTTTAAATCTCAGTCGCTGCATTTTCGAGTCGCACCAAGACCACCGCTGCTCATTTACGATGGCGTAAGTTAGCGGAATCACCATTTTTACGTTGTTTTGGCGTTGTCCTTGGCGGTAGATGCGACCTTTCAGTTGCTCGAACTCAGCATGAGTCCAGGGAAGGACGTTAACGATTAATTGGTTGCAGACTTGCTGTAGACCATCTACGCCAGTCCCAATGGCGCTAGAGCCGATGAGTACATCAATTTTGCCATTCAAGAACCCTTCTAAACCCGATTTATCTTCGCCTGTGTAGAAGCCAACTTTCCATCGGTCTTCCTCTAGCGCTTCTCTCAGTAATCGGTCGATTCCCTGGATGTAATGGGTGTAAATTAGGGTTTTCGGTTGAATGTGGCGGCGAATGTCAGGTAATCGGGCGCGAGTGAGGATTTTCTCAAGTTCAAGTGGGGTGCCATTCTGACCAAGCGCCCGGATCTCTTCGATAAATTCGCTACAGTCTACAGGAATCTCGATTTGCTCGTAACCCAAGTTATACTCAGGCATCCAGCGTATCCCAAGGGAAACGAGTCGCTGGTGCAGTTTCATGCAGTTGGGGATGGTTGGGCGGATGTCGAGTTCGTCGTGGGTGACTCCTGTTATCAGTTCAACCAAACTTTTCCCTTCTTGCAAATTATTAATTACTGGTGTTGCGGACATCCCAATGATGTGTAGATTTGGGTTGCGATCGCTGGCGGCGGTGATGAATGCGCTTACCAGTTGCTTGCGCCGCGATATATTCTCGACATGGCGTTGTTTTGTGTAGTGGATTTCATCAATAACGATGAAGTCGATTAACTCACTTTCCACCAATGAGCGCACCCAATCAGCGGAATCTGGCTGCTGGAACATCTCATAGTTCAGGATGATGTAACGGTGAGCATTTGAATTCAGCGCCTCACCTAACCCAGTTTCGTCAGCGAAAGCTTTTGCCCAATCGGGTGTAAAGGTTTTGGTAGCGATCGCGCTATCCGGGAAAATGTTGAGAATCGCTTTTTTCCAACCATCAACAACGCTGTTAGGACAGCAGATAAGGGTCAGATGAGCGTTAATGACGCGACTGGCGAGGACGGCGGAGAGGGTTTTGCCTGCACCAGTTCCCGACCAATTGCCGACTCGTTTCTTGTCGCGTACCTGAACGGCGGCGAGTCGCTGCATGAGGTTGGGTTCTGCTATTTTGCCGTTAATACGGAAGGTGTAGCCAGTTGGGATGGGGAGATTCTTGGCTTGATGATATTCGTCTAGGAATTCTGATTTAACTTTTTCGGCGTAGCTGTCGCCTGTGTAGCTTTGAGCCTGCGCTACGGCTGCGGCTTCATCCCAAAAGACGTGCTTCCAAATCTTTGCCTTTGCCGATGCGATGAGAAATTCGACAGCTTCTTCATCGGCTGAGGATACGACGGAGTGATCTAAGGATGCCAGGACTTCCCGCGTCTGGACAACCGGAAGGTCAAGGTCGTCCTCTTCTTCGGATGCTTCAACAGTCTTGTCAATCTGGTCGTCAAGATTGTCCTGGGAGGTTACATTTCCTTTATCAGAGATGTCATTATTGCCGCTAGTTTCAAGCGCTTCGAGAGTCAACTGCTTGTCTTGCAGGAATTTATCAACGGTTGACGACTGACCATTGACGAACTTTTCAATCTCTTCTTGCGGGAATCGTCCGGTAGCAAGAGCCTTTACAAAGCTTTTCCCCCTGCCTGTACTCTGAAGCATCCCATTCTGCTGGAAGAGTAGATAGAGTTCGGCAGGCGTGAGAGTTCCGAGATGGTTTATTAGAGAGGCAACAAACCTGCGGATAGCTTCTACTGTCCACCCAGCCGTGTACGACAACTTCAGCCCTAAACGTTCAGCTACTGCTGAAAATCCGCCGTGCCTTCCAATAGCACTTGCGAGGGAACTGTGTCCAGCGCGGACAAGTTCATAAAATTCCGGCATCATACCGGGAGTACCTTTTTTCCCGATGAAGACGAAAAGTTCTCGTTCTACATTGGCAAAGTCTTTCCAGTAATCGGTTGGCTTTGCTGTATGAGTAAACTTCAATTTCAATCGTTCAGCCACAGTGGGAAAACCACCATGCCTCGCAATAGCACTTGCAAGACTGGTTTTCTTCGCTTTTGCAAGTTCTTTTTGTGTCGGCATTACTCCGGCAGTACCTTGTTTCTCAATAAAAGCTAGAAGCTCCCCTGCAAAGCACTCAAAGTCATTCAAGCTACCTCGCTGTCTATTCACACAAGCTAGCCCTAATAGTTCAGCTACCTTGTGAGTTCCACCATGCTTTTTCACAGCTCCCAAAAGAGCGCCTTGACCAGCTTTTTTAAGTTCTCCTTCTGTCGGCATTACTCCGGGAGTACCGTGTTTTTCGACAAAGGCTAAAATTTCATGTTTGACATTGTTTATGTCATCCGCATAACCTCGCTGTCTTTTTGCACAAGTCAAACCTAACCGCTTTGCTACTGCTGCATATCCTCCATACTCTCCCTCAATGGCATTTGCTAAGTCACCATAACCAGCGGTTTGGAGTTCTTGTTTTGTTGGCATCACACCAAAAACACCATTTTTTTCAATAAAGGTAAATAGGTTTTGTTTAACATTAGTGAATTCATCCCAATAGCCAGGTCGTTTTCTAGCGTAAGTTAACCCTAATTTTTCAGCTACCGATTGAAATCCACCATGCTTACGCATGGCGTTTGCTAAATCACTGCGCCCAGCTTTTACGAATTTTATAGCTCTTGGCATTAAACCGAGCGTACCGTGTTCGTTAATAAAAGCCATAAGTTCGCGTTCTAGATTAGTCAATTCATCCCAGTAGTTGTTGGGTTTTCTCTGGCTATCCATAACTCAAAATTTACACTTCGCGTTGAGTAGGTTCATGGATTACTGCTTAGTACGACCATATATTTGCGCTATATCGTCATATATTTCGACAATGTTTTCGGCTAGTTCCTTTGCCTTTTCTGTGCCTATAGCTCTTTGAACTGACGCAAAATTTACTTGCTTGTCAGGACATTTAACTGTTTTTAATTCTTCTTTTAGCAAGCTAAACGCTTCCTGTAATTCTTCTGGAACTTGCTCTACTTTGAGTAGTCCCAGTTGGTAAGTGTAAGCCTCTTCTGTAAACTGCCTTGACCACCAGCTAGTATGAGTACAGATAGATGAAACTTTTCCCAGGCATAACCAAGAGACATATTGAACATCAGCTAATCAACTTATGGATGACTATACTTCGGAGACAATGTGCGATCACTTTCTTCCAGATTAGTACATAAATACTATTTATTAGAAAACTAATTCATAAAAAGGTAATTTGTCAAGTCCTACAAGCATTGCAGAGACGCGATCGCATAATTCAACTTCGGATACAGTGCGCGATCACATCCCTTATTTAGTATTCCCACCCACGGCTAAAAAACTACATCTAGCCGCAGCAAAATTACTGGCTGACATTTAAATACCAGAGGCGATCGCAACCCAAATTGATTTGATTTCCCCAACCCGTTTTAACGGGTTTCAGCTTTGAGCCAGAAATTTATTTCTGCGCTCACTGCGCTCACTACGCTCCCCTTCCTGGCTCATCATCCCGTTCCAAAGCTGAAATAACCGTTCCTTGTAAATGATGTTGCTTTTGATTATTCACATAAGCCTTCGCTTCATCCAATTGCTTACCTCCTAATGAAAACACTCCATATCCATGTTGCCAGCTAAACGCTAAACCAGAAGCTAATGGAGTATGGTTCAAATGATAAGCACTACTTCCTTTGATGGTTTTTACGAAATCAGCAATTGATAACTTTGGTGGAATGGAAGCCACAATATGAATATGATCTTCGATACCACCAATTGCATGAATAATACAGGCAATTGCATCAGCTTTGCCGATAATATAACTGTAAAGTTCAGCCTCTCTTTCTGGGGTAATTAGAGGTTGACGAGATTCCGTTGCCCAGATGAGATGGTAGTAGGTGCGCCAAAATGCTATGAGTTTAAAAATTCGGATTGGAAGTGGCGATCGCGTAGATTGTCGCCGGGAAATAAATTTCCGGCTCAAAGCTTTAACCCGTTAAAACGGGTTAAAGAGAATGGTAAGAAGAAAGCGAGATCGCCTGCTTTTGCTTCAAAGACAAGAAAGCGATGGCTGAACTATTTTGTATAAAAGAAAAAGCGGGTGGCGAGAATCGAACTCGCATCATCAGCTTGGAAGGCTGAGGTTTTACCACTAAACTACACCCGCAAATTGAGGTATGGTCAAACCATAACTAGATTAGTATACCACAATTTTTTAGAGCTTGAGTAGGGGAGGCGTGCATTATTTTCACTGGGAGAGAGGAGAAACTCGGATAGACACTTCCAGCAAGCTGTCAACGGCTCCACCTCCCATGTAAGCGGGTTGAAATCTCCAGCCTTGAATTAGCTCATTGACAAACTGCGAATCGGCTAAACTTCCACTTCCTTGCAGCACTCGCTGAACTGACGGTTTACCCGTGTTATCAATCAACAATAAAACTTCCAAGACGATAGGCTCGTCGGGAGCTTGCCCAGTTAGCAGCGGATAATCAAGGTCGGGAATTTGTTTCTGCGCTTGCTGCGGTACCGCTAATTGGTTCGGCTCATCAGCACCAGCGTTACCAGAGCGGACATTGAACAAAGTTGCCACAACGCCTTTCCCTTGCGCTGCGGGTGCTGCGGGTGCGGGTGACGGTGCGCTTTGTGGCTCCTCAGCAGGCGGTGCTGGTGGAATGGGAGCTGGGGCTTGGCTTGCCTGTACAGGAGGAGCTGGCGGAGGGGTGACAGGAGCTGGGGCTGGTTCGACGGGTTGGGACGATGATGGCTGCGGTTGAGATGGCGGTGCAGGTGCCGGGGTTCCTGCATCTTGGGAGGATGACCCCAAGGGACGACCCGTTTCAGGAGGTTGTTGCGGCACCAATGGCGGGCGCTGAGCGGGTGTAGGGATGCTCGGTCTGGTCGCAACAACATCAGAGTTCGGCTGCTGTCTTTGCGGGGTAGAAGGCGAGTTAGCGGTAGGGTTTTGAGCTTGAGGGAAAGGATTTAAACGGATTCTGAAAGAGCGTTGAATCCTTGGTTGAGAATTTACCGGAGAATTTTCCTGGGGAATCTGGGCGGGTATCGGCTGCTGTACTGGGTTTCCACCTGAAACGTTAAAATTGCGATCGCGCTCTTGCCTCTGTTGGGGAGGTGCCGCTTGTGGCTCCAACCTATCTTCGGCATTGGGAACGGTGGTAATCAGATCAACGGGAATGGGTTCCGTACCCACATCGACGATGGCAGTTCCCATGATTAACCTCTGCAACATCCACATCCCTAATACATGGACAATTACAGAAATTAGGGTATAAATACTCCACACCGTGGACGATGTAGAGCGATTCCGGGCATTGACTCGCTGCTGCTGGGAGGCGATCGCATCTGGCTTCTCTGAAGGAGGTGGAGTTGATGCGCTAACAAGATGTAAGTGGCGAGTAGTGGGACTCTGAGGCGGATCGTTGGGACGCTGGTTTGGTAGTGCCATTCTCAAAACTTGAAGGACTCTTATTGTTAGAAACAGTAAACATTCACCTGAATCCGCTACGTTCCAGAAAATTTGTCAAAAAAAGAATGAACAGAGACAGCGAAGTGAGAATAACCACCAAAATCAAGGCGATGTTGTCGCGTCCTGACTGAACGGCTTCGTAGATTGCCATTGGCATCGTTTGCGTCACACCGGGAATATTTCCCGCAATCATTAAAGTTGCGCCAAATTCTCCTAAAGCGCGGGCAAAACTCAGGACAATTCCCGCCAGGATACCTTTCCAGGCTAAAGGCAACCAAACGCGCCAGAGGGTTTGCAGATTCGATTGACCCAATGTCGCAGAGGCTTGTAAGTAAACGGGGTCAACACTTTCTAAAGCTGCCTTTGTCGTTTTTACCATCAGCGGTAACGCCATAATGCTTGCCGCCAAGACTGCGCCTTGCCAGGTAAAAATGGGCGTCCAACCAGTCGCCTCGTAGAGAGGACGTCCAATTAACCCCTGGCGTCCAAAGAGAACCAGCAGATAGAATCCCACCACAGTCGGCGGCAAAATTAGGGGCAGCGTAACGATCGCATCCACCCAGTTTCGACCGGGAAAGCGGTAACGTGCCAAGAGGTAGCCTAGCAGTCCTCCCGCGATCGCAACGAAGACGGTAGAAATCAGCGCCACCCACAGCGACAAGCGCAAAGCAGAGACCAGTGCTGAAGACTGAGGACTCAGCACTTTACTCAGTCCCCAGCACTTTCTTTGAGTTCCACCGCAAAAGTGAGGACGGTTTCATCGATGCCTTTGAGCTTGAGGGGGCTACCTTTGGTGATTTCCTGCTCGTCCAGGTAATCGGCAACAGCAGCAGAAACCAAGATGCAATTCGGTTCCGCAGCTTCTTGAAGGCGCGAGGCAATATTCACGCTGGGACCGATAGCGGTGTAATCCGACCGTTGATCGCCTCCGAACATTCCCACCACAGCAGTGCCTTGGTGAATGCCACAGCGGAACTGGACGGCGGCGCGATCGCTCGTGCCAACAATGCCTGCCGCCAACCATTTCTGATTAAGTTGCTCCAAAGAAGCGTGCATTTGCCGCGCCGCTGCGATCGCGCGTCGTACCTGCTCGTTGGGTGTCAGCTCCTCTGGGGCACCAAACAGCGCTAAAATTGCATCCCCCATAAACTTATCCACCGTACCACCGTTATCAAATACGGCTTTAGTCATGGCTTCCAGGTATTCATTGAGCAACTCAGCCACTCGTCGCGCTCGCAAGGTATTTGCCAAACTGGTAAAACCCACGATGTCACTAAATAAAACCGTCACTAACCTGGGTTCCGGACTCAAGTCTAACTTCAGTTCGCCTTGTGCTGCCTTCTGCACCATGATTGGCGGTAAAAAGCGCTTCAGCACCGATTCTGTCAGATAAGAATTCAGCTCCACCACCCGGCGCTCATTTTCCTTTAGCGCTAGCAAATTGTGGACTAACGCTAACAGTTCCCGGTCGTTAAATGGCTTAGCCAGATAGGCATCTGCTCCCCTCTCGGTGCCTTCAATGCGAGTATCTTCGTCTACTTTGGCGGTGAGCAAAATGATCGGCGTTCCCTTGAGTTCTTGGTTGTCGCGGAGCATCCGAATCATATCCAAACCGGACACAAAGGGCATCATCAAATCCGTCACAATCAGATCGGGACGCCTTTCTTTGGCAACAGCGAATCCTTCGTTGCCGTTTCGAGCCATGCAGACTTGATAGCCATCATTGAGCAAAATCCGAGACACATAAGCTCGTAAATCCGGATTGTCGTCCACCACTAAGACGGTGCGAATCACGGAGGAATTGACGCTGGAACCTGATACGGGTTGCGACTCTGTTGGGAGTGAATTTAGAGTAGGTGCTGCTTCATCCTGTCTCAAAAGTTCCCAGTCTCCAGTTTCTTCTTCCACCTCCAAATCTGCCAATTCCACAGCGGCACGATTGGATTGGACTTCAGTTGGCACTTCCAACACCTGATCCAGCGGTAGGTGTGCGGTTCCAGTTTGCAGCCAGACGGTAAAGGTACTGCCTTCTCCGTAAACCGACTCGACAGAGATTTGACCGCTGTGGAGTTCCACCAGTTCTTTCACCAGCGCTAAACCCAAGCCACTGCCTTCATAGGAGCGGTTGACTGACCCTTCCGCTTGACGGAAGCGCTCGAACAGATGGGGGATTTGTTCCGGGCGAATGCCAATGCCGGTGTCCGAAACCTGGATGCGGACGTGATCTCCAGCGGGTTGCACCACCACGGCTATCGTACCCCCCGCTTCGGTAAATTTCATGGCATTGGAGAGAAGGTTGTAGATTACTTTATCAAATCTTTCTAAATCTAAATAAACCGGCTTGCAGCGTTTCATTTCCAGCGTCAGCTGCAAGCCTTTTTTCTCGCAGTAGGGGCGAAAAGCTTCGATAATTGTTTCGATAAATTCTACTAAGTTACAAGGACGGAAACTGGCTTGCATCCGACCGGCGTCGAGTCGTTGGATATCCAGCAGTTGATTGACCAGCCGCAGTAAGCGACGAGAGTTGCGTAGAGCGATCGCAGCTTGATCGTAGGGCATATCCTGATGCTGATTGACCGCTGACTCTAGCGGCCCTAGCATCAGAGTCAGCGGTGTGCGAAATTCGTGAGAAACGTTCTGGAAAAACTCGGTTTTCTGCCGGTCTAATTCCAATAACCGCTCCGCCTGCTGCCGAGTTTTTTGATACAGTCGGGACTGCGTGACTGCGATCGCTGCCTGTGCTGCTACCGCCTGCGCTAACTCAACCTCTGAAGCGTGCCAGCGGCGAGGTCGGTTCGTTTGGCGCAAGGTGATGCTACCAATAATTTGACCATCGGAGAGTAACGGTACCACCAACAACGCCCGCGCCGGACTCCGCAACGGGAGATCGAACCCGTTCATTTCCGGGTTCCGATCTAGATCGTGGACTGCCACGGGGTGTTGTGTATTCAGCAGCTCTTGCAATACCGGATTTCCGGCAATCGGGACAACTGAGTGGGGCAATTGAGGATTCTTCGCTTGCAATGGCGAAGCATGATTGCCGAGATGCGGGTCTAATTCCAGCGTTTTGGCGACAAAGGCTTCGCTTGGATTGCCGAAAATCGAGTTTTCGCTCCCCGATGTATCCAGAACCAGGCTTTCTGTTCCGTCATACAAGCCCACACACTGAACAAACTCATCCTCCCTGCGCCACAGCGACAGGGCACAGCCATCCACCTCCAAAGCTTGTCCTAACTGTTGCGTAATCGCTGCAAAGATGTCCTGCGGGTCAAGGCTAGAGCGAATTGCCGTGGTAATTGTATTGACAAGCGCCTCTCTTTGTGCAAGCCGGGAAACCTGTTCGTAAGCCCGCGCCTGAGAAAGAGCCAAAGCCGCTTGATCCGCCACCATCACCACCAGCTGAATCTCATCATCCTGCCACACGCGCGGCTGTCCGCACTGATGCAGCGCCAGAACTGCCATCAATTCCAGTTGGCAATACAGCGGCACCACCAAGCTAGAGTGAATATCCGCCTGTCGCATTGCCTCTAGGCGTTGCCTAATTACAGGGGTATCGCCGGGGAGTCGCTCATCGGTTTCGACATCATTAATGACTTCTACATCGTGCGTTTCCCACACCAACTGGCTAAGAACTGAGGACTGAAGGCTAAGGACTGAGTGGGGATCTTCATTTTGCTGCCCATGCCCAGTCTCGCTCTCTCCCAAAGGCTCTCCCAAAGAAGACTCAGGCAGTAAAACTGAAGACGGAGCCGTCCCGCCTTCTTCCTCCGTCCTCAGTCCCGCCGTTCTCTGCCCTGATGATGGACTCAGTTCGGAAATAATCAATCCTGAAGATTGCCGCTTGCCTTTTGCATCTTGTTGCTGATAAATGAATCCCTCATCTGCCATCCCGTCTTCCTGGAAGGGACGCAAAATGCACACGCTCACCTCCAGCATATGACCCACGGTTTCCACAATCGTCTGGAGGACTTGCTGAAGGGGGGAACCGCCCCGCCGGTACTGGGCGCTGCGAATGGTATTCGTGACTGTATTAAGCAGCGATTCGCGGCGCAACGTCCGGCACAGTTCCTCAGTGCGAACCTTCAAAACGTTGTGGGTATCCATTGCCTGCTGCACCAGCGCTTTCAGCTCAGTCGCATCCCAGGGTTTGGTGACGTACTTGAAGACCTTCCCGGCGTTGATGGCTTCCACCAAATCTTCCACATCGGTGTAACCCGTCAAAATGATCCGGATAATATCTGGATACTGGGTGGCGGTGAGGCTGAGAAATTCCGTGCCGCTCATCAGGGGCATCCGCTGATCTGAGATGATTACAGCAACATCCCCCTCATGCGCCAGAATCTCCAGTGCCGCAGGGCCGTTATCTGCCCTCAGTACCTTATATTCTCGATGAAAAGTGCGGTAAAGCAGGTCGAGGTTATCGGGTTCGTCATCGACGACCAGAATTTTGGGCTTTTTACTGGCTTGGGATTTCATGCCCCGCTCTCCTGCTGTAGTATGGTGCAGCTCATGCCTACGCCCATGCAAATGCAAAACAGTCTCCATTTCATGCACAGATTCTTCCAGCGATTGAGATGGAAAAGCGGATGGGAGCGAAAGATGGACGATCCCTCTCCAAGCTACTATCCGCATCCCAGGGTTTCCGAATCCGGAAACCATAGAAATCCGCTGGTTGCACCCCAATTAATTTTAAGTTTGCAGTTTCAGTACGGCTGTACCTTCTGGTGTCGATTTTAGAGAACAACCCTGGTTCTGGCTCATGCTCCCCAATCCCCTGGTGGCGAAGCCTCCCTCGTACCCCACAGGGGTTCCTGAGGGATAGGGGTAGGGTATAGGTGATGCTTGCGGTCGTCAGACGACTGATAACGACCCTGCCCCTCTGAATAACTTTTTGGGGAGAAAATGCACTTGTCACTTGCTTTTTATTTAAGATACCCGCTCTTTATTACTGACTTTAACGTTTGGACGTGAATGTCAGTGATAATTGCTGCGATCGCGCTTCCATTCCCCTGCTCCGAAATAGATCGGTAACAGGCTGGCTGTTAGAGAAATACCTGGGCGAGCGCTGCTGCTCCGGACAGGATAGCGATGCTGGCTCTACTGTCCGATGCCGATTCTCAAAAGGCTGATGCACTCCTTGTACAATAGTATCCTTGCTGGAAGAAAAGAAGCTTTGCTCAGGGTAGGCATTCTTGCAGGCTCGCTTGCCCTAGAACCTCTCCAACCCGGAGACTTGTCAATCTTCCCAGTTAATTCATTTTGCTCCAGTACCCTGATATTAAACCTGCGAAAATCACTGCAAAATGATCTAGGATAAAACCTGCTAGATATCCAACTTACGCTCGGCTGTTGAATCCCTGCTTTCTACTCTTGCACCGCCAACCTGAAAGAGCCGCACAACCGAATGGTGCTTCTCACTTTATCATCCGGGCAGCCCACCAAAATGATTTGACCAGCCTCACCGAGATCCTGGCAGATAGTTTTCACCCTCGGTCGGGAATTTGGGCTTTGACCTATCCGTTATTTCGGCTGGGAATTTACGAAGATTTACGGACTCGACTGCGGTTGATTCCTCCGAATTACATCTGTTTAGCCGCTGTCGCTACGTCCTCTGCTAGCACCGATTGGGGGAGTGGAGAGGAAGCTTCCTTCCCACCTCTAAACGCACAAGAACTCCAAGGACAAGAACGCCAAGGAGCAAATGCTGATTCCGTAGTGGGGACGATCGAATTGGGACTTCGTGCCTGTTCCTGGCAACCCTGGAGTTCTCAATATCCTTACATCTCGAATCTGGCTGTCCACCCCTCGTGTCGGCGACGAGGGGTGGCGCAGCAGTTACTGCTGCGCTGCGAACGAACAGCTTTGGAATGGGGATTTTGCGACCTATACCTGCACGTATTAGAAAACAATCATCAGGCACGGCAGCTTTATCTGAAGGCGGGATATCGACCGCATCAAAGCGATCCCAGCTGGAGTGACTGGCTGCCGGGGCGTCCTCGACGGCTGTTTTTGCACAAACACTTAGCTCGTAAAAACTAAAATAACTGCCCCCTCACCTCGCGGGGATTCCTTAGATTTAAGGATGATTGGGTTGGAAATCGCTAGCCAGAAAACACGTTTAATCAATTCAATCAGTCATTAAATCAGTAAGTGACTCTTACTTATCGCAACTTCACACTAACTTTAAACAATTATTACTTTAGAGGGTAGATTATTGAAGAATACCCAATACAGTAAGGTTGTTGGCTATCACTGGCTGTTGTATTTCCTGCGTTCGGGCAATATGCCATAAAATAAAATTAAGCAATTACCGCTTGGTGACTTATACTGATGTCAAATGTTTTGATAATGTAATTATTGTTTACATACATAGTAGATGAGAAACTGAATCTCAAGCTTGCAATCCATCCAGAACTAACAGAATTGGGTTTGCCTCTGTGCTTCCGGTTCGGGTGCATACCCAAAGAAAAAATATAGCAGTAAGAGTTGACATGGATAGCGACAACCAACAGCGCTACCAGACTGCCCTATATAAAGCGGATGCCAATCAAAGCCATACCTGTGTCGCCCGCTCTCAAGGCTCTAATGGCATGAATAACGAAAGCCCGAACCCTGACGAGGAATCGTCTGATATCCTCAATCAGCTGTGTAATAAACAGCTTTTGATCGTAAATAGTCGCCGCCGGAATGGCTTGATCCTCTACAAACACTATCATGCGGAGTTTGCCGGGCCAGGAGCTGCTGTGGGCGGATTGTTTGATGTGGATGCGAAATGGGTGTTGCCAGTAGGCAATTTGTCGTTGGTAACTCCTGAATCCGCGCAGGAACGGCAGAATGCTTATTTGATTCGGCGACAGTGGATTCGACTCACGAAACAAATTACGGATAACCCGGTGCCGCTGCAAAGAGCGCAGAAGATACTCGAACAGTTTAAGCAGTTCTTTGGCACGGAGACGCTGACGCAAGTACCGGACGATGCCTTTGCGCTGTTAGTGGGGGTGTTGCCAGATACTATCCGTAGGGCACGGGATTTGGGGGATTAATTAAAAATTAGAAACTAGCTAGTTTCTAATTTTTAACTAAACTCCTTCCTAGTTCATTGCTTTTAAAGCTGCCAGGAGATGCTGGCGCGATCGCTCATTTTCTTCTTCGCTACCTACCGTCAGACGAATACCGCCGCCGGTGTGACGAACCAAGGTTCCCTGTTCTTTGAGTTGCTGCGCCAATCGAGTCAGGGCTTCCTCTGTCGGGAGACGCAGGTAGATGAAGTTTGAGGCACTAGACCAAACTTGTAAGGCGGGTTGCTGTTTGAGAAAATCGAGTAACTTGTCTCGTTCGGTAAGAATTTGGGGAATACAGCTAAGTAGCAGTTGCCGCTGGGAAAGGGCAAGTAAAGCGGCAGCTTGAGTGAAGCTGGGGAGATTGTAGGGGAGACGGACTTTTTCGAGGGCGACAATCAGTTCTGGGTGAGCGATCGCATATCCTAGCCGCAGTGCTGCCAGCCGAAATGCCTTAGAAAATGTTCTGAGTATGACCCAGTTTGGATGCTGCGACAATTCCCCAACCACGGTTGTCTGGCTAAATTCAAAATAAGCTTCGTCAATGACCACCAAAATATGCTCTGGCAAACTCCGCAGCCATTCCAACTCAGCAGCAGTTAAGGCGTTAGCGGTGGGGGAGTTGGGATGAACGACAAATACCACCCGGATTGGTGGATTCTGGGTTTCCTCAATGGCTTTTTGGGCAGCGGCAAGATCCATTTCAAAATTCGCTTCCTTGCGCCCGACACTCACCACAGGAATGCCTAGGGTATGAGCCAGAATCGCGTACATGGAGAAGGTGGGATCGGCTACCAAAATCGAGCCTTCGTTGCCTAAACAGGTGGCAATCAGGAGGGAACGAATGAGTTCATCGGAACCGTTACCTACAGAGATGTTGGTTGGGGTAATAGCGGCATCTAAGGATTCGTTCGCGTATTGGGCGATCGCTTCTTTGAGTTCGGCGTGACTGCCATCAGGATAGCGATTCGTCTCAATTAGCTGCTGATAAGTCCATGCCAACTTTTCTTTTAATTCTTTTGGCAAATCAAAAGGGCATTCATTGGTATCCAGCCGATCGATCGGAATTGAACCAGTGACTGGACTTCCTGATGCGCCGCCTGGGTGGGGCATATAGGCGCGTAACTGAGATAAATCTGACCGGATGAACGAGAACATAAATTCTTGATCTAACAACTAAAAACTATTTTTGATCCACCAGCGCGATCGCCGTGACTTCTGGCGGACAAAATAGGCGTCCGGGCCAATAGGTTCCCAGCCCTCGATTCACATATAGCTGGTTTTTTCCCACCTGATGCCACCCCTGCGCCCATTCCCAACGCTCTACCACTTTATTGCATTCCTTCATAAAAGGCACCCAACGCTGGAGCGGTTTGGGAATCAGGTGACGGATGTTTTGCAGCAGTTGCGCTGCTGGGCCAACTCCAGGAATTACCACTTGACCGCCGTGAGTATGACCCGACAGTTGCAAATCCACTCGCCATTCTTGCAAAATCTCGGCGGTATCTGGGTTGTGAGATAAGACGATTCGGGGTGTATCCCGATCGAGTTGATTCATCACTGGCGCTGGATTAAATTCCCGCGACCAAAAATCAGCCAGTCCGACTAAGGGTAATTCTTTTCCAAATGGATATGCAATTTCATTCCAGAGGACATGAATCCCAATGCTAGTCAGGGCGTCTTGCACCTCTTTTTTTGAATGGCGATAATAATTATCGTGGTTGCCCAGTACAGCATAGACACCAGCGCGACCTTGCAAGTGTTTTAGCCGTTTTACTAGGGCATGAATGGGAGATGGGTCATCCGTTACGAAGTCGCCAGTCAATACAACGAGGTCGGGTTCGAGTTGATTGCTGGCTTCAATTGCCTCTGCGAGTAGCGTTTCGGATAACCGCTTGCCATCGTAGTGCAAATCGGACAGTTGTACTAGCTTTGTGCCTTGCAACGATGCTGGTAAACCCGCGATCGCTACTGTCACATTTTCTACGCTTAAAGGTTCGGTTAATATCCAGTGCATTCTGTCAACTCTTGCTATCTGGCGATTCCAGGATAGCTCAGAGATGCTATTTGTTGCCTTCCCGCCTGAATCAGGGACGAAAGCAAAAGAATTGATTAAATGGTTTCAAGATTGCTTGACTGGGCTGGGTTATAGGCTTCTCGATTCGCTACCGTGCTTGCGATAAATACAAAAGCGATCGCTAGATTGTTCTTTTTACAATAGTTCAGGACATTTATCTGTAAATTTACTGACTTTTTTATAAGAAACAGACCAATAGTCAATATAAATACGGTTTTATCCTTAGTAAATATATCCTATCTTCATTAGGAATAAATTTATATTTAGCCTATTTTTACGCATAAACGATGAATCGTATTACTTTTATAATTTGTATAAATTCATCTAGCAAAGCTTAAGTTTTTTTAATGCTAATAGTTAACAATTAGTCAGTCATTGATATTTAGAAGAGTCCGCTTCTTATGATTAAAAAGACGGGATTTCTCGAACTTCTACAATCCTACTCCAAAAAAGCCGGTATTATTGTCACTGTAATTGGCTGTGTTGTTTTCTTGGGCTGGATATTAGATATTACAGCCCTTAAAAGCATTTTACCAGGGCTGGTAAGCATGAAAGCTAACACAAGCATAGCCTTTATTCTGGGTGGATTGTCTTTGTGTTTGTGGCACGACGCGGAACACAAAAGACAAAACGCAAAAGATAAGCGGAGAAAGTCTTCGTTTGACCTTTCTCAAGTGTTGGCAATTATCGTCATTTTAATCAGTCTATTGACACTAATTGAGTATGGGTTTGGATGGAATGTAGGAATTGACGAACTGCTGTTTAAAGACCCAGCAGGTGCTGTTGGCACCTCTGCACCAGGGCGAATGTCTCCCAATAGCGCCCTAAGTTTTCTGATGCTTGGCTCTGCCCTTTGGCTGTTATCAAAAAAGGTGTATCGTCTGGCTCATTGCATTAGCTTAGGCGGATTTTTGATTGGTTTTTTGGGTCTTTTGGGCTATATCTACGGCATCACCTCGTTGTACGGCAAGAGTTACAACACAGGTGTGGCGTTGCACACAGCGATCGCATTCATCCTGCTTTCCACCGGAGTCCTGTTTGCTTGTCCAGATCGAGGACTAATGACAGTTGTTACAAGCGACAAAGCAGGCGGATTGATGGTGCGGCGGATGTCGCCAGCCGCGATTGGCATTCCCTCAGTGCTGGGCTGGTTCATATTATGCGGCTACCAATCTCAGATTTATGACAGCGAACTTGGGCTGGCTCTTTTTGGCGTTTTCAACGTAGTTATTTTTGCCTTTTTAATTTGGTGGAATGCCAGATTCCTGAATGCGGTTGACAGCCAGCGCCACCGAGCAGAAGCAGCACTGAAACAGGTGAATCAAGAGCTAGAAGATAGAGTTGAGGAGCGCACGATCGAGCTGAGTCAACTGAACAAGCAATTACACCAGCGAATTGCCGAACACCAGGAGACAGAGGAGGCGCTCCAAGTAAGCTATAACCTCTTGAATGCAGTCATTGAGGGAACGACTGATATCATTTTTATCAAGGATCTTCAGGGTCGCTACTTGATGGTCAACTCCATTGGTGCCAAGATACTTGGCAAGTCTGTAGAGGAGATGATTGGGAAGGATGACTCCCAGGTATTTCCTGAAGTCGCCCCTCAACTTATGGAGACTGACCGCAGAATTATGGCTTCTGGGACAACTCAGACGTTAGAGGAAATCGTCTATATCAATGACATCGCGGTAACGTATCTCTCAACAAAAAATATCTACCGCGATCCCCAAGGAAACGTTATCGGTTTGATTGGGATGTCGCGAGACATTAGCGATCGGAGGGCGTTGGAAAAAGAATTAGCGCGGCGCGAGCAGCTTTTGAACTCATTTATTAACGTTGCGCCGGTCGGACTCTGTATTCTTGACGACCAGATGCGATATCTGCAAATCAACGAAGCGCTAGCACACTTCAATGGCGTGTCTGTAGAAGAACATTTAGGAAGATCCCTGGCTGAAGTCTTGCCCGACGCTGCACAAGTGATCGAATCGACATTACGCAAAGTACTGACGACAGGCGAAGCGATTCTCAACATGGAGACGTGCGGTGAATTACCTGGCAATCCAGGCGTCCTGATGCACTGGTTGACTTCTCAATTTCCCATACCTGGAGAAGATGGCAAGCCGATGGCTCTTGGTGCCACCGTGATGGATATTACTGCTCGCAAACAAGCTGAGGAAGCCCGTCAGGAGAAAGAAGTTCAGTTAAAAGAAAAAAATCAGCAGCTAGAACATACTCTCCAAGAACTCCAACGTACTCAAGGTCAATTAATTCAAAGCGAAAAAATGTCCAGTTTAGGACAATTGGTTGCAGGGATTGCTCACGAAATTAATAACCCAGTTAACTTTATCTTTGGGAATCTCACCCATGTCAGAGAATACACCCAAGACTTATTAAATCTATTGCGACTTTATCATCAGCAGTATCCGAATTCAACGCCAGAAATTCAGGAGGAGATAGAAGCGATTGACCTGGATTTTATGATGGAAGATTTTCCTAACCTGTTGTCATCAATGAAGGTGGGGGCAGATCGCATCCGGGAGATTGTTCTTAGCTTGCGGAATTTTTCGCGAATTGACGAAGCTGAAATGAAGGCGGTTGATATTCACGAAGGAATTGATAGTACCCTAATGATTCTGCATAACCGCCTGAAAGCAAAACCGGATCATCCCAACATTCAGATAATTAAGGAGTACGGGCACTTACCTAAAGTCGAGTGCTACGCAGGACAGCTCAATCAAGTGTTTATGAATCTGATCGCGAATGCCATTGATGCGTCGGATGAGTATAACAAACAGCGATCGCTTTCCGAAATCAAGGCAAATCCCAGCTGGATCAAAATTCGCACTGAGGTACTAGACTGCGATCGCGTCGTTATCAAAATTGCGGATAATGGCTCTGGAATGACAGAGGCGGTGAGACAACAGTTATTTAATCCCTTTTTTACTACCAAAGCCATTGGCAAAGGCACTGGACTGGGTTTGGCAATTAGCTACCAGATTGTTGTAGAAAAGCACAATGGTCAATTGCAATGTCTCTCAGCACCAGGTGGAGGAGCAGAGTTTATTATTGAGATTCCACTTCGGCAGATGGTTTAGGCACATCTAAACTTCAGAAAAAGTAGGAGCGATCGCACTCTGGACTAGAGAAAATGAGGAAGCGATCGCCTTGGCGTTAGCCTACTACTCTAAGCGCCAGACTTTCTGGAGAACGCCGATAAGCTTTTTCTGCCGCGCTTCAATGACTTCGGGTGTCCATTCCTGTTCCATTAGCACTTGAGTTGTTAGCGCAAAAGGAGAAATACCTTTTTTAGTGGTGAAATACTTTTGCTTTTTCACATCAAAGTCATAGTTTTGCGCTTCACTGTTTTTATAACAAGAGAGTAAAGCCAGATTTCCTAAACGATGCACATATTTTTCGCGTTCTTCCAAGCTTGTAAAGGACTTCACCCACAGACTATCATGGGCAGGATTTTGCGGTAATATATGCTCGACAGTAATGGTGGAGAAGTTGTATGAGGCTTCACCTTCTGACAGAGCCGCATCTAGACGTAGCAATACAAATAAACGAATTTTTTGAGTCAGGTAGAGGTCGCCATCCAACATTTTGAGAATATCATTCTTTTCTTCTGATGTAATTTGGAGTGGTGAATCGGGTGTATATAAATCTTCCTCATGCTCAATGGCAGTTAGCAAGCGACGATAGCGTTCAATGCGTTCGTTAATATTTGCCCGTTTAATCATCAAACCCGCCGCAAGACGTTCTAATTCAGTAAAGAATTTCACCAATCGCTCAGGATGGCTGTGGTTACGAGAGAGATAGAGAATAGCTGGAGGTATCCAGTCGGAATTATCGATATCATTTAACTGCTTAAACAGTTTATTTACTTCTTCGGCGTGTTTATCGCTTACATAGCTTGTATTCTTAATTTCGTAGAAAGCATCAGCTAAAGGACATAAAGTTGTCTTGATAAACTCCTGAGAATTATTCCAAGGTTTAATATGTTCGCGGTATTCCTTGAGGATGCTACCAGTGAGTTTTGCCTTACGATTAATCATGCGAATGTATGAAAAAAGGTTTTCAAACGTCTCCCGACCTAGTTTCTCTTGGATATCTTCCCATTTGCAAGTGTATGCTTCCTTTTGAGCATCAGGAATTTGCCCGATAATCTCAGCTTTTAAAATATCGGGAAGTGACAGGTCTAGACCCCGACCGTTCAACACAGAAAATATCCGATATGCAGATTCTAAGTCTGGTGTTGAAACTACTACCAGAAAACATCTTGTAATAATGAATTGCACGAGCCGAACTCGCTGAGATTCGGAAAGTTCCTCTAACTTTTTCAGGAATAACAGCGCGTTTTCTTTAATATTTTTACGACTATCTGAAAGCGCAGTAGAGGATTCCAGCTTGCTAATACCGCCTTCATCCTGAATGTATTCCTTGAAGAAATCTGCATCTCGCTTTGCCAAGGTCAAACGGTAACGGTTAGGGTGGCCAAGGATTGGGTCGCTTTCTTCATAGAGCAACTTAGTTAAGGCATTGGCATATTTGGGCTGTACTAACATCCGCAGAGCTGAAAGTAGTATAGTTAGCGTAGACAGACGTTGTTGACCATCAACAACTTGAGCGTCTGGTTTATCTGCCTTTATTAGTACAATGCTGCCTAGGAAGTAGGGATTTATATCATCAATTGGCTCGTTACCGTCACCCAAGGATACAATTAGGTCTTGAAACAATTCTCCAGCTTGCTCAGTAGTCCAGGCATAGGGACGCTGGTACAGGGGAATGGTGAAGACAAAATCATTGCTAAATACTTTCTGAATAGGATATTCAGTAGCTTGAATTTTGACGGTACTCATGGGTAGCTCCTTGAGCGACTATGTTGGCAAATGTTTCGCTAAGGTTAGTGTTCCCTGCCGTCGCTACTAAATTGAAATGCTGCCAGATTGGTTAAGTTTTTTGATGGCTTGGTTGATTTAGGAATGAAGGGTGTGAATTTTGGCGGTCGTGGCAATAAAACAGACGCGATCGCTTGGGATAGATGCAGAAAGCTAGAGGTGCGCGATCGCTACACTATCGCAACCAGTTGTTGAATCATCACCGCCAGCGTTATCAAACCTAAAAGAGTCATCAATCCCGCAGGCATAAATTTGCGAGTTTTAAACAACCGGATGGCAAAGACAATGATGAGAACAGCGGTGACAACGGTTGCTAAAACTAGCCCCCAGGCTTTTCCCTGCAATAGCATCACGCCGCCGAGAATGAGTAATAAGCCGCTGATGCTACCAGAAATCAGCGACGCTTTGCTTTTAGCTTGAGCGTAGCCCATGATGCCGCCTACAATGGCTAGAATTCCATAAGCGATCGCAGCGATAGTACCCGAATTCATCTAGTTAAAACCTCATTGCTTGAGTAGAACTCATTTCTAACGTCGGAAGACAATTTACCATAGCTGAGATACACTACTCAGTTCAGTTCATTAATGGATACTCAAGCGATCGCCTCAATCGAATTTCTGCAACGTCAAGCTGCTTCTCTGTTACTTTATCAATCCGTCCTCCGTGGCGAAGTTGGCACGGCTTTCCTGAATCTGCTACAAGTTTTAAGCAGCAGCAACACTAATGGACTGGCTTGCCTGCAAGCTTACGGCACTTGGTTTCAAGCTTTAGCCGCCAGAAATCAGGGTTGGCAAGACTACCTGATTACCCAGATTCTCAGAACTGACAATCCTTTTAGCAAGCAAGTCCAGCAAACGTCTTTACTGTCTCCAGCGCTGGTAGCTGCTGCCCAGCAAGATTTACAAGCCTTGCAGAGCCTCTACAATTGCAGTAGCGACCAGTTGAGCCGGTGGGTGCAAACCGCAGCTAAGTTACTGGCGGCACCAGTTGCCTGGAACCAGCAGCAGGATAGGGTAGGCGCGATTCATGAATTGCCCATCTGGGAGAAATTCCAAATGTCAGAAAATTGGGTAGATGTGCTGGAATCTTTAGCCGCTCATTATCAACAATATGGAACAGGGTTGTTTTCCGTCTATCGGGCTTTACGGTGGCAATCTGGGCAGTTGGTAGGCATTTCCTATGCCGATCCCGTGCAGCTTCCAGAATTAGTCGGCTACGAATCGCAGAAAGACTCTTTGCTGAAGAATACAAAATTTTTACTTGCTGGTTATCCAGCTTTGCACGTTTTGCTCTACGGCAGTCGTGGGAGTGGCAAATCTTCTTTAGTGAAGGGGTTATTAAATGAGCCTGATACCGTCAACCTCCGCCTCGTCGAAGTTGCCAAATCTGACTTGAAAGATTTACCGGCAATTGTAGACCAGTTGCGGGGGGTTCCTCAGAAGTTCATCATTTTTGTTGACGATCTCTCCTTTGGGGAGGATGACGATGCTTTCAAAGCTCTTAAAGTGGTGCTGGAGGGGAATTTAACCGCCCGTCCTCAAAATGTGGTAGTTTATGCGACTTCCAATCGACGGCATCTGATTCGAGAATTTTTTAGCGATCGCCCTCGTCCCAAGAACAATGAAGAAATTCACGCCTGGGATACGGTTCAGGAAAAGCTATCGTTTAGCGATCGCTTTGGTCTGACGTTAACCTTTGAACCTGCCGATCAGAACACCTACTTAAGTATTATTCGCCATCTCGCAGCTCAAGCCAATATTTCCCTCTCCCAAGAAGATTTAGAGTATCGTGCCTTACAGTGGGCAACTCGCCACAACGGGCGTTCTGGACGTACAGCACGGCAATTCATTGACTTTCTCAGGGCAGATTTAGCCGTTACTGGTTCAGAATCTCGTAGATTAAACACATAATTAGAATCCTGTTCGTATGAATTAGAACTTAGGAACCGCTGACTTTATCTCACCAAAAATGATATGCGATCGGTTAAGGTAAGCAATCGGATTTTACTGGGTTTAATTGCCTTCGGTGTGAGTTTTTTCCTGAGCCTTATTACTAACCGAGATTTCCCAAAAGCCTTGGTTACAGGTTTAATTACTGTACCTGCGACCTATGCAGGAGCTATTGTTGTACAAATTAAACAAAGAAAGCAGAAGTTTTTTCTACAAAATGAAATTCGAGCGATTTCTGACGAAAGACAAAATTTAGAAGATGATCTCTATTATTTGGAGTCAAGCCTAAACCAATTGCACGGACAAATAGCAGAAAGCTATAACCGAAGAGAGGTCATTAATCGGGAAGTATCCACTTTAGGAGCCTATAGATACCAACTAGAAGAACAAGGGTTTATTCTCCAAACTCAACTTGAGGTTCTGGAAAGACAAAAAACAGAACTTAATGAATCCTTGTTGGCTGCAACAGCGGAAAAACAGAAAATAGAAACTAGCTTAAATTCCCTAAAAACAGAACTCAAGAAACTGCAAGAGCAAGTTACAGATAATCAGAATCAAAAAACAATTCTTGAGCAAGAAATCACTAACCTTAAAAAACAAAAACGCCCTTTACAATCAGAAGTAGATAATCTGCAAGCTCAGATTCAGACGCTGGAAGCACAGAGAACAGCGTTGAATCAATCTCTGGTGTCTTTGAAAGTAGAATTAGGTCAATTGCAAGGGCAAGTATCCTCTTTGAAGTTGGAATACAAGCAGTTAAAAAGTTGGAATTTGAATTCCCAAAAAGCTCAAAAAGGGCAATCCCAGGCAATCCCTTTTATAGAAATACAAAAAAAACAATCATCAGAAAATTTATCAGCGGAATGGATTGCTCTAAAAACAAAACTTACAAATGATGATATTCAGATAATCAAAGCCATAGTAGAGCAAAAAAATCCAGGTACAACGCTCAAGAAAATTGCTGAGACAAATATAACTATGCCTCAACTATTGATAGATGCAATAAACGAACATGCTATAAATACCATTGGCGATTTTATTATTGAACCAGGTTCGGCATCGATTCCGCCTGAGATTGCAGAAGAACACTTGACAAAAGTGAAGAAGATGCTCGAAACTTAGTTTTATAAAACGAACGATTTATCAAAATTTATTATAAAAACCTAAATAAACCAAATCAAAAACCTTACTTCATTCCCCGTCGGTGAGACGGAATGAGAAACGTCAAAGCTTTGCTCGCCTTAGCAACAAATAAACTATTTTAAAAAATGACAAAACTCAAAATTACCAAAAGAATATCGAATGCTTTAATCAGTTCTCTTGGTGCAGGTGTTGTTCCTAGAATTGGTCTGGAACATATTGCTGTCGGACGAGAAAAAGAAGTCAAAGCTATTTTACAGGATTTCGAGAATATTGGCGAAGGCGGTGCCGGATTTCGCTTCGTTGTAGGACGCTATGGTTCCGGTAAAAGCTTTATGCTACAACTGATTCGTAACCACGCGATGGAAAGAGGTTTCGTAGTAGCTGACGCTGATTTATCTCCGGAAAGGCGACTCGCAGGAACTGACGGAAAAGGGGTTGCAACTTATCGAGAATTAATGCAGAATCTTTCCACCAAAATTCGCCCAGAAGGTGGCGCTTTCACGCCGATTTTGGAAGGATGGATTAATAATATTCAAAACCAAGTTGCACAAGAAAGCGGGATGCGACCCAACGACACTGGTTTTGACGATCAAGTGGAAGAGAAAATTCGGGAAGTCGTTAAGGATATAGAAGGCTTAGTTCACGGGTTTGACTTTGCAAATGTCATCATCGCCTATTGGCGCGGCTATCGTTCTGATGACGATGATAAAAAGGAGGCGGCGCTGCGTTGGTTGCGGGGAGAATTTGGGACTAAAACTGAGGCAAAAACCGCGCTGGGAGTGCGTGTCATCATTGACGATGAGACTTGGTATGACTACATTAAGCTAGTTGCCAAGTTTGTTGCCGATATTGGCTATAAAGGACTTTTGATTTTAGTGGATGAAGCTGTTCATCTATATAAAATTACTCATACCGCTTCCCGTCAAAAAAACTACGATAAGCTATTGGCAATGTTCAACGATACGATGCAGGGAAGAGCAGAAAATCTCGGCATTTTTATCGGAGGAACGCCCGAATTTGTGGAAGACAAACGCCGGGGGTTGTATAGTGATGAAGCATTGCGATCGCGCTTAAGCAGCCGTGTCAAAGGAGGTCATCAGGATACCTCAGCACCCGTCATCCAGCTAGAAATATTAACCCAGCAAAATATATCCGAGCTTTTGCACCGATTGGTAGATATTCATGCTACCCATTACAACTATAATAAAACTCTGAAACCGAGTGACTTGCAAGAGTTTATGCAAGAAGTTGTCAATCGCTTAGGTGCAGACAAATTCTTGACCCCACGTGAAGTTGTCCGCGACTTTATCAGTATTTTGAATATCCTCCAGCAAAACCCCAGCATCTCTTTTAGAGAACTTATTCATGGTTCTAATTTTAAACCGACTTCTCCCGACAAAAACCCAGAGGTAGATGGGAATACCGAATTTGCAGAATTTACCCTATGAGCGAACAGGCTTTTGATAAATTAGCACCTTTTATTCAAGAATATATCTACACCCAAGATTGGACTGAATTAAGAGACGTTCAAATTGAAGCCTGTAGAGTTATTTTTGACACAGATGCTCACTTGTTAATCGCCGCTGGAACCGCCTCCGGGAAAACAGAAGCAGCTTTTCTTCCCGTTTTAACCTTATTACATCAAAACCCATCTACAACGATTGGGGCACTTTATATTAGCCCGATAAAAGCGTTAATTAACGACCAATTTGAGCGTCTAAATGACCTTTTAAAAGAAGCAGATATTCCAGTCTGGCACTGGCACGGTGATGTTTCCCAGACTCGGAAGAAACAACTTCTAAAAGACCCGAAAGGGATTCTGCAAATAACACCAGAATCTTTAGAAAGTCTCTTAATTAATAAAAATACTCAACTGTTTCGCTTGTTCGGAGACTTACGTTTTGTCATTATTGATGAAATCCATGCCTTTATGGGTTCCGAACGGGGTTGCCAAATTCTCTGCCAGTTGGCACGCCTTTCAAAATTTGTAAAAAATCCCACCCGTCGGATTGGTTTATCGGCTACCCTTGGCGATTACTCACTCGCTGAAGACTGGCTGCGACTGGGAACCGAAACGCCAGTCATTACTCCGGATATCGAGGGAGGAAAACGAAAAATCAATCTGGCTTTAGAGCATTTTTTTGTTTCTCCCGTTGAACCAGATGAGACTGATGATTTAGTTTTTAGTCCTTACTACAGGCATATCTTTAATATCACGAAATCTCGAAAAAGCCTGATTTTTGCTAACAATCGCTCAGATACAGAATCAGTGATTGCCAGTCTGCGTGAAATAGCTGAAACTGAAGGATTACCAGATATTTATCACGTCCATCATGGCAGTATTTCTACCTCGTTAAGGGAAGCGGCTGAGGATGCGATGCGCGATACAAAAGTTCCATCGGTTACTGCTGCAACTATCACGCTTGAATTAGGAATCGATCTCGGTCAATTAGAGCGAGTCATTCAATTAGATGCGCCTCTTTCGGTATCCAGTTTCTTGCAGAGATTGGGACGTTCGGGAAGGCGAGGAAGTGCGGCAGATATGCGGTTTGTTTGCGCGGAAGAGGAGCTATCAACAGAGGAATCACTTCCTAATCAAATTCCTTGGCAACTGTTGCAATCTATCGCGATTATCCAACTTTACTTGGAAGAACGTTGGATTGAGCCAATCAAGCCGGTTAAATATCCTTTTAGCCTTTTATACCACCAAACAATGAGTATTTTAGCAGCGATGGAGGAACTCTCCCCTGTAGCTTTAGCTCAGCAAGTTTTAGCTTTACCACCTTTTGCGGCTATATCTAAAGATGATTTTAGGCAATTGCTACGAAACTTGGTAGGGCTTGACCATATTCAGCAGACTGAGGGAGACAAATTAATTATCGGATTAGCGGGGGAGAAAATTGTAAAAAATTTCCATTTCTACGCCGTTTTTTCTGACACAATTGAGTATGCTGTCAGGGACGAATCGATGGAAATTGGCAGTATCCTGATGCCTCCGCCTGTTGGCAATTGCTTTGCCTTGGCAGGGAGAACGTGGGAAGTTTTGGATAGCGATGTTAAAACAAAAACAGTTTTTGTCAAGCAAGCGCAAGGTCAAGCGAAAATTTCGTGGCATGGTGGAAGTAGCAATATTCATACAAAAGTTCTTGAACGGATGCGAAAGGTTCTTTTTGAGGATACGCAGTATAGCTATTTGCAAAGTAATGCTAAAAAGCGCCTGAATGAAGCTCGTCAATTAGCTCGATTTTGGGAACTTGAAAGAAATAACATCGTTTCATTAGGAAGCAAAACTTGCTGCATTTTTCCTTGGATGGGGACTGTCGCTTACCGCACCCTGGAAAGGTTTCTAAATTTCTTTGGTAGAGAGTCTCTGGATATCAAGAAAATTGGGGGGCAAGCTCCATACTTTATGACGGTTAAACTTGGAAAAGATGGGGTTGAAGAGCTTGGCTCGGAAATCCTGACATTTTGCAATAAAAGGATTACAGCGCTAGATTTAGTTGCTGTTGAAGAACCTTTAAAAATGCAAAAGTATGATGAGTTTATTCCTAGCAACCTGCTTCGCAAAGCTTTTGCTTTCGATTGTCTAGATGTTGGAGAACTGAAAAACATTATTAGTGGCTGGTAAATGGGAGAATAGAAAGGCTAAAGAACACGTAGAACAAAGTTTAAGGCGAAGCGATCGCATCTATCTATAAATGTCATTTACTTATACCCGAACAATTCGTTTTCAGGATACCGACGCCGCTGGTGTTGTCTACTTTGCCAATGTCTTGGCAATGTGTCATGAAGCTTATGAAGAATCGCTGATAGCGTCGGATATTAATCTCAAGTTATTTTTCGGCAACCCAAATGTTGCGATTCCTATTGTTCATGCCAGCGTTGATTTTTTCAGTCCGATGTTTTGCGGGGACAAGGTAATTATTCAGTTAATTCCTCAACATCTTTCGTCTGAAAAAGTTGAAGTTAATTACCAGTTTATTGCAGAGAATCGGGTAGTCGCGCAAGCAATTACTCGGCACGTTTGCATTGATTCAGCTACTAGAAGTCGAAAAGAAATTCCGGCGGAGATGATTCGATGGCTCCAGCAATGGAAGGAAGAAGAGGCATAAACCGCAAAGAGGCAAAGGACGCGAAGAGACAGTATAAGAGAGAGTTTATAGAGTGCGTTACACTTCATTATGCTGTCACTCAAATACCTGACTATAAGCAATTTTTTGTAGCTGTTCACGGTTTGCTTTTCCCTGAGCGTTTCTTGGTAATGTTTCTACTGGCACCCAATATTTAGGGCGTTTAAATTTGCTCAATTTATCTTCAATTTCTATTTGTAGAGTATAAGTAGAAATGTCTGATTTACTGGGAACATAAACGGCTGTTACAACTTGCCCCCAGTTAGAGTCAGCTAAACCAATTACGCAGACATCATCAACTAAACCTGTAGCTCGAATTGCGGCTTCTACTTCAGAGGGGAAGACGTTTTCGCCACCCGTGATTATTTTGTTACTGCTACGACCGATAATATTTAAATTACCTTGTTCGTCAATAAAACCTAAGTCATCTACTTGGAAATATTGTTGGTTAGGAAATTTTTCGGGATAGTAACCAAGTGCCAAAGAACCAGATTGAATAGTAATAGTTCCTACTTGGTTGATTTCTAATATCTCGCTGCTAGAACTACAAATTGTTACTTTGGCATGGGGGAGAATCTGACCGCAATTGTTAGTACCGTTGAGAAAATATTCTGGTTTGAGGGTGGCAATTTGCGAGGCGGTTTCTGTCATGCCATAAGTGGGTGCTAAGCGGATGCTGTGGCTTCTCGCCTCTTCCAGAAGTTCTATCCACGCGGGGGCACCTCCCAAAAGCACTGTCTGAAATCCGGATAACCAGGCGGTTAAATCTGGATTGTGGAGGAGACGTTGCAGTTGAGTGGGTACTAATGATAGAAAGAAATTAGATGGCTCAATCTCGCATTGTTCCCTAAATTCTAATTCTTTGAATGGCACAATTGCCAATCTTCCGCCAGAGGTGAAAGAACGCATAAATTGCATCAAACCGCTGACATGATACAGGGGCAATACACAAAAAGAATTTACTTGATTTATTTGAAAATACTGTTTAAAACCTTGTACGGATGCCATTAAGGTTTCCCAGGTGTGGATAGCAAATCGAATCTGCCCTGATGAACCTCCAGTGGGAATCATAATCCAGTTGTTGATAGTTGTAGAGACGCGATTTTTGTCTCTACAAGATGAGGAGGTTAAAGGATAAGGGCAATCTCCCCAAATTAGGTCTGGTTGGACTAAATCAAAAACTTGTTGCCATTCGTGTTTAACCCAATTGGGATTACAAAGAAAAACTGGGCAACCAGCGGCACAGGCAGCGATGAAGCTGGCAATAAATTGGATTGGTTCTCGCTCTGCTAGTAATATTTTTGGTTTATTTTCCGAGTTCGCAAGCGGGGTTAATTGATTAAATAATTGCTCGGCAATATTAATAAATTTGCGACTGTCGTAACCAATCAGCCAATCATCGTTAGCACGCTTTTTAAGATAGTCTAGCGGCGATTCCATAAGTTCTTCAATCAGATTTCTTCATCTTCGTCAAACCAGTGGTTGATGCCAAAACCAACGGCTCGATTGTGACGAGATAATTCTGCTGCTAGCTTTAATGCTGCCTGTCTACCAATCGCGGTTTCAAAGACGGAGGAGAAGACGGCATCAATTTCATGTTGTTGGCAAAATTGGCGCAAACGGGATGAGGAACCGGCGATGCACGGCTTAATCACAAAAATTCCCCGCCAACCCTCATGGTACGCAGCTTCCATCTGGTCAATTGTAGCCACGGATTCATCTAAGGCGATCGCAGTGGCGTAGCACATACTTAATTCCGCCATCCCCTGAAATTGAGCCACAGACAGCGGTTGTTCGAGAAATTCAATTTCTACAGGTAATTCCTCCGCCTTAACATTGTCGCAAGTCCACAGCCACAGGTTTGCTTCCTCGTAACTGAGTCCTCCATTCGCATCCAAGCGCAGTTTTGCCGATGCTGGCAGTGTTTGGATAAGTTGTTGGAAAATTTCTAGTTCGTTGGCAATTGGATAAACGCCAATTTTCCATTTGAAGGTGCGATATCCCTGGTTCCAAAGCGTCTGCCATTGGCTTAAGGCAGCTTCGCCAGCAGGTAATAAGCCGCTGTAGGAAATAGACTTGGCGAATGAATTCGCGGCTACACAAACGAAGTCCGCCTTCGCAGACTGTAGAGATGCGAAACTTTGCGTCTCTACAAATAGATTTGATAGATTTGAAAATTGCCCTTCGCTTTGCTCAAAGCTAAATTCTGGCAGGTTTGGTTCGTATAGCTGCGACTTTACTCGGCAGGTATCTTCCCAAGCGGACTCGAAGCCAAATTGACAGGCGGGAAGGGCAGATGGGATGGAGAAAATCATCTCATCGGTAATTTCCTCCGGCAGCTGGCGACAAAATGACAGGGCTTGCTCTAAGGTTTCGGAACCAAACCAGCTCAGGGGGGCGATTTCGCCCCAGCCGACTTGCCCGTTCTCATCAGTGAGGCGGAGGATGATGCCGTCTCGAATGTCCCAGTTGCCGTGACTGGTAGAGAGCGATCGCACAAACCTCCGCCGGTAAGGACGAAACTCAAACCGATATTGCATGAGCTATAACGGCAGTACAAATCCCAATCCCAACAGCAGTCCACTCCAAAAATGTAGGGCTACTGCGATGAATTTGCTGTTACTGACCTTCTGCGGTTGATCGTGATACTGATGGACGTGGCGGCATAATTTGATGGCGAAAGGCAAACTCGCAAAGCTTAGCAACGTCCAAACGGGGAAAATTTGCAAAACGACAAATAGCCCGGTTAGCGCATAAATGCTGCCGCTAAACCAAGACAGCAGCTGCGATCCTGTTTTAGTGCCCAATCGGACAATAGGCGATCGCTTCCCGGCTGCCAAATCGTCCGCAACCTGGTGAAAATGAGAGCAAAACAAAATTAAACTCGTGGCAATCCCTACAATAATAGACGCTGCGAGGCTGGTCATCGACCAGGTGCCGGTTTGACTATAATAAGCTGCCGCCACTGCTAGGGGGCCAAAGCAAATAAAGCAGATAATTTCCCCCAAACCCTGATAGCCTAAGCGAAAGGGAGGCCCCTGATAGCTGTAGCCCAATGCACAGCTCAGGAGTACCAATCCGATGACTGTGAGGTCTTGTTGCCACCATGCGATCGCTAAGATTCCCAGTACACCAACCCCTAAAAATAGATTTGCCAGCCAAAAAATTAAAGATTTGTTACCTGTTAAGTTAACTAGAGAGTGGGCTTTGTTCTTATCAATACCCGTCTCCGAATCAAACACATCATTGCTGAGATTCAGCCATGCAATAATCAAAATTGCTGACATTAAAAATGTAGAAAATATTGCTCCCTGAAGCACTTGAGTTTCAGCAAAAGCAACAGATGTTCCCACCCAAATTGGAATAATAGCAACGCTGTACATGGGCGGCTTAATCGCTGCCATCCAAAGCCCGGTGTCGCTGATGTTTGCCCCTCCACTGTTGGGATGATTAATCAATTTCGTATCCATTAGTCTCAATTTATGTTATTACCAAGAAGCTACCAGATTTTACAACTCTAAAGCCGTGATAGGATATTTGCTACAGACTTTGTTACAAGCCCTTTAGTAGGGTGACAGAGGTTTCCAGTTGTGTCTTGACCTATGGAAGACTAGCCTATGTCAAATTTTAAGCAGGTTCTTTCAAAACTAGCTCCTCGTTATGACCTCCCGCATATTCGGCTCGGTCAAATCACACATTCTATCTAAACAGTGTAGATTTAGATACAATGTTTAAGAGTTTTTAAAATCTAATCAATGAAGATACCCCTGCGGTAATCATCCTGAAATTCAAGTTAAGGAATCATTGAAAGTATGACGACAAGCTTAAAAGCAGGCGAAAGTTGTAGAATAGAAATCCAACACAGCAACCAATACATAGGCTTAGCCTTATTTTTCAAAAAATATTTTTGGGGGATTATTAAGAATTTAAATAAGGTTATTAGTAAGCAAACCTTACTTTTAGAAAAGAGGGGAAGGCTGGCAGATACGACCAGTTTTCAACGGACTGCTATTATTCTATTGGCTCTTAGGATAGGTCTGTTCGATTACTAAACAATAAACCAGGAGCCACAGCTAATCAGTTGTATTAACATCAAATTGCCAACCTATCCTCCCTTCCATGCTAGTCACACCCTCTCTTAAAAATCTTTTTCTAGACACTCACGAACTGCATCAGTTTCTTTTAGCCTTTAAGCAGACCGCCGTACAAAAAGAACAGACACAGATCCTGAGTATTTCTCAAGAAATTCCAGCAGTCGATCCGTTGGTTGTCCTTCAGGCGATCGCGAGACCCGACCAATTACACTTTTACTTTGAAAAACCAGCACAAGGAGAAGCGATCGCAGCCATCGACACCGCAGCGGCGCTAACACTAGAAAGCCCCAATCGGTTTGACAAATCCCAGGAGTTTATTCAATCTTGCCTTGCCAATACCACGAGTATTGGCGAACTTACTCTACCTTTTTCGGGCGCTCATTTTTTCTGTGCTTTTACATTTTTTAATAAAAATCTAGAATCGGATTCTCCTTTTCCTTCCGCCACCGTATTCCTACCCCGATGGCAAATTTCACTAAAAAATCAGACTGCGGTAGTCGTCGCAAATATTCCAATTGATACCGAAATCAATGTTCAAAATTTAACTGAAAGCTTATGGCGTACATTTCAGGCAATCAGAGTTACTGGTTTAGAAAGGTTTCATAGTGCATCTTTTCTCGATATTGCAATTGATGCCAGAAAACTATTTAAGAAACACGATGTTGCAGATGTAAACCATTTTAAATCATCGGTGGTTAAGGCTTTATCATCAATTCATGCAGAAAAAATTCATAAAATTGTTTTGGCTCATGCCCTTGATGTTATCTCTCCCATTCCTTTCCAGTTAATTCCCTCCGTCAATCATTTACGAACTCGCAATCCTGATTGCAATATTTTTTCCACCAGTAACGGCAAGGGACAAAGTTTTATTGGTGCAAGTCCCGAACGTTTAATTAGTATTCATAACCATGAATTAGTAACGGACGCTCTGGCAGGTTCAGCACCCAGAGGGAAAATAGCCAGTGAAGATGCGGAATTAGCGAATCGGTTACTAACCAGTGAAAAAGAAAGACGCGAACATCGAGTAGTCATTGATTTCATTCGCGATCGCCTCTTCCAGCTAGGTTTAAATCCTCAAGTATTGTCCCAACCACAGCTATTGAAACTCTTAAATATTCAGCATTTATGGACACCCATTCAGGCGAAAATACCGGCAGGCGTTCATCCCTTAGAAATCCTGGCTGAACTCCATCCAACACCAGCCGTTGCTGGCGTCCCCAGTGAGAGTGCCCAGAAAGAAATTTGCCGCTATGAAACCTTCAATAGGTCATTATATGCCGCGCCGCTCGGTTGGATAGATCGCCAAGGAAACAGTGAATTTGTTGTGGGAATTCGCTCAGCACTCATAGATGGCTGTCGTGCCAGACTCTACGCCGGTGCCGGTATCGTTGCTGGTTCCGATCCAGACAAAGAATTAGCAGAAATTCAACTTAAACTCCAGGCACTTCTAAAAGCCTTAGTCTAGGCGAAACTCTCTATTCTCTCTTTCTTCCTTTGCTTCCTATAGCGCTAACGCGCATGGCTTTGCTAGAGCGTCTTTGCGGTTCATTCTTCTTTTAAATGCCTGTTGATTTTCGTAACACCAACTCCCTTTGGGCTTCAATCCTAACCGAAACCTTAAAACGACTAGGATTAACCACAGCCGTTATTTGTCCGGGTTCTCGTTCAACACCTCTTACGGTTGCTTTCGCTCAAACTGATGAGATAGAAGCCATTCCTGTTTTGGACGAACGATCCGCTGCATTTTTGGCATTAGGAATTGCGAAAAAATCTGGATTGCCGGTGGCATTAGTTTGCACTTCTGGAACTGCCGGGGCAAATTTTTACCCAGCCGTAATTGAAGCCAGGGAAAGTCGAATCCCGCTTTTAGTTTTAACCGCCGATCGCCCCCCAGAATTGCGAGATTGTCATTCTGGACAGACGATCGATCAGGTGAAATTATTTGGCAATTATCCCAACTGGCAAGCTGAGTTAGCGTTGCCTTCTCTAGAGATGGGAATGCTGGGTTATCTGCGGCAGACAGTGATGTATGCGTGGGAAAGAACGCTCTTTCCAACTCCAGGCTCCGTTCATCTTAACATCCCCTTCCGCGACCCTCTCGCCCCAATTCCTGACGGTGCTGTAGAGATGCGAAATGGTGCGTCTCTACTAGAAGAAGATTTCTTTGCAAATTGTCAGCCATTAGGAGCAACTTTCAACCTGCAACCTACCACTTTCAACACCCTACAGGAGTGGATGGAATGTGATAAAGGAATTATTATCGCTGGGACTGCACAACCGAAAATACCGGAAGAGTATGCGATCGCGATCGCGCACCTCTCCAAATCTTTAAAATGGCCTGTATTAGCTGAGGCGCTATCTCCGTTAAGGAACTATCGTCAACTGAACCCTTATCTAATTTCTACCTATGACTTAATCCTGCGTAATCAGCAGTTGGCGCAAAAACTAACACCAGAAATGGTCATTCAAATCGGTGAATTACCCACGAGTAAAGAACTGCGAAACTGGCTAGAGAAAACTCAACCGCGCCGATGGGTAATTGACCCCAGCCACCACAATTTAGATCCCTTGCACGGCAAGACAACCCACCTGCGAATCTCTGTAGAACAGCTATCTCAAACCTACCCAAATGAACTTGTAGAAACGCAAGCGATCGCGTCTTATCTCAGCAGTTGGTGTGAAGCCGAATCAAAGGTGAGGAAAGCCATCGACCTAACGATGGCAACAATAGACGTACTTTTTGAAGGAAAAGCCGCTTGGTTACTTTCCAAGACGCTACCACCGGGCACTCCTCTGTTTATTTCTAATAGTATGCCGGTGCGAGATGTAGAGTTTTTCTGGGCACCCAACAATTTTGGAATTCAGCCCTTTTTTAATCGAGGCGCAAATGGCATTGATGGCACCTTATCAACTGCTTTGGGAATTGCACATCGCAATCAAAGCGCTGTGATGCTGACGGGTGACTTAGCTTTATTGCACGATACTAACGGCTTTCTACTGAGAAATAAATTTATAGGACATTTGACCATAATTTTGATTAACAACAATGGCGGCGGTATCTTTGAAATGTTGCCGATTTCCAAATTTAACCCACCCTTTGAAGAATTTTTTGTCACCCCACAGGATATAAATTTTGCTCAGCTTTGTGCTACTTACAATGTAGAGCATGAATTGATTACATCCTGGGAACACCTGAAGCAACGATTAAATCCATTGCCATCTCAAGGAATCCGGGTTCTGGAGTTGCCAACCAATCGCAAGGTAGATGCCAAGTGGCGCAAGGAGAATTTAGGAAAATTTGCAGCGGATATCCTGTGAACGTTAACTCTAGCGAATCATTGAGCCTTTCATTCTAACGGATCGTCAGAATCTTTCTCCTGCTGTCTCCTGTCATATTCTTCAATAAATTGAGCGATCGCATTTTTCTGTTCTTCTGTTAAACAATCCTTTTCAAGAAGGTTCCTAAGCCGGTTAATCACTAAAGATAGGTCAACGTAGGGTTCAAGTAAATTCGACTCAAACCCGTAGCCTGTGGTTTGACCCACATTAGACTCAGATTTTCTAAATGCTTTCTCAAAAAACTTCTCAAAAAAATTAATCAGCCCTTCGTCGTTTTTAATCGCCTCTTCAACCCACTGTTTAACTTCATCCTCGCTTGTTTGCTCCCGCCAATAATACAGGATATGTGCTAAACCTGGCGTTTGTAATAGGGAGTTTTGCTGCACAGCGTTTTGCACCTTATTTAAGGCAACTTCTTCAAGCTCATCAAGGTGTTGTGCGCTGACAAGTCTTTCTTCTTCTGGATTTGATTCACTAGCTCCAAACTTACCGTATTGTTGACCTAGGGCGACTACTTTGCCCACAATTGTTAAAACTGCCTTACCCTTTGACATCGCCTGTTTCAACACCTCAAACCGTGCTGGTTCCTCAAGACGACGCAACATCTGTGAGATGATGCGCTCGATTCTGATATCATTTCCAAAATCAAACATTCCGCACGGTTCGTCTTCAGGACGCAAAAGGCGATCGCCCACATCAAATAAAGCTTGCACAATTGAAGGAATGCTATTTAAAGGAATTTCTTTTTCAGTGTAATCTTCAAGTTGTTCCAAAAATGTCCGAACTTGCGTCGTACCCTCAGGACGTTTTTGATTAGCGAGTTCTACAAGAGTTTCTCCAAATTCCTTCGCATCGTCTGACAAAGCAAGGATAGCTTTCATCTCAGTATTCGATAGTTCACCTTCTGGTAACGCCAGACGGAAGTAAACTGGAAACATTTCTAAGCTGCATACCCGGAGTTGTCTGCGCCATGTTAACTGCTGTTGTGCTACGTAGTTAGAATTACCCCAAATGGCTGATAACTTAGGAAAGAGGCTTAATAGCAGCCGTTTGACTGGCTCTTTATCCTCATCTTGAAGCTGGGCAATCCAAGAATTGTAAAGGGGTTTTAGTTCGCCTACTTTAGCGCTTAGAAAACTGGTGGTATTGATGTCTCCTGCAAAAGCTTTAGGATTTTTGCGAATTTTGTCATATATCGTTGGGCAAAAGACTCGCAACGACTCAACAGCAATGAAATCCACTGAATTTACTTCACCTTGAACTGCCGGGTACGTCATGCTTAAGGTGTTGGTCAAACGAGTAATATCGCGAGTGTTGGTAATAAAGTGGTCTATCCCTTGATAGTAAATATTGCCCCAATAATTTCTATCTAATAGCTGCGTTGGGGTGTCAGAAAGTACGCTATTCAGTTTTTCAAAAAGTAGCCTGCGGAGTAAAATTTTATTGGGAATCGGTAGCTCAAAAGGAACTTGAACAAGTTTTTCAAGATAGGCTTCTCCAGTTGTCCCCTGCGTGCCTGCAAGTGCTTTAAGGGCAATTTCTTTATCGCAGACTAGGACATAGACAACATTTGTAAAATTTGGGATGGCTTTGACAACGCGAAACAACTGTCTAATTTCGTCAGTGGCAAGCCTGTCAATATCGTCAATTGTTACCACGATTCGCGGATGCTGCTTTAGCAGTGTGTCTTCGACTTCTTCTTTTAAGTCGGAAGTATCCTTTTGCTTATCGTCAAATATTTTTTCTACTACCTTACCTGCTGGAGCGTAAGGAATAGGAATTTCAGCAAACAGTTTACCAAAATCAGCTAGTCGATCTTTTAAGCCCTTCGGTACAGATTTGAATTCACTCAAAACAGCCTGTAATTGGTCAATGAAGCTCCTTGTGATATCTTCGTGCCCGGAAAATAACCAGGGATTAAAGGGTACGATAATTGGTTGCTCGTTCTCTGGTTTTTCCTTTAGGTAGTGAACTAAAAAATTCAACAGTGTTGATTTGCCAGAACCCCAGGAACCGTAGACTGCAATCACGAAGCCTTCCGGAAAGCTCATTTTGCAAATACTGTCTGCTAGATATCTTGCAAAGGTCGCATATCCTAATCGATCTGCTTTCGGATTGGTTAAAGCGTTATCTGACGATAAAGCATTAAAATTCTCAGATTCGACTTCGGAATTCTTCTCAGTCTGTCCCATAAAATGCCTTGTTTTACCCCAATCGTCATGATGACACAGCGATCGCTCAAGCCTCCTCTCTCTTGAGGTTCTACCTAGTCACTGTAACTTTGACGCTGGGTTAAAATTCTCAAGCTGAAACACTGTACAACTCGAAATACAGCACAACTCTCTATGCAAATCAACTGGCAAACTGCCAAAACCTACGAAGACATCCTCTATCACAAAGGCGACGGCATCGCCAAAATTACGATTAATCGCCCGCACAAACGCAACGCTTTCCGTCCCAAAACCGTCTTTGAACTTTACAACGCTTTCTGTGATGTTCGTGAAGATACCAGTATTGGCGTCGTATTATTTACTGGCGCTGGTCCTCACACCGATGGTAAATACGCCTTTTGTTCTGGCGGCGATCAAAGTGTGCGGGGACAAGCTGGGTATGTAGACGATGAGGGCATCCCCCGCCTAAATGTCCTAGATTTGCAACGCCTAATTCGTTCCATGCCCAAAGTCGTGATTGCGCTTGTGGCAGGTTATGCCATCGGTGGCGGACACGTTCTGCACCTGATTTGTGACCTCACTATTGCCGCAGAGAATGCTATTTTCGGGCAAACTGGCCCTAAAGTCGGCAGCTTCGACGGGGGATTTGGTGCCAGCTATCTTGCCCGGATTGTTGGGCAAAAAAAGGCGCGAGAAATTTGGTTTCTCTGCCGCCAGTACAGCGCACAGCAAGCACTAGAAATGGGCTTAGTGAATTGCGTCGTGCCTGTAGAACAGCTGGAACAAGAAGGCATCCAGTGGGCTAATGAAATTTTAGAAAAAAGCCCGATTGCCATCCGGTGTCTAAAAGCTGCTTTCAACGCCGATTGCGATGGACAAGCTGGTTTGCAAGAACTCGCCGGTAACGCCACCTTGCTTTATTACATGACTGAGGAAGGAGCCGAAGGCAAGCAGGCATTTTTGGAAAAACGTCCACCCGATTTCCGTCAATACCCTTGGCTACCTTAGCCGTTCGCAATTAGTCGTTCGCAATTAGAAAAACCCGTTTTCTGAAAAAAACGGGTTTAAAGAGTCATCTTTTATAAAAAAGTATCCCACGAGGCTCTTAAATCAAAAATCGCACCTTGCCTTAAATAAGGTGCGATTCTAAAGAAAATCTTTATTTTTTTAAAGGTTTCCGCAAGTTGCCTTAACAAACTGCAAGGTAAGCTTGCTACCGTTTATTTTATTCATACAAGCAGTGCCTTTTCTTCTACTGGCTGTTGGGCAGTAGGGACATTCTCTTCCTGGGACACAGATTCTTGAGAAGAATTCACAGAACATTTGAATGGCAGCGCTTCCGGTATTTTCACCGTTTCATCCTGCCAGCGCATCATTACTTCGAGACGTTCCCAAGAAGGCGCGAATGCTGGAAGTGCTAAAGAACAGGCTCCCCAACCGCCTCGAACGGGCACGCCAAGTTGTTGACAAAGACCACCACGACGCCCTTCCGGGTTATAAAACCGACAATACCGACAAGCAGAAGTTACAGTATTTAAGGTCTTCATGGGAGTCCTCTTGAGGAGAATTTTTATCTATGCCTAATCTTAAAATTCCCGATTAGCGGTTGTAGTGTTAGGAATTAGGTAATCTATATTCCCCGTCTATGTTCTAGCGATCCCCAAGTATAAATACTGATTTAGATTTTCTTTAGCTTTTGGTCATAGACAGATACATAGAGCATTAAAAACAGACACATTTATCTAAAGCGTTTAGTCTCACGAACAATACTATTTTTTAACAAAACCCTATGGGGATCAAGAGAAACATTGAAGGTATTCGTTCTCAAAAAAAATAAATTTAGCTCTTTAATTCAGTCTTTTATCTCTTGATTTAAATGGCAAACTTTGCATTTCTCAACTAAATCTAGATTTTTTCTCCGAAAATTCTCTGAGTCAGCCTGAGTCGGGTAAATAAAATCATTACATTGCCTGCCACTACTGGGGAAGAAAAGGGCAAGTAAGCACGTCAGAGTACGGGCGAAGCCATCAGGAAATAAAGTGACGCTATAAATCCAGGGCAAGGGCACAAACGCTTTGCCTGAGAAGGCTTTCGCACAGAAGGCTACACAGCGGTCTAAGTTACAAGATGTAACGGGGAGGAAACTGACATCTGTTACGTAAGCTACAAAACAACTTCACATTCCGATTTGAATGAGGGACTAAGCAGCTAAACCTGAATAAAATCAAGCAATGCAGAGGATTCGTAGGGTATGAGGGGTGCCACTACAGAAAGCAAGTGTTTCCCGCGACCTACGACCAATCCCTGTTTCGGCTCAATTGCACCGAATCTACTGAAAGCTAGCCTTTCCATTGCCTGATCGCACACAGGGCACACACAGCCCAGCGTTGGAGTTCTCCTGGAGGGGTGGGACACTGGCACTGGGGGCAAAGCGGTGAATGTTGCGATCGCTCTCGCACTCCCTCCGCCCAGCGTTGAAAAGCTTCGTGGGGTTCTTTCGGTTTCGTCTTCTGGCTCAACGACGGTGAAGAGGTTCCCTCAGCAACTCGACTAGGATGCTCTTGCCACGCCAACAATTGTTCCTGTGCATACCCGGAACGACTCGAACCAGACTTCTTCTGCCACTGAGCCGTCGAAAAGCGAATATCAACCAAATTGCTACCTAGATGGGCATTCAACTTTTGCAAGATCCGCTGACGCTCAAAAGTCAGCGTTTGTGCCCAAGCAGCGCTGGATGTAGCAACCGACAAAACGCCTCTCGATATGGAAATCGGTCGCGTCTGAGCTTGTACCGCCACTCCCACCACCGAAGGCCAACACTGAAGTAACCGCTGAAATTCTTGACCAGCCTGCCACGCCGCCTGATTTTCGATAGACCCTAAGATATGATGAAGAGATTTAAAAGACATCCTACAAATCCCCCGCTAAATGGCAGAACGATCCGTCCTCATGCTCGATCGTACTCAAAACCAAGACAGCAGATTCGGGTTACGGTTGCCTTGAAGCAAAAAACAGCGTGTAATAAAGAGATCCGTCAGCTCTCGAAGATTCGTCAGTAGCTAAAGCTATGAGTCAAGGTCATTCGGTTGAGTCTTCTACCCGCCCCTCCCCCGCCCAGTCCATCAACCCAGCCTTGCAGGCAGCTCTGGGCAGTCTCGACGTACAGCTAGAAGAAGAATTATCTCGATACCGACGCGAACGAGGGGGACGTGGGACGTCGCCTGCCCCTCGCATGAATCACGATCGGGTTCGCAACAAACCTATCGATTTAATTTCTGTGACGGCTACAGGTGGCAGGAATCAATCGCCCACCCCACCGCCACCACCCCCGTCGCCAGCTGCCCCACCACCAGCTGCCCCACCACCCCCGCCGCCAGCCAGCGTTCCACCACAGGCAGCCAATCTGGAAGGCAAAGGAGTTGAGACAACCATCCAGAATCAAAACCAGAATCAAACATGGTATACACCGCCCGGACCTGCGTCATCTTTTGACTTATCGGCTCCCTCGGCGGAACTAGCAACCCTCACCACGCCGCCCCAGGAGCCAGATTGGCATCCAGAACCCGCAGCAAATCCACCGGAGTTCGTTAATCCAACTGCAACCCACGTCCCTCCAAATGACTATCTGGAATCTTCCGAACAACTTCTGCGAAGTTTGGTGGAAGAAGAGGCGTCAACGCCTCGTCGCTCAGAACGCAGTTTTCTGGATAGCCTGCTGACTCCCCTAGGGGTTGGTTCCATGTTGTTGTTGCTATTTTCAACTGCCACCTTAGGCTATTTGGTGACGAATCCGGGCAGCCTCAGTTTTCTGGGTTTTGATCGCTTCGGGGAGTCAGAGACGCCCACTGTTACTCAAAATCCAACTGCAACAACTCCAACTGCAACAACTCCAACCACCAATGCCCCAGCAGCCGGAGCTGCGCCAAGCGGTCCAAACCTGGCGACTGACGAATTTGTGGACGTAAATTTGGATACCCTAAGCACTTTGCCATCTTCCAGTCCACCTCCAAGATCCAATGTGGCAGGCTTACCCAAAACCCAAGTAGCGGTGCCAACAATTTCCCCGTTACCCAGTTCACCTACCCCCGGCAACTCCTCGGCTGGGCAATCTGGCTCGGTGCCGCTCCCAGGTCTGCCGCCAGCGGCGACAGTGCCCCTTACACCCGCCAGCCCTCTGCCAGGATTGCCACAACGGCTCCGCTCTGGACAACCGAGCGTACAACCGAGTGTGAAACCCTCCCCGACTGCTGCGGCAACTCCTGCGCCGAATCCAGAGGGCTTCTACTATGTGTTTGTAAAATACAATGGCGAAAGCTCCTTGCAACAGGCGCGAAAGGTGGTTCCCGATGCCTATTTATCACCAGAAGGCACTCAAATTTATCTCGGTGCGTTTAAGAAAGAGTCTCAGGCTCAAACATTAGTCAAAGAGCTTCAGACACAGGGGATTTCTGCGGCGGTCGATCAGCCTTAAGCTGGAGGTGGTTGAGTTGGAAAGTAACCTAGCATTCTGTTAACGTTGCTACTGGGACTGCGATGCCCTAAGAGGGCGACTGCTTTTAGGGGTTCGCTGCCGTTTTCACGATCGCGTGACCGCGCTCTACTGAACCCGTGCGTTGTGAATGGAGAACTGACATGGGATTGATCGACCGCATCTTGCGAGTAATTCGAGCCAACATCAACAGTCTGATTGGACAAGCGGAAGATCCAGAAAAAATCCTGGAAGAAACGGTCATGGAAATGCAGGAGAATTTGATTCAACTGCGACAGGCGGTAGCTCAAGCGATCGCTACCCAAAAACGGACTGAGCGACAATGCAACCAAGCGCAGTCTACTTCCCAAGAATGGTACAATCGCGCCCAACTAGCACTGCAAAAAGGTGACGAAAACTTAGCTCGTCAAGCCCTCACCAAGCGCAAATCCTATCAGGAAACCGCAGAGGCAATGCAGGCGCAGATCGATCAGCAAAATCAAGTCGTCGGCAGGCTCAAGCAAGATATGCGATCGCTAGAAAGCAAAATCTCTGAAGCCAAGACGAAAAAAGATATGTATATCGTCCGCGCTCGTTCAGCTCAAGCATCTGCGAAAATTAACGAGATGCTAGGTGGTGTCAACACTGCCAGTTCCCTGACCGCCTTCGAGCGCATGGAAGAGAAAGTCTTGCAACTGGAAGCACAGTCAGAAGCGATCGCTGAACTCGGAAGCGATGACCTGCAAAAGCAATTTCTCTCCCTGGAAGATGCTGGGGATATTGATACCGAATTAGCTACTATGAAAGCTCAGCTGAGCCAAGGCACCGAAGCACCGCAACTGCCGTCTAGTCAGCAGGCACTTGACCCTAGCCAAGATGCCGAATTACAAAAAATCCGATCCCAACTGGAAAGTTCTTGATCTGGAAACTACCGCTTTGGACTAGAAGTTTCTAGACTAGGAAGAAAAGTGTTGGGTCTTTAACGATTCCTGAAGGTTGCCCAAGTCACTCTTGCCTAGCGCCCTAGACTAGAAATGGGGTTTGGAACAATTGCCGACTACTGCACCGATGGAAAATCTGACCTCCTAAATTGAACTTGCTCAAGGCTACGAAGAGAGCCTGGAAATACCTACATTAGTACACGCCAAGAGGATAAACAGCGTCATGGGATTATTCGATCGCATTAGCCGAGTCGTCCGAGCCAATCTTAACGATGTGGTCAGCAAGGCTGAAGACCCAGAAAAAATTCTGGAACAGTCCATCATCGATATGCAGGAAGACCTGGTGCAGTTGCGTCAGGCTGTTGCCAGATCCATTGCCAGCCAAAAACGGACTCAGCAACAATACAACCAAAACCAAACTGAAGCAAACAACTGGCAACAACGTGCCCAGTTAGCTCTACAAAAAGGCGATGAACATCTCGCTAAAGAAGCGCTGATACGCAAGAAGTCAAACGCTGACACTGCCGCTACCCTAAAAGCTAGCTTGGATCAGCAAACCACTCAGGTGGACACCCTCAAGCGCAACCTAATTGCCCTAGAAAGTAAAATTTCCGAAGCCAAGACCAAGAAAGATATGCTCAAGGCACGGGCACAAGCTGCCAAGGCTCAGGAGCAGTTGCAAGGCGCAGTCGGACGGCTGAATACCAGCAACGCGATGGGTGCTTTTGAGCGGATGGAAGAAAAAGTTTTGGAACTAGAAGCTCGTTCCACGGCGGTTGGAGAGTTGGTAGGGAATGATTTAGATCAGCAATTTGCCATGCTCGAATCTGGCAACGATGTTGATGACGAATTGGCAGCAATGAAAGCGCAGTTGGCTGGTTCTTCCACCACTCAAGCGCAACTACCGGCAGGAAACCCAACCACTTCCTCTACCCCTAAATCTAATTCCGCAGTTGACAACGAATTAGAAGACCTGAAAAAGCAATTGGATAACCTGTAGGCTCCTGCACTTTTCGATAATTTATCTACGAATCAAAGCTCTGATAGACCGCTCTGCATCCATTTGACACTCATTGGTGATGGGATTTGGAGCGTCTATCTTGCCATAATTGAATGACTTAAGGCAAATTACACTGAGGCAAGCACCCTGAAAATAAATTTCCGGCTTAAAGCTAAACTAAGCTTTAGCTTACTTGTAAGTCTTTGAACCCATTGAAACGGATTTTAGCTTTTAGATAGACAAAACTTTAGTTTAGGGCTGAAGTCAGCGACATTCCTCTTAAGTTAGTGCCATTCGACTGAAGTAGGCGAATGCAATTAAATTGAAGATTTTTGTAGGTTGAACTACCTGCGTTCGGGTGTGTTTTCTGCGTTGAGGAGCATGGCAAGTTGAAGATTTTAGGATGACTTTTCGCTTGCTGGCGTGCATTTTAGCTAAAGTGAGCATCATTGATGCCATAGGGGTAAAGATTGGTGATGCCGAGCATGCCCAAGTCGGTGATTTAATTTTGACAAAGCCGTGAATCAGTTGTTAGTAATTAGACATAAGTTCGCTTAAAAAATAAACTTCAAACTACTTGAAATAAGAAAATACAGATACAACTGTCCAGATTACAGCTCTGAATAAAGCTTTTGTACTCATCAAGTGCGATCGCAAATTTCCTTGATGTACCCCCATTCCCAACGAACCGCCTGAGGTACTGTATTACAATCAATAAGGCGTAAACCTTGATTGCTTTCCTGCCCACTGGCAACGGTTTTGAATACCGTGTTAAGTAGGTGAAGCAATAATATAAATGTCAATCGGGGGTGACATGAGCAGCACAATCTCAATTAATGATGCAGAGTTTGAAACAGAAGTCCTGAAAGCCACTCAGCCAGTATTAGTGTACTTCTGGGCGTCTTGGTGCGGCCCTTGCCGCCTCGTAGCACCAGCCGTGCAAGCCGCTGCGGAAACTTATGGCGATCGCCTCAAGGTCGTGAAAATGGAAAGCGACCCCAATCCCGAAACTGTGGCAAAGTACAAAGTAGAAGGTCTTCCAGCTCTCAGGCTGTTTAAGGACAGTGAGGTGATTGAATCTTATGAGGGAGCGATTGGGAAGCAGAAATTAATGAGTATCCTGGAAACTCACCTGTAAACAGTCAGTAGTCATTCGTCATTAGTCATCGCTCGGTGAGAGACAAAAAACACCGGACAACAGACTAAGGACTAGCGACTAAGGACTAAGGACTAAAGACTAAATATGCAGTTCGCCAAGCGTTTACAACCCCTGCAAACCAATGTGTTTGCCGATATGGATCGGGCAAAGGCAACAGCCAGGACAGCGGGACAAAACATCATCGATCTATCGCTGGGTTCCTCCGATTTACCGGCGTCAGATCGGGTTATCGACGCGATCGCCCAATCTTTATCTGACCCCAAAACCCACGGCTATTTGCTGTTTCACGGCACTCAAGCTTTTCGTCAAGCTGCCGCTCGCTGGTACACCCAGAAATACGGGATTCCGGTTGACCCGGAAACCGAAGTGCTGACCCTGATTGGTTCCCAGGAAGGCACCGCTCATTTACCCTTGGCAGTGCTGAATCCAGGGGATTTTGCCTTACTGCTTGATCCAGGTTATCCATCCCATGCGGGAGGAGTTTACCTAGCCGGTGGTCAAATTTGCCCGATGCCACTACGGGCGGAAAATGGGTTTTTGCCGGTGTTTGAGGAGATCCCCTTGCCGGTTTTGGCTCAGTCACGGATGATGGTACTGAGCTATCCTCACAATCCCACAACTGCGATCGCGCCCTTATCTTTTTTCCAGACAGCGGTTGATTTTTGCCAGCGTCATAATCTAGTGCTGGTTCACGATTTTCCCTACGCCGATCTCGTATTTGAAGACGTTGCGGTTCCCTCGATTTTACAAGCCGACCCCGAAAAAAGCGTCTCGATCGAGTTTTTTACTTTATCGAAGTCTTATAACATGGGCGGCTTTCGCATTGGCTACGCAATTGGGAATGCAAATCTGATCCGCGCCTTGCGCCAGGTGAAAGCGGCAGTTGATTTCAACCAATACCAAGGAATTTTGAATGGAGCGATCGCTGCCCTGAGTGGCTCTCAAGAGGGTGTTAAGGCGGCAGTTGAAACCTTCCGCCAACGCCGGGATGCCTTTGTCAAAGCGCTTCACAGAATTGGCTGGGAGGTTCCTACCCCATCTGCCACCATGTATGTTTGGGCTAAATTGCCAGAACCGTGGGCACAGGACTCCATCGGCTTTTGCACCCATCTGGTAGAAACTACTGGCGTTGCTGCCTCACCCGGTGCCGGTTTTGGTAAATCTGGAGAAGGATATGTACGGTTTGCGTTGGTACACGATCCAGAGGTATTAGAAATGGCGGTTGAAAAGATATCCCCAGTAATGTCTAAGTGAAAATGATAGCGATCGCTGCCTAAAACATCTGCAAGTATAAGACTTGCGCCTGACAAGACTTAACGCCTGCCCCTCGGTGCCAAGTAAATAGTCAAATTAAATGCACAATAGCTGATTAGCTTCACCTCAAAAAGAGAGCGGAGCTATTTTTTTGAAGCGTTCAACATAACCGTAAATTTACGGTAAATTTACGGTCAGTTCTTTGAAATCTCTATAAATTTCGCGAAATAAGAAATAACTGGAAGTACAAAATCTAGTTAGAAACAGTAAGTTTTTAGGCAGTTAATGCAGCCTAGATTCAAATAGATGCTTTGTCTTCAGCACTCAGCCTTATCAGAAAGCGGTAGCACCAGACGGACAGAGGCGATCGCTTGCCTCTGGAACAACTAAAGACTGGCAATGCCCCTAAAGGTTATGTAGCTTAAATGCCGAATAGCTTATGCTCCTGGAAACTACTCTTGACAGAATTTCAATTTTAGATATCTTCCTGATTTTAGGCTTATGTCTGTGATTTACCTGTATTCTTACGGTCAGTATACGGGGAAATCAAATCGTTTTTCCCCTCCAATCTTTTACTCAAACTTTACTAGAGATCATCAAAAGTTTACTAATTAAGACAGATTATTTGAATATATTAGATACAGACAGGCAAATAACAAGACCAGGCTAAAAAAACGGGCTATTTATCATAGTTCCTGCTTATTTAGAACTGTGAACCCCGATCTAAAACTGACCGCGCCCTAGCTACTGTGCGCGTTATCAAGCAAAACTCATCTAGACAGAAAACTTGTGGAGACACACAAAATGACAGGTACTATCAAGAAAATTTTGCTCAGCGCTTCAGTGTTGGCAAGCCTCAGTGCGATCGCTAGCGCCCCAGCATTTGCTGGAACCCTCACAGGCGCAACCATCACGGGAACTGACATCATCAAATATGACTCGAAGGATGGTTATACCTATGCCAATCCATCCGCTGATTTGACCAATATCTTGAGTGGCGATAGCAGCAATCCCACTGGAAACGTAGAGCTATTTTCCAGCAGCGAAAATAACACATATAAAAGCCTGACCGCCTTTAAAAACGCTCCGGTAACTAGCTTGAGCGGAATGATTGGCGGCAAAAATATTACCTTCAGCAGTCTGACAGGGCTAGACTGGTTTACAACTGACACGGGTTATACTACAGCCTATGGAGCGTCAAACCTTGCTAACAAGTGGTTTAGCGAATTCGTCAGCAAGGCCGGGCAAACTGCAAACGCATTGTTGTATAACGTCTTTTTGAGCAGCGGCGGATTCCAAAAATCAAGTGACGCCAATATCTCTTATGTCAACCAAGACGATGCTACTGGCAAGATTAGCTTTGGGCTAGCGGGTCACAGCGATTTAAGTACCCTTTATTCTTTTGTGCCAAAGGGCTTCCAAGCCAGCGAAGTTGTCAAAGTCACCTATGAGGGGAAGACTGAATATAAATACAACTTCTTTGCCACAAACTCTGGACTGTATGAAAAAGGTGAGTTTGACAAAACAGGCAAAAAGTCCTCACACACCGGCAACTACGAACTGACAATTGATGGGGTTCCACCCACAACAGAATCAGTTCCCGAACCCTCAGCGATGCTGGGTCTGCTAAGTGTAGGTGGTTTCTTTGCTGCCAAGCGCAAGATGCTGAAAAAAGCCTAAATTCTGCAGTCACTGCGGTTCTATATAAAAAGCTAGCAGTGTCAATGGTTCGCTAAGAATCGTAAATTTATCGGCACCGTCACTAGAAAGAGGCGGGCCGATTTTTTCTTTATACAAACATCACAGTAAATTTACGGTATCTTTACCAACTTCCCCGTAAATTCAACTAAGTTATGACAGATACAGTAAAAAAATAGACAAATATACTGAGGGTGCCAAGAAGTTCAGTCGCACCAGAAATAGGAAACCGAAAATACGCCTGAATGTCTGGTTGCGGTTGCTGTAGAAAAGCACAATCCTAGAACTGATGGAGACGTCAAAATGTTTAAGAATGTAAAGTTATCAATCGCTACTGCGGGACCAGCCGTTGTCACTTTTGGCACAATTGGTATGTCTCCTGTTGAGGCAGCCCAGTTGACAAAACTCGATTATGTTGGGCAGGTTGATGCCACTGTTTCTTCATTCCTTGGGACAATACCTTTCACTCTAGATGTAGACAAGAGCTACATTATCGATAATCTCAGCGGTAGGCTGCAAGATGAAGGAGATTCAGAACTAACCATAGATAATCCTTTCAGTTATTTAGGAAATTATTTTGGTAGTTACCTCAGTAATAATGGTTCCATCAATTCTTTTAGCGGTTTTGGCTCCATCTTCAAGGGTTTAAGCTATAGTCAAACCGATTTTCTTTCTACATTTAATTTCTCTTACAACAAGATTACCGATATCTTGACTGTCAAAGACTATGAGTTCGATAAGATTAAAGTGTGCCTAAGTGGTACCTGTAATATTTCTGGTGAAGGTTCTGCATCGGGTACTGCTTTTGGATCTATACCTGTTCAGGCATCTGTGAATTTCAAGGTTTCCCAGACGGCAACACCCCTCGACGTACCCGAACCTTCCGCATTGTTGGGTTTAATTGGTTTGGGTGGGTTCTTTGCTGCTAAGCGCAAGTTGCAAAAAGCAGCATAAATTTTGCACTTTTCACAGTCTTAGGCTAAAAAAAGGGAGCTATCTGCTCCCTTTTTTTGTTGTAATTTAAGCGTTGCTTGCAATCCGGAATACCACCTCATTTCTCACTGTTTACGGTAAGAGATAAATTCCATTTTTACCCACTTCTTTTAGGCATTTTTCCAAGTGATACCATTTCACCAATTACCTCAAACAGATACTTCTGTAATGGAGGAACCCCCTCAATCCCCGGTTCACGGAACAAGGCAAGATTCACTCTCCCCGTACCCCCTTCAATCTCCTCGCTTTTCGGAGCAAAGATAAGGAAGAATTCTGATTCATGAGGGTTGGAGTAGAGTTCTCAATGGTAAATAATGTTTTTAAAAACGAGATGCGCCCGAAGGCAGTGTTCCTAGAATCCTTGGTCTTGGAGCTTCTGGAGCATCATGGGAACGAAACAGCTAACTTGTTTAGGAGTCTAATTTGAACAACTGAGGGATGAAAAGATGCTTTTCAGGCGTCACTCGTCTCGCACTATGTCCGGCTTGATCTGAAGGGTTTGTTTACCATAAAGACGCCATTCATGACCTCTGGAACAAATCATCAAAATTGTCTTGGCAAACTACTCGCTTATCTGAATTCATTCTGACTTTGCTGGGAGTGCTATATATTACAACGTTGCTGAAACTTTTTCAGACACTAGGAATTCCCTTAGCCTGACATACCCTAAGCCATACTGAAAAGATAAGTATCCTGCTAATACCCCAGCACGTCGATTTTTAAGTTCGCCTAAACCTGAACTTTGATCGAATGGAACTAAAATAAGAGCCTTGAGGTAAATCTCTCACCTTAAGCTTTCAGCCTGTTAAAACAGGTTGAAAGCTTTTGCTTTGGCAGTATTTGGGTCAGTTTTAACTGACTTTAGCTCTTAGCCCGTTGCCCAAGAAGGTTACCATTCGCGTTCCCGTTAGCGTTCGCGAATGGTAGGGTACTTTAGTTCAGAGGATGTCTGAAAAGTTTCTATTGCTACGTTGCGGCACCTTCGCTCCCTCTAAATCCCCCTTCAAAAGGTGAACTCATGAGTTGATTGTCCGCCTTTTTTCTAGCGTAGTGGCGCTCTCTTCGGGGGGCTGGGGGGACAAAAACGAATTTTGACACTTCTCAGACAGTCTCTCGGGGCAAAAGTTAAGTGCCATTCAACTTTGATCTATTGTTAATCGAATAACTTATTAATAAAGTTGTAGCTACACTGAGTGCAACGGATTCACTTAATGATCGTATCAATTTTAACTATCTTCCCAGGCAGATTTAACGGGAGCGGTGAGACTGAACGCTCAAAATTCAACTCGAATTCAGACTTCAGTGCTGAATCGTCTCCTAAACGAATTTTGCTCGTTGAGGATAACCAAACGAATCGACAGCTGCTAAGCGACTATCTTGGTTATCTGGGATACCAAGTTTTCTCCCTAGCAGGGGGGGCTGATTTTTTTCAGACGATGGCTGACTTTCAGCCTCACTTAGTTTTGCTAGACTTAAAGTTACCAGACATTGATGGCTATACGCTACTCCAGCAAATCCAACAAGGGTCAGACTGGCTCCACATTCCCGTGTTTGTCGTTTCCGCTTATGCTTTTCAAGCAGATGAAGAGCGTGCCATTAGTTTGGGGGCACGTCAGTTCTTTGTGAAACCTGTCAATCTAGTTTCTTTGAGACAAGCGATTGCAGAAGAAATTCGTTAACGACTTCGTAAACTTCTGGGAATTAAATCAATCGTTATTTACTTTTATTTTCGTTAATATATTTTTCCACAGTGAGGCTTAGATTTTGCACAGAAGAACTGATTCCCCTAACCTGAGATTCTACTTGTGCCAATAACAAAATCACTGTTTGGAGTTGGTTGAGCGTGTCATCCATAGCGTTCCGATATTGAGTCTCAAACTCTTCCATTTTCATAATTTGAACCAAGGGGAGGTGACTTAGCAAAAAATGTTGTTGTAGCAGCATTTTAAAACCAATCTCAACCTAAAAGTTGAAAGATTGGCATTATTCGTTATAACTTTATCTAACCTGGTAATGACTTCAACAAAGCTTAACTAATTTCCGGAAAGATATGCAGCTTTTAAGAATAAAAAATAATGCGAATTTTTACTGAGTCGGGAAGTCGATAAAAACATGAAGTACGGATTTACACTGATATTTGAAATTAAATAAAAATGGTTGTTACGAAATTTTACGAGGCAGGAAATCCGTTACTGTTTGTTCAAGGGCGTGATCTAAAAATTAACAACTGCTGCTGTCAAGGAGTGTATATAGGATGACAGATCCGCAAATCCTAAGAAATGGGAACGAATTATTTCCCACCACAAATCAAGCTGGCTATCTATCGGCTGAAGGAGCGATCGCATCTACAAAAATTCTGCCGCTTCTCAAAGAGCCAGAGCGCCTGGAAAGCCGTCTGAAAGAGATTCCGCCAGAACCAGGGGTCTATTTTATGAAGGATGTGAGCGATCGCATCCTCTACATTGGCAAGTCGAAAAAATTGCGATCGCGAGTTCGCTCTTATTTCCGCGACTCTCAAAAATTGAGCGATCGCATTATGATGATGGTGCGGCAAATCGCAGAAATTGAATTTATCGTCACCGACACTGAAGCCGAAGCACTCGCCCTAGAAGCCAACCTAGTTAAGCAGCATCAACCCTACTTTAACGTGCTGCTCAAAGATGATAAGAAATATCCCTATGTCCTGGTTACTTGGTCGGAAGAATATCCCCGCATTTTCATTACTCGCAATCGGCGTCTGGGAAAAGAGAAAGATAAATATTACGGTCCATTTGTCGATGCAGGTTTGCTGAGAAACACGTTACGAATCGCAAAACGGCTCTTTCCAATCCGCCAGCGTCCGCAACCTTTATTTAAAGATCGTCCTTGTCTGAACTACGATTTAGGGCGGTGTCCAGGCGTATGTCAAAAGTTGATTTCACCAGAAGAATACCGCAAAACAATCCAAAAAATCGCGATGGTTTTCCAAGGACGAGCTGGAGAACTGATTGATATTTTAACGGCGAATATGGAAAAGGCAGCTGAAGAGCTAAACTTTGAGGCAGCAGCTCGGATGCGCGACCAAATTGCCGGGTTAAAGTCTTTGAGTGCAGATCAGAAAGTGTCTTTGCCAGATGACACCGTTTCGCGGGATGCGATCGCTCTCGCGGCTGACGCCCAACACGCCTGCATTCAATTATTCCAAATGCGTGCGGGAAAACTGGTTGGTCGTTTAGGCTTTGTGGCGGAAGCTCAATCGGGGACGCCGGGAGCGATTTTGCAGCGGGTGTTAGAGGAACATTACGCAAATGCGGAGTCCGTAGAAATCCCGATAGAAATTCTAGTGCAGCACGAGTTGCCAGAAGGGGAAATGCTCACAGAATTTTTAACTGAGCGAAAAGGGCGAAAAGTAACGCTACTTGCTCCCCAACGGCAAACCAAGGCAGAATTGATTGAGATGGTAGAGCGCAACGCTCAGTATGAACTAGTGCGGATGCAACGATTAGGCGATCGCAATACCCAAGCAATGGAAGATTTAGCCGCCATTGTTGACCTACCCGACTTACCCCACCGGATTGAAGGTTACGATATCTCCCACATTCAGGGAGCCAATGCTGTCGCGTCTCAGGTAGTCTTCATTGACGCTATACCTGCAAAGCAGCACTATCGCCACTATAAAATTAAAAATCCCACCGTTACTGCCGGTCACTCGGACGACTTTGCCAGTCTTGCGGAAGTTATCCAGCGACGTTTCCGCAAGTATGCCGAAGATCCGCAAATGCAGCGAGTTGGGAATCCCGATTGGCCCGATTTAGTAATGATTGACGGCGGGAAAGGTCAGCTTTCATCGGTTGTCGCCGTACTGCAAGAGATGAATTTAATGGAAGACTTGCGAGTTGTTAGTCTTGCCAAGCAGAGAGAGGAGATTTTTGTACCCGGTGAGTCTTCACCGTTACAGACAGATGCAGAACAACCAGGGGTACAGTTGTTGCGGCGACTGCGGGATGAGGCGCACCGATTTGCAGTCAGTTTCCACCGTCAGCAGCGCAGCGATAAACTGAGGCGATCGCGTTTAGATGAAATCCCCGGATTGGGCTTTCAGCGACAGAAACAACTTTTAGCGCATTTTCGTTCCATTGATTATATCCGCGAAGCAACTCCAAAGCAGCTAACTGAGGCTCCTGGTGTTGGCCCTAAGTTAGCCCAGGAAATCTACGATTATTTCCATCCGGCTTGAAATGCCAAAAGCGATTCACCCTGATTTCAATAGCAATCTTAAGTGATTCATGAAATCCTCTGCTTTCTCTCCCTCTCTTACTTCGCGTCCTCTGCGTCCTTGGCGGTTCGTTAAAAAAATATCTTACAAATCAAAGAGGATTGCTGTAGACAAAATTTAAACCGTAGAGGACGAAAGAGGTGAAAAGCCGTATCTTCATCGGTTTGCTAATAGTTCTAGCGCCCTTCAAGGTGCTAGCTGACGAAGCACACCCACGTTTATTTCTAACTCAAAGACGGCTCGAACAAATCCGATCGGCAATTCGGGTGCCGCGATCGCATCATCAGCAAGCATTCGATGCCCTGAAAGCGCGAGTAACCCAGAACAACTGGCGCATTTATGATGGCAACCCGAATGACGGCAACTGGAACTATGCCCGTTCCTATCTGGCACGGGAAGCAGCGCTGTTGTACTTATTGACAAATGAAAATGAGTATGCACAGATTGCCTACCAAGCCCTCTACCTCATCCACCGAGATCCAGACCCGGATAACCGCCTGCCGGAAGCGCAGTATGGGCTATCTAGGGCGACGGTGGGACAAAATTTTGCGATCGCCTATGATTGGGCGTATCGCGGTTGGACTCCACAGCAGCGAGATTACATTAAAGACAAAATTAACATCGCCCTCGATACTTGGGAGAATTTCCGCCACCCCAACCTCAGTAATCCAGCAATGGCTTCTAACTGGGTAGCAGTCTGTCGGGGTGGGGAACTGGTGATGATGCTGGCTGTGTACGAGGAAGGCAACCGCGCCAAGCGATACAGTCAGCTCAAGGGGTGGCTAAAAACTCACTTACTCAACGCTTACGGTCAGTTGGGCTTAAGTCAGGAAGGGATTGGTTATGACAGTTATGCAGGGATTTTTTTAGTTCCAGCTGTTTATGCCCTCCGGAGTGTTGGGGATGCTGACCTTGACGCCGATTTTGCCGCGCGACATTTCTGGAAACTGGTCATGTACGCCGGTGGATTTATGATGAATGAATCGGGCGATCGCTACTTTCTTCAATCTGGCGTATCCGGTGCAGGCATCGGTGACGAAGGCTGGACGAGTCTCCTCCTGGGATCGGTACCCCCACGCTTATTGCCTTTCTACCGCTACTTTTACGATCGGCACATGGGAATAGATGCCCCAGGTACCCCAGCCGAGAAATTTGACAAACAGAGGGGCGCAACGATCTGGTCGCTAATCTATTACCCAGAAAGCGCCCCTTCCTTTAATCCAACAGGTGTGTTTCCCTCGTCTGTGGGGGATGACAAAAGAGGAGCTTACTTTTTCCGCGATCGCTGGCAAGATGAGAACGATATCCTCGTGTCGGTGATGGCAGATACCGATCGCCACCAGAATGCTTGGGATCAGTCAGAAGCCTTCCAACTTGGCTTACTTGCCTACAATACTCATTTCATCGGAGGACCTGCCAAAGTTTCTGGCAACCCTGCTACTTTTAGCACCCTCTTAGTGGACGGAAAAGCGCAGCGCGATCGCGGTACAACTGGAAAAAGTGAATTTTTCAATTCCACCCCAGATGGCGGTTACGTCATCATCGACGGTGGGGAGAAATACGCCAGTTTGGGCTTAAGCAGCGTCAAGCGCCACCTCCTGGTCAACTTTTCTAAAACTGATTCTAAAACTGATGGTACAGCGGTACTGGCAACACTCGATCGAATTCGGGATAAACAGAAGCATACCTATACCTGGCAGCTCAACCTTGGAGACGAGAAAGGCGATGGTGGTGTCTCTGCAACGGTTGGAATGGAAGGCGGTTTGCCAACTTTTTTGCTGCGCGGCGATCGAGACAGTTACCTCAAAGGCTGGGTGCTGCACCCGAAGGCGGCGCTAGTGACTACTGGCGATCCGTTGCAAGTCAGTATTTCCGGCGCAAATACCGAAATCTGGATCGCTACCTTTGTCGGCAGGGGAATCCCGCCTGTGGCAACTATCACGGGGACGGGGATGGCAGCTGTGCTGGACGTGGGCAAGGTGCGAGTCCGCTATGACGCAGATGCCAATCGAATGATCGCAGAATCCAGAGGCGACTTGAGAGAAGTCGGCAAGAAATTCCCCAAACAATAGCCGCAGTTGTCGCAGCCACTTCCCCTGTGTCACCCTTCTGGGAAGAACTAGGATAGACTCAACCTGCTGAATCCTGCCTGGGTATGATCTACTGTCTCAATCCTAATTGCCGCGATCGCCAGAATCCAGACGATTATAAATTTTGCCAAAGATGTGGCTCTGTACTATTACTGAGAAAACGCTACCGCATCCTCAAACCGATTGGCAGTGGCGGCTTTGGCAGAACCTATCAGGCAGTAGATACTGACTGTATGAATGCGCCCTGCGTGGTAAAGCAATTTTTACCCTCCTCAGAGATTCAAGCCAATCCGAAGGCGCTGGAAAAAGCAACCGCAATGTTTAACCAGGAGGCACTGCGATTGTTTCAACTGGGAGAACATCCCCAAATTCCCAGACTGCTGGCTCACTTTGAAGAAGAGAAACGCCTGTATCTGGTGCAAGAGTTGATTGCGGGACTCACTTTACGTCAAGAATTAGCAACTCAGGGAGCTTTTAGCGAACAAAAAATTAGACGGCTTTTGGCTGAGTTCCTGCCCATCCTCAAATTTATTCACGAACGTGGGGTGATTCACCGGGATATCAAGCTAGAGAATATTATGCGTCGTCACCGAAACGGCAAATTAGTCTTGATTGATTTTGGCGTCTCCAAACTGGTGACAGAAACAACGATGGGAAAAGTGGGGACAACGGTCGGTACGCTAGGATATACGCCGATGGAACAAATGCACGGTCACGCCTACCCTGCTAGCGATCTCTATAGTTTCGGCGTTACTTGCATTTGTCTGCTTACCCAATCTCTTCCAAAATTAGATGGTTCTGATGGTCTTTATGAACCGCTAGAGTGTCGCTGGATGTGGCGCGAGCGTCTGCCAGATGGCACAACTGTTAGTCAAGAGTTAGGGCAAATCTTGGATAAACTGCTTCAGCCTTTACCGAAGGATCGCTATAAATCTGCCTCCGAGGTTCTGCAAGCCTTTAACTCTACACTTGCTAAACCTTCGGATGTTAGGGTCACGACTGTACCCACGATGGCTTCCTCCCCCGCTCCTCTCAGGACATCGGGCATAAATTACAGCAAACTGCGGGATTTCCTTACCGCCCGGAACTGGAAGGAAGCAGATCGGGAAACACGAATGCTCCTGCTTAAAATTTCCCATCGAGAACCAGAAGGCTGGCTGAGAGTTGAAGATTTTCAAAAATTTCCCTGCGAACACCTCAGTACAATCGATCGACTCTGGGTAAATCACAGCGACGGGCGCTTTGGCTTTACTGTCCAGAAGCGCATTTGGGAAAAGATTGGCGGAAAACCTAACTTTGACTATGCCACTTGGTGTCGTTTTGGCGACCAAGTGGGTTGGCGTGTCAAAGGCAATTGGTTAAATTACTCGGATCTCACTTTCTCCGGAAATTCTGCCCCATCGGGTCATCTTCCCGCTGGGGGATTAGAAGAGACTGGATTGGGTCGCTGGGATTTGGTATGTTCTTCTCTGGTGGCAAGACTAGCCAAGTGTAAAATTTGCTAATGGCGAATGGCTTCTTGGCAGTGATTCATTCTGAGAAACGTCTCTCAAATAACTTAACACTACACTTATTTAGGCTGAGGGGCATAGCAAGGCGATGCCCCTACAGAACGTGCCCCTACGCAAGAAATCGGGGTGAATAAATCTACGCTCCTTAATAAAGACGACTTAACACATACTCAGCCATGTCAATTAGCGCTTGACGGCACTCCGAGTGCGGTAAATCTGCCAATTGTTGAACGGCGAGTTGGGCATGATGTGCGGCTAATTCGCGCGATCGCTCAATCCCCTGACTTTCTTCAATCAAGGCGATCGCTGCTTCTAAATCTCCCGCCTCTGTAAACTCTCGCTCAATGAGCGCCTCCAGGTAAGGTTTTTCTTTTAAGGCAAATAACACGGGTGCTGTCAGATTGCCACTTTTTAGATCCGATCCCGCTGGCTTACCCAAAGCTTCTGTCGAACCCGTGAAGTCAAAAATATCATCCACAATCTGGAAAGCCAAGCCGAGATGACGTCCGTAGCGATATAAATTTTCTGCTGTCTCCTGGGAGACATCACTGAGTAGTCCAGCCGCCTTGGCACTGTTAGCAATTAACGAGGCGGTTTTGTAGTAACTCTTCTCTAAGTAAGCTTCGAGGGACATACTGGCATCAAAGCGATTCAGCCCTTGCTGAATTTCTCCTTCTGCCATATCCATAATCACTTCTGAGAGCAGTTTCACTACTTCTAAGTTATCCAAATTTGCCAAATACCAAGATGATTGGGCAAATAAGAAGTCTCCCGCCAACACAGCGATGCGATTGCCAAACCGGCTATGAACCGTGGCAATACCGCGTCTTACTTCGGATTCATCCACCACATCGTCATGTACCAGACTAGCGGTGTGAATCATTTCTGTAATTTCTGCGAGACGTCGGTGACGTGGGGTAATGTCTTGATCCAGCATGGTTGCCCGCGATATCAGCAGGACGATAGCGGGTCTAACGCGCTTTCCTCCTGCCCCAAATAAGTGTTCTGCCGCCGCATACAGGATGGGGTGACGGGCACCGACCAGCTTTTTCAAATTCTCCGTCAGAACACGTAGGTCTGATTCAACAGGGGCAAAGAGGGAGGTCACTGAGGTCATGGATCAGCTGACTCTGGCTTAATAGTTACGAAATTTTACATTCCTTTCCCTTATTTTAAGCTAATGCTCCCCCACAGGGAAGTTTTGTTCCTTAGAAGATGCTCCTATCGCCTTTTTTTGAAATTGTATCGACTTGTAAAGTATCTAAAAAAATCCCTCCTACCCCTTGGGGATCTTGTGTTACTCTAGTATGTAAGGATTTGAAAAGCTTAATAACTTACTGAGCCAAAAAATTACAGAAAACACTTACGTGTTTGTAATAAATTGGCAAACGATGGCGGATTTTTGGTAGGCGGTAGCATTTCCGGCTTCCTGCATCTTTTTCTAGCGCTAATGCCCTAGGAAAACTAGCCATCTCAAAATAAAGGACTTTCAACAGGCACTGTAGATTAGCTTGCTATCTACGGAATTGCTGATAAAATCCCCAGACTCTTTTTATCAATTTTCTGGGGTGTTCGTTAAATTTCAGGATTTTTGGGGGCGATCGCGACCTCCATCATTCCTATGGATAACCCTATTCTCAAGCCAGCCATGTTCTCAAGTTTTGACTTGTGGGCGTTCTCTTAGAGAAAAAACTTCGTATAAAAAATTACATTCCGCTACTTGTGATTGTGCGACACTATGACGTATAATGATATGCCTCTGATTATCCCGGTTTTAGCTACTGGTTATTTATTAACCGTTTACCTGCTGTTGATTCTGGCGCAGCGAACTGTGAAAGGTGCGGGTAGGACGAAGTCCGTACCCTAGCGATCGCGACAGTAATGATTAGCAGTTTGCGGCACGCTCACCTCATCCATCCGTGATTAGCAGCCAAATTTGGGATTTGGCATTTTAGATTAAAGAACCCATTCTTCAATTGACTGCTACTCACTTAGCTCTAGCGGTAATTGCCGATGTAGTACTGTCGGTAAATAAACTTTTTCTACCGCAGGCGTACACCCCAGCCATTGTACTGAAAGTTTTGCAAACTGTTCGGGACAACCGCTCACAGCAAATCGAGTGGCTAGAGGGGGGCGGGTGTTTCTCAGTCCGAGTAAATCCAGCTCTTGAGCAGCCGCAGCCGCTACATGAACTGCCGGATCGCATAGCTTTACAGACCGAGGCAGAATTGTCTTGAGGACGGGGGCTAAGTGAGGATAGTGGGTACAGCCGTAAACAAGCGTGTCAATCCGATGGTGCAGTAACGGTGCCAGGTATTCCCGCGCCACTTCCTGGGTGTAAGGGTCATGGATGCGGTTTTGTTCAATCACCGGCACAAACTCTGGGCAGCCCACTTGCCAAACCTGGGCAGTGGCATCAACTTCTAAAATCGCGCGGCGATAAGCGTTGCTAGCGGCAGTGGCTGGGGTGGCGATGACCCCAATCCGATTGCCTAGCTCAACAGCCGCGCGGGCACCCGGTAAGATCACTCCCAAAATCGGGAGAGAAAACTCAGACCGCACTGCCTCCAAAGCGAGAGCAGAACTGGTGTTGCACGCCATGATCACCATTTTGACGCCCTGCTGCATCATCCAGATGAGAATTTCGCGCACAAAGTGCAAAATTTCTGCCTGAGAGCGAGTGCCGTAGGGCAGTCGAGCCGTATCGCCAAAGTAAAGAATCGATTCGGATGGCAGCTGCCGGTAAAGTTCTCTCAATACCGTCAGCCCGCCGACTCCGCTATCAAAAATCCCAATTCTGGCTCGTTGAAGAGCCTCATTTGTTATTTGTTCCTGATTCATGATTAATCAACCACTCCCCACAACCCGACATTTAGAGACTTTATTGTTGAATGTACTGTAGAATCCCGCGAGCGATCGCTCTTGCCATCTGGCTCTGGTAATCTGGCGAAGCCAACTTAACAGCCTCTTGTGGGCTGGTAACAAAACCAACTTCCACTAAAACAGCGGGCATCGAACTCTTCCTCAATACATAAAATCTCGCCTGCCGTACTTTTCGATCTCGGATATCAACGTTTTGCAAAATACTATTGTGAATGGTTTGCGCTAAACGCGCTCCACTAGAGTAATAGTAAGTCTCCAGCCCCTGTACATCGGGACGCCCACCAATTGCATTGGCGTGGATACTAACAAATAAATCAGCATTGGCTCGCTCAGCCATCGTTACTCGCGGTTGCAAGTCTACGAAATAGTCATCCTTTCGCGTCATCACCGCCTGGATGCCCTGTTGCTCCAGCAATGCCGCTACCTGCTGTGCAATCGGCAAAATCACATCGACCTCTCGTAGACCCCTATAGCCGATGGCTCCAGGGTCTTTGCCACCATGTCCGGGGTCTACAACCACAACCAATCGTCCAATGCGGGGGCGGCGTGATGGTGAAGGCGGATTATTAGTCGTTGGCAACGGCACGCGAACAGGCCCCGTGGGCGGAACCCGAACCGGACTTGTGGGGGGAATTACCGATCCAAGGCGACTTCGTTGCAGTTGCAGTGCTAAAAGTTGGTCGCTCACCTGATTGAGTTCCCCAACCTGCACCCCTGAGGCTGGTTGCACCAGAATGACCACAGTCCGCGAGTCTTGCTGCTGCAAACGCACCCGCCGTACCGAAGTGGTGGCATCCAATTGAGGTCCCCTAACTCGGTCAGCCAACTGAGCCGAAGGAATGGTAATTCGATAAACTCCCTCTCTTGCATCCCATCTGCCGGTGTACCTGACAGACGCATCCGCCCGAATTAATAACTGGGTTCCAGAAGAAGCGAGTTCAACCGATTGAATCGTGGCTAACTGATTATTCGGACGGTTGGTGGGGACGGGTCGGTTTGGTGGAGTTGAAGGCGGTCTAGACCCCCCCGAACTGGGAGAGGGTTGATTTCCAGCCAGTGGCGGACTTTCAATGTCGCCAGCACTCGTACCCTTCGGCAAGATGACAATGCCACCAAAATCGCTAACACTTGCTAGCCAGTCTGGACCTTCTCTCGTCACGTTCATCGTGACGCGAACGATTGAGGGTGAAGTATCGACTTGGGACAATAAGATGCGACTGACACCATAGCGATTCACCGTCGAAGAAGGCGATGAAAGACTGCGGGAAAGGGTTGCGCCTCGTAGGTCAAACGTAATGTTTTTGCGATCGCTACTCCGGTTCACCTTAATAATCTGCGGGCGACCCCCATTCGTCTTTAGGAAAAACCCATCTCGCGTTACCTGCACATCTTCGATTTGAGCAAGCGACCCAACTGTTACGTTTGGAGGTGTCTGACGAATCGGTGGGCGACTCAGCACTGGGGGCGGCGAAGGATTTCTAGGAGATTGATTGGGAATCGGCTGACGGGGTGAAGAATTTGGCCCCTGCGCCACTCGTTGGGGCCTTGGTAATTGCACCGACCACTGGCTGGGGGAAGCTCCTCGAACTAGCACTTGTTCTGGATCGAGGGTATAACCAGGGTCTAATTCAATTACCATCCGAGTCGTATTGCCCTCAAACTGTCCGACTCGCAGAGAACGCAGCGATCCAGGCAACTGCTGAGTTGCTGTTGGGCGTCCCAAGCTGGTACCGGGCAGATCGATGACTACACGTGTCGGGTTGGCAAGCAGTTGCGCTCGCGGTTGAACTCCATCATCCGTTCTAAAGTCTAGTCGGTTCTGATTGGCATCAAAACGCCAATACACCAGTCTCGCTGCATTAGCGGGAAGTGAAACGAGAAAAATGCTCAAGAAACTGGGTAATAGCCAGTAAAATCTCACTATCGTTGCTCCTGAAAAAGGCAAAGACCGTAATAATCGGCCTGTACGCTGTAGACCTGTTTCGGATGTTTTCGGTTCACATCCGGTGCATTGCAGTAAACAAAGTAAATGATTTTAGACTGGGTTGAACAATATCACGACTTTGGGCGCAATGCAGAATAATCGACTAGGCATAACTTTTTTCGCTGGAAAAAGCCAATTGCCATCGGAAGATGCCTGGTGTATGGAGTCTCTCATCAGAGATTTTTGCTCCCAGGGTTTGGCAATGATGACGTCTTGATGCTGCCTATCCCCAAGTCGTGCGAGTCAGCACTTTTCTCAAAGCGAGAGAAACCTTTTGAATCCAATAACCAACCCCAAGGGACGTAGATAAAGTGACTTAAGTTTCACAAAAACCGTTCACTGTTAGTTTTTTGCCAGTAGGTACTACGTAGTAGCTAGTAGGTGTTGATTGTATACCACCACTACCCACTACCCACTAATGACTAATCGCTTTCCCTTGCAGGAACCAATGCCGCCTCCTGAAACACGAACCGTAATCACAGAGGTGCTAAATAAACCTGTAAAAATGACCATCATCAATAATTGCGGAGACAAAGCACTGCTGGTAGAAACAACAGAGGCAAAGACTCGCCCAGCTTCGCCTCGTAGAATCATCCCGATGCCAATCGCTAATCGGTTGATCTGATGGATTGGGTGGAGTTGGATAGAGTGTGGTCAATTTTGCTGCGCGATCGCACAATTGAATCCAGCCGCTGAAATTAAAGTATAAATACTTACCATACCCCAGATGGCAGTGGACAGAGCGATGGATCGAGCTTCCCCTTGTTACTCACTCGATCCTCTGAGTTGCTAAAACGGTAACTGCTTACACTTCTTGGCTGCGGTAGTGGCAGATTAGGAACATACCACCGGCAATGCCGGAAAAGCTGCTAATGCAGTTCTAGTATGAAAAAACACGAGCCAATGAATCGAACCGTTCCATTTCCCGCAAGTTCCTGGTATCAGCGTCAGGCACTCTCTTTCGCCGTGGGTCTTTTAAGTGTAATCATGACTAATCCAGCGATCGCCCAAGAGAAAATGTTGCGAACCATCACTGTAACTGGCAGGGGAGAAGAATCGATTGCGACAACGTTAACGCTGGTGCGGCTGGGGGTTGAGGTTCAGGGTAAAGTGGCGGCAGATGTGCAGCAGGAAGCAGCACGACGCTCGACCGCAGTGGTGGAGTTGCTAAAATCTCGCAATGTCGAAAAATTACAAACCACCGGCATTAGCCTGAATCCGACTTACAGCTACGAAAACAACGTCCAGCGTCTGACTGGGTATACCGCCACCAACATCGTTAGCTTTCGAGTCAATAATCAAACAGCCGGAACGCTTCTGGATGAAGCGGTGAAAGCTGGGGCGACGAGGATTGAAGGCATTAGTTTTATTGCTGCTGATAGTGCGATCGCGACCGCTCAAAAGCAAGCTTTGCGCGAAGCGACTCAAGATGCCCAAGAGCAAGCTGATGCTGTTTTGAGTGCCCTGAATCTCACCCGCCGGGAAGTCGTGAACATCCAAGTCAATGGTGCTTCTGCGACGCCGCCACCCCCAATGCCCCTAGCTGACATGGCTTTGCGATCTGGGAAGGTAGAGGCGTCTACACCCGTGATTGGTGGAGAACAACAGGTAGAGGCATCGGTGACTCTACAAATTACTTATTAGGAATATCTGTGGGCTTTTGCCCACTTGATATTTCTGAGGAATTCGATAATGGATTTTAGGACAACTTGCGATCGCGCATGAACGACAACGCCTTATGCTAACACCAGAATACTTTCCGCTTCACTGTCTCCAAATTGGCTGATAATGTCGAAATTGTCCCGCAAGATTTGCACGATTCTATAGGTTGAACAATTGCCAATGCGAAGGTAGATGAATTTCGGCGGATGACCGTAGAGAAGACTCCGTTGATGGAAGTCAGAGTCTTTGGAAACAATGGCGAAATCATTCGCTTTGGTGTATTCCCAAATCAGCACATCCTCAGTTTGGATAAGTGCCAGGGTTTTAACGTGTGCTGAGTCGGGATACAAATCTGCAATCTGGGGAACGATTCGGTCGGAGAGGTTTTCGTCCAAAAGCAGTTTCACAAGGATGCCACGAATAGCTTTTTCTCACGATCTGCGGCAAAAGCAAGACAAGCTTTGATGTCTTCGGAGGTGAGTTCAGAAAAGTCTTCTAGAATCTCTTCTTGGGTCATTCCGCTTGCGAGATATTCTAAGATGTCGTACACCGTGATTCGCATTCCTCGAATGCAGGGTTTACCGCTGCGCTTACCCGGTTCAATCGTAATGATGTTGCGGTAGTCCATGAGTCTTTAGTGAAATACGTTGATGTCCATACATAGTATCGCCAGTGCAAAGCTAGACTGGGTGTAAAATTCCATGACCTCTGGAACACCTCCTTCCTGCCCGTTTGTAGCTGGCTCAAAAATTGAAGAGTCTTGGCGATTTGTCGGTCGTAAAGATGAATTACACACCATAGCATCCCGGATGAGCGGCGTGCAGCTAACCAGTGTTAATGTTGTTGACGACAAGCGAATTGGTAAATCTTCCTTGCTGTCTCACTTCTCTCATACTTGGGAACAGCGAGTGCTGAACCCTAACCGCTATGTGGTAATCTACCTTTCGCTTCAAGATGCCGATTGTCACACTGAAGAAGGGTTCTATCAGGCAGTAGCCGAAGCGTTGGTAAAGCCAGTTTCTGGATGGAAACTGGGCTTGAGAAACCCCTTGAAGGCTAAACCGCTTCATCGCCAAGCCTTCTCAGACGCTATCTAGAGATGGAAACAGCAGGGTGTGCTACCCGTTCTCTGCTTGGATGATTTTGAAAGTCTTTTGAAACGGACTGAGGAATTCGATAACGGATTTTATGATAACTTGCGCTCTTTAATGAACGACAATGCCTTGATGCTGGTGGTGGCTTCCCGAAAACCTCTGAGTGTTTACGGGAGTGAGTATCGGTTTGTCTCCCAGTTTTTCAACCTGGGTCACGTTCTCAATCTCGGCGAACTGACTACAGATGAGGTGATGCAACTGGCACGCTTGCCAGCGAGTTCTGTCAGTGGGACACCCCCTGCATTGAGTGTAGATGAGCAACACCATACCGAGAACTGGGGTAAGCGTCATCCTCACTTTCTACAGCTAGCTGGTAGCTGCTTGTGGGAAGCGCGTCAGCAAAATAAGGATATCCGATGGGCGAAAGCGCAGTTTGAGCAATAGTCTAGTCAGTTCAAGTCTAAATCTAATCGCCAGTGGTGGCGTCGTTTGCGGTGGTTAGTTTTGGATTTGCCAGCCCGCTTGGGTAGTATGGCTAAATTCATTGGCGGGACTGTGGATGATGTTACCAACTGGATTATCGGCTTTGTCATCCTGACTTTGCTCGTTCTGGTGGTGGGTGCGCTGCGCTGGGAGCAGGTGAAGGATTTACTGCAACAAGCCTTGAGGAGATAGCAATGAGCAAAAAGATCCCAGCACCTGGGTTTGGGACTTATTTGGCTGAATTTGTCCGTATCCTTTACTGGACTTACTTCAAGCCTTATACGTTCGCCAGTTGGTTGCGCGATATCCATCCAGCACTGAAGCCTGATACCAACCCCCTTTAAAATGCAGGCTGAGCAGGGTGGTTTCATACAAACAGAGAAAAATGAGAATAATGCTTGAAGGTGATTGAAAATCAACCAATGATTCGGATGAATATCATTGAACAATTACAGCAAATCCCAGACTATCGTCATATCCGAGGCCGGAGACATCCATTGTGGTTAGTGTTGTTACTCATCCTACTGGGAGCGATGACGGGATATTGGGGCTACCGACCATTAGAAGATTTCACACGGGTACATCGGCAGAGCTTGGTTGAACTGTTAGATTTACCGCCAAGCGTCCGCTTTCCTTCCTACTCTACATTCCGACGAGTGCTGCGGAAGCTGGATTTTCAGGCGTTGACCGACTTGTTTAATGTCTGGGCAGCAGAATTTGTGCCCTGCACTCCGGCAGAGCAACTAGCTATCGATGGCAAAAGTATTCGTTGTACATTAACCGACTATAGTCAGTCTTATCAAAACTTTGTCAGCAGCGTGTCGGTGTTCAGCCATCAACGGGGTGTTGTGCTGCGGATGCAACCGCTGCACAACAAAGAAAATAGCGAGCTGACGGTGGTGCAGCAGTTGGTGTCTGCCTTTACTGGGAATGCGGTGATGTTTACCCTAGATGCTTTGCACTGCCAAAAAAAACAGTGGCACTGATTCGAGAAAGTGGCAATGACTACTTGATTGGTTTGAAGCAAAATCAGCCCACACTCTGCAAAACAGCCGAGATACAACACACCTCACCGCCCCCCAGCCAGGCAACAGTTGTCGAGAATACTCACCCTCGCGTGAGTCAAGCGCCATGTTCAGGTGTTCCCGGCTCCACCAAAGCTGCAACGGCAATGGGCTGGACTCACTAGCTTCGTGAGCGTCGAACGTTCCGGTCAACGGGATGGTCAGCCGTTTATCGAGACTCAGTATTACATCAGCAGTCAGTCTCAAACTGCTAGTGAGTTTCTCCGTGCCACTCAAGCACACTGGGGGATTGAAAACCGGCTGCATTGGGTCAAGGATGTTACCTTCGCTGAGGACTTTCCATTACGACGGGGCGGTAATGCTCCGGTCAATTGGGCGATATTACACAACTTCTTTATCACGATTGCCAGATATCTTGGTTTCCGCACTATCCCACAGGCACAACGGGCTTTAGCTAACCAACTCCAGAAAGTTTTTTCTTTTTTTGTATGAAAGCACCCTGCTTTAAAATGCAGGCTGAGTTCCACACCAACCCGCGCCTGCACAACTATGCTCGACAGGTTTTATGGCTATCTGCCGTAGTACCAATCTTTGCTGTGCTGCTAGTGAAACCAGCGTACACCCTGGTCAGTAGTATGCCCCTTGATTGGTTTCTCATCTGCATATCATGGCTAATTGGCTTAGTAGGTTGGTCACTAGTGGTAGCCTCCTACAAAGAACTGAGTAGGCTGATTTCCTCACCCAACCTGTCGTAACGTATTGTGTAGCTTTAAATGCCGACAATTGAGTGACTGAGTATATAGGCGTAATGCTAGAGAGCTTGCCATGAAGTACCAAGTAGAAATGTAAAGTTCCAATTTTACTTTTGGGTCGGACAGTTATGCTTTTTTATATTTGTTCTATATAAAGATAAAGCTAATAAAGTTAATGAGCTTAATGAGCAACTATCCAGACTTTAGCAGCTATGGCTATCAGATTAAACGTTCCTTAGGACAAAATCGCCAAGGCGGACGCTTCACCTACTTAGCGACTAATACCAAGACTCAGCAGTCGGTGGTGATTAAACAATTTCAGTTTGCCCAACCTGGAGCCAGTTGGGGAGAATATGCCGCTTATGAGTCAGAAATTAAATTGCTACAACAGCTCAATCATGCCAGTATCCCTCGCTACTTAAATTCCTTTGAAACTCCAACAGGCTTTTGCTTAGTTCAGGAATATATAAAAGCTTCCTCCCTCGCTCAACCGCGTCATTTCACGCCAGAAGAAATTAAGCAAATTGCCATTGCTGTTCTAGAGATTTTGGTATATCTGCAACGGCAACGACTCACCGTGATTCATCGAGATATTAAACCCGAAAATATCTTGGTTGACCGTTCCCGACAGATAAAGGTCTATCTAGTAGATTTTGGCTTTGCCAGGATGGGAGGTGGAGATGTAGGTGCCAGCAGTGTGGTCAAAGGCACTTTGGGCTTTATGCCACCGGAGCAGCTATTTAATCGTCAGCTAACTAAAGCCTCTGACCTCTATAGCTTGGGCGCGACACTCATTTGCTTGCTGACTAAGACAAAATCAACAGAAATTGGCAATTTGATTGATAAAGATTATCGCATCAACTTTAAGCCTTTAGTCCCCAAGCTGAGTCGGCAGTTTATTGACTGGCTCTCAAAAATGACAGCCCCCAGTCTCCGAGAGCGCTATCCCAACGCGGTTGCTGCCATAGCAGCACTAAAACCAACTAATGTTGTAGACACAGACCCTATTCAAAAACTACTCATCCCTCTCAGAAAACTTAGCGAAAGTTTCTCGGATGCGGTTCTAAACACAGGACAATCAAGTGATGTTGGCGAACATGGCACAATCCCAAAATTAATCGCCCATCTTAGAGAACATGGCGTCAGTTTCTATAAAGTTGCTACTCAAACCCCAAAAGCTAGAAAGCAAACCATAGTTATTGGAACTACTCTGATTGTTGTCGGAGTAGGCATCACTTCTTATTGGCAGAACCGTCATGTGAGGCAGTTGCTGAACACCCAAAAATGTGTAGCCTGTAATCTCCAAAACGCCAACTTAAGGGATGCCTATCTGGAGGAGGCTGATTTGAGGGGAGCTAACTTGAAAAAGGCTAATCTGGAAGGTGCCTTTCTAAAGAGTGCCAAGCTGAATGGAGCTAACCTCGTAGGAGCCAAGCTGAATGGAGCCAACCTGGCATCTACCAGGTTGGAGTGGACTCGCCTGGAGAATGCCAACCTGCTAGGTGCTAACCTCGAAATGGCCGTCCTAGTAGGTATCAATTTGGCAGGTGCTGACTTGAGAGGTGTCACGCTCAAAGGTGCCACACTGGCTAATGTCAACCTGGAAGGTGCCAACCTAGAAGGCGCTAACTTGGAACATATCAGCTTACAAAGAGCTTTTAACCTGAGAAAAGCCAACCTGAAAAATGCCAATTTAGAACGTGCCAGTGCCTACTTAGGAAGAAACAACCTAGAAGGTGATGATCTGAGCGATTTTGATCTAGGAGAAGCCAACCTAGAACGTGCCAATCTCGCAGGTGCTGCACTGCCAGCTATCAACTTGAGAGGAGCCAACTTGGAAGGTGCCAACTTGGAAGGTGCCCATCTGAGAAGATCCAACATGGAAGGAGCTAACCTAAAAGGAGCTAATCTGGGCGGTGCCAATCTCAAAGGTGCCAACCTAGAAGGAGTAAATCTCGAAGGTGCCAACCTGAAAGGTGCGATTATGCCTAATGGCATCAGATATTTAAAGTGAACCACAAAGCACGTAAAGAAGTCGAGACAGTTATTTCCATCGTGCTGGAACGAGGCGGCGAGTATTTCCGGGAATTGAGGAAAAGTCTAACAGATAGCGATCGCAACTTACTACAGAGTCTAGTTTACAAAGAAGCGATCGCACACCAAGACACAATGATTTTGCAGACAAAAGAGGATGGCTAATGCTTCCAAGCGCTTTTGGTGGAGAAGTTTATCAAACGTGTAGTGATGGAAATTTGATATCTTCTCAACCCTCTAGCCAAGTCAGCATCCTTATAGTTGAGATGACGATCTCAGATGTCTAACCAATCCCATAATTCTTGTTGCTTTTTCTTCATGCTTCTGAGATGACGAAGGAGAACAGCCAAGGGATTGATTCCCTGTAATAATAGCAAAGTCATCCAACAGAGAGCCTTGAGTTGACTGAAGGGTGTCGGTCGGGTTAGCGCCTCATGGATGGCGATTCGGGCTTCATCAAGAAAACTGTCATACTCCCCAATAATTGTAGATTCATGGAACACACCAGCGTTAATGCCATGAATACCACTCACCCAGTCTCTTCCCATCAGAATTCTCTCCAATAGACTAACCTCAAGGTGGTATAAGTCGTGGTAGTGAATCCACCTGTCTCGGACTCGGACAGGCCGATCGCCGATTTTGACCAGAATTAGGCTGATACAACCCAGCATTTTCTTGAGGCTGACGATTCTGGGATTGTTTACGCAATAGCTGAAGTACAACCTCACAAAGGTAACTCGGAAAGTGCGATCGCCAGATGAACCAAATTTGTGTTTCTTGTCAGCACAAACTCGGTTGGGAGTTTGAGAGACTTTCCCTGTGGTTGGTGTTGGCGTGTCAGTGCTGGAAAGAGTCGGACTACAAGCTTCGTCCAGAACTAGAAACAAGTAATAAGGAACTTCAGAATAGCGCTTTTTCAATCTCCACCCTAGCTTGTTATCCGCTTGTGAACCGAGACACTGCTTTAAGCGGCGCTTTAGGTCACAGCGATATTCTTGTAGAGTGCTAGCTGGTAGGTGTTGGTGATACTTGTGAATGACAAAAGCCCGCAGCAGCAATTGCTTGAGGCGGGCAGCAAAAACGGTATCTTTAGAAAGGGAAGCCCCTCCTCCCCACAATGCTTGGTTTAAAGCCATTTTTTGTCGTTTCGAGAGTTGATTTTGTTGAAGCCGCGTCCCCAATGTCTTCTTCATGTTCCGCAATTGGTATCCGAATGCTTAATCACGTCTGTATATTTAGTTCGTGACAAGTTCAGATTTTTTTGGGAATTTGAGAAGCATTATTGATATGGCAATACCAGCAAATTAGTTTTTCGGGGTAGCACCTGAGGGACTCACTCCATTTAGAGCGAGTATTTTCGGGAATTGTGGAGAAGTTTGAAAAATAGCGATCGCAACTTCCTCCGGTGTCTAGTTTCTGGGGAAACTCTCACAGCCCAAAATCCCAAGATTGTCCGAAAACTGGTAAAGAAAGAAATATTGCATCAACAAGGCGATAGCGTTAGCGAAGCGAGGCGTTAGCCTAGCGCTGACTTGTCAGTTCGCATCCTTTTGCCTTTAGAGGAATAATAGGCAAGCGTTTCAGCAATTCCTTCAGGGTAATTTTATATATAAAAAGTACCATTAGCGATCGCTCGTGTCAGAATGCGATCGCCCGAAGGGAGAATGGTAATAGCCCCATTGCGCTTTGCGTATACTTCAAGATGCCTTTGTCTCAGTAGATTCAAATCTAACTTTTCGATATACAGCGTCTACGCTAAGCTCGACTTTATCCATTTGCAGCGATCGGAGAAAAGGGACAAGACATAAGTGTGAAGACCGCCAGAGTTAAACTGGCAATCAATTCTGAACAATGGCTGCTTGCCTTACTTCAATGAAAAATACACCATCATTACATCTTGGACATTACCTGAGAATAAACTTGTTCCACCCGCTCTAATTCCAAGTCGGAAAACTCATCGACAGCCCAGTTAGCCCAGCGTTGCAGCATATGAAACGGGTAAGTATGCGCCACTCCCAGGACTGGTATACCGGCAATCTTTGCAGCTTGAATTCCGGCTGGGGTATCTTCAATCGCCAGACACTCCGATGGCAGTAGGTGGAGATGAGGATACTGCTGATTGAGGCGTTCCACTGCTAGAAGATATCCATCCGGTTCTGGCTTACTAGCAGTGATGTCGTCACCGGCAACAATGACGCTAAAGAACTCAGCCACTCCGGCGCGAGTTAATACCAGTTCTACCTCGGAACGAATGGAGCCACTCACTACACCCAGTTGCAATTCTCGCATCCGCAATTGGTTAATGAAGTCTTCCAAGCCTGGATAAATTGGCAACTTTTCCAGCGCCTCCAAGCGTTGCTGGTAGGCTTGCGCCTTGCGATTCACCAATTCGGTTAAATAGCTTTCGGCAACAAACCTACCGCGATTTTTCAGCAGCTGATTGAGACAAGCGCGATCGCTCCTGCCTAAACAAAATTGTCGGAAATCTGCTGGTTTCGACCGCAGATTCTCTGAAATTAGAACTTCATCAATTAGTTCGCGGTGGATTGCCTCATCGTTAATAATGACCCCGTTAAAATCAAACAAAACTGCCTTCAAAGTCATGCCATTGTGCCAAAAGCTGGGGCACCAAAGCCCTCCAAATTCTCATTGTCTGCCGTGTTACTGGTCGCTGTCCGGGATGTTGATACCGAGTTAGAGTTTTTAACTGGGATGGGTTTGATGCCTCTAGTAACTTGGTGTATCCACAACACATCCTGAGTTTGCACCGCTTCAAATCCGACTGTTCCCATCCAGGCATCTACGCTATCACTGGCGTAAGCCCTAATGTACGGCTCTTCAAAAATATCACTTAGCCAATCTACTTGGCGAATCGTTTTCTGATTGCCATCGAGAATCAATACCTCTCCCCCAGAGGTCAGCAGGCGGAAGCTTTCCCGCAAAATGGCGCGAGATACTGGGGGTGGTGTCTCGTGGAACAACAACGAAGCCGTTACCAGGTCAAAGGACGCATCGGGAAGGCCAGTTTCTTCAGCATTCCCGTGCAAAAATTGGATGTTTCGCTGTGCTTTTTTGGCTTTGTAGTCAGCCATCACCAGCATATAAGGCGACAAGTCTAGACCAATGACTTCCGCTTGCGGGAAAGCTTGCTTTAACATCAGCGTTGTGGAGCCGGTACCGCAGCCTAAGTCTAAAATCCGTCGCGGTTGCCCCCCAATTGCATCAATCAAGCTTTGGCGTACCCAAGTTTCGTTGGGAGGCAAGGCGTACTGGGTAATCGGGTCGTAGGAAACCGCCGCACCGGAGTTAAGATAACCGCGCTCAATGCCGTGGAAGTTTTGGCTACTGTAGTAGGAAGGATAGGAAAGATTGGGTTTACGGAAGCGATCGCCCTCTTGCTCCCAATCCACACTCTCATAGAAACTCCGCAGCTTCTCTTCATCAATCAACAGCCGAACCACAGGTGCTAAGAAGCGCTCATAGATTGAGTTCTTGCCAACCGCCATAGGAATTTCTCTGCGTTGTTGTAGATTACCTGAGGAGGCGTTCTCCTCTTTACAAATCTTAATGCTATTTATAACTCAGAAACTCTTCCTACGGGCGTCTTTGGGAGATGACAAACCCGCAGCGCCTCATGTATTATAAAAGTAATACAAAAGTATTATTAGCAAAACTACCTCAGCGCAGATTGCGATCGCGACCGATAGTAGGCTTGCAGCGTCACGGATCTTTAATATCAAATATCAGCGGCAAACGTTTATGCCATACGAAAAGCTAGAAATTTCAACCCCAGTGCCAGTACTATCTTGGGCAAATCATGCCCTCGGTTCCGATGAAACTAAGATGGCAAAGAATGTTGCCTCCCTGCCATTTGTATTCAAACACGTAGCGCTAATGCCAGACGTTCACCTAGGCAAAGGTGCCTTGGTGGGTTCTGTAGTAGCGACTAAAGAAGCAATTATGCCAGCTGCTGTCGGTGTGGATATTGGTTGTGGGATGATGGCAATTAAAACACCATTTACCGCCGAAAAATTGGAGGGCAAGCTAAAGCAAATTCGTCTGGATTTAGAAGCAGCGATTCCGGTTGGTTTCAATGAAAACAAAGATGTTGAAAAAGCCGTTCTTAACTGGCAGGGTTGGCGAGATTTCAAGGAATTGCATTCAGGGGTGAAACACCTGGAAAGTAAAGCCATAAAACAGATGGGTTCTCTTGGTGGCGGGAATCATTTTATTGAAGTTTGTCTGGATACCGAGAACGCTGTCTGGTTAATGCTGCACTCTGGTTCGCGCAACATTGGCAATATGCTGGCACAAAACCATATTGGCACGGCTAAAGAACTCGCGAAACTAGCAAGCGATCGCTTACCCGATCCAGACTTAGCTTACTTTGTCGCTGGTACATCAGAATTTGCCACCTACTGGCACGATTTACAGTGGGCGCAAGACTACGCACGTTTCAACCGCGATGTGATGATGGCGCGTTTTAAGCGGATTGTCGAAAAGCATCTCGCTGGTGGTAAGCAGACTAAGCCACTGTTGTCAGTGAACTGTCACCACAACTACGCCGAAAAAGAAGTGCATTTTGGCGAAGATGTATATGTCACTCGCAAAGGTGCAGTCCGGGCACGTGAAGAAGATTATGGCATTATTCCCGGTTCAATGGGGGCAAAGTCCTTCATTGTAAAAGGGAAAGGGAATGCTGAAAGTTATTGCTCTTGCAGTCACGGCGCTGGACGTTTGATGTCTCGAAATAAGGCAAAGAATGTCTACACGTTGGATGATTTGATTCAGCAAACAAATGGTGTAGAGTGCCGCAAGGATGAAGGCGTTTTGGACGAAATTCCTGGCGCTTATAAACCGATTGAGCAAGTCATGGCTAATCAAGCGGATCTGGTTGAAGTTGTGGCGACGCTGAAGCAGGTTGTCTGTATTAAGGGTTAAGTAATAGTCAGAGAAATATAGAGACGCGATCGCTGCGTCTCTATATTTCTACATCTGCGTATTTACAGCAGTTTTTATCCGAGTCCAATCCAAAAATAGGGTTCTACTGATGCTTTTGGGTTCAACCGAGAGCGCTAGCTTATGCGTTCTTTGCCCGTTGCTGTTTTAATGCTACCTTGATGCAGATGGAAATGTCGTTGATGAAAAAAATTGGCAAATCGATCGAGAAACCTGGAATCAGCCTGATGGTGTTGTTCACCCTACCATGCCTTCGATGAGAACCTTATCGTTTGGAGCGGGTGCAACGGCTTGGATTTCGCAGAAGTTCATTCCAGAAAAACCCTTTGGTGGAGAACTCTTCTTTAGAGATGGCAACTGGCGAACGAGTGCTGCGATCGTGTATGGAGAAAATGATCAGATGTTCTCGAATCGTACACATTCGAGAACATCTGGGTTGTTTCTCTGATGAATCAGCGAGTTCAGGAACTTCAGAAATTTCGGGAAATTGGATTGGGAAAAAACGCTCCATGATTTCTGATTTGAGCGTTTTCCCTGAAGAGGAAACCCAAATATCCTTCGAGCAACTCAGTGGCGATAGCGAAGCGCTGCTGCGTTCGCCCTTGGCGTTGCCGAAGGCTAGCGCAGATCGCAAGATGATTTCGCTTCCTGGAGGCATGATTCTAATGCTTCCTGAAATGGTAACGGTTGATCAACCGATTCAGATTGCTGCGGGTCAACGAACAGCAGACCATCAATTGAAATATTTTACGGCTGACTATAATGCTGCTGGTGCGTTTACGTTATTAATCTCTGCAACGTTGCAACAGCAGACCTAAACATAACAGATTGCATAGAAGGAGTACATCATGACTCAATACGATTATGTGGTGATTGGTGCAGGTTCGGCAGGCTGTGTTGTTGCTAATCGCCTGACAGAAGATGGTGAAACAACCGTGTTGTTGCTCGAAGCAGGTAATCGGGCGACTAAACCTGAGATCCAAGTTCCTCTAGCCTGGACAAGTTTGTTGGGAACTGAAGTAGATTGGGCTTACTGGACTGAACCAGAACCACACCTCAATGGACGCAAAATCTTTCAGCCACGCGGAAAAGTTGTCGGTGGCAGCAGTTCGATCAACGCCATGATCTACATTCGTGGTAATCGTCACAATTTCGATCATTGGCAAGAACTCGGCAATCCCGGATGGAGTTATGAAGATGTATTGCCCTACTTCAAGAAATCAGAAAATCAGCAGCGAGGCGCATCAGAATTTCACGGTGTTGATGGACTCTTGAGCGTCACCGAGCCTCTAGCGCCTGCCGTCACCTCAGAGCGATTTGTTGAAGCCGCAGAGCAACTAGGCTATGGTCGCAATCCCGATTTCAATGGCGCACAACAAGAAGGCGCAGGACTGTATCAATTAACCATCAAAGATGGAAAGCGACACAGTGTAGCAGCAGCATTTCTCGTGCCGATTCTCGATCGCTCTAATTTAACCGTACAAACGGGTGCGTTAGTGACTCGGCTATTGTTTGAGGGAACTTGCACGGTTGGGGTCGAGTATCTGCACGAAGGAACGCTGCACCAAGTTTATGTTAATCAGGAAGTGATTCTATCAGCAGGTACATTTGAATCGCCTAAACTGCTGATGTTGTCTGGTATTGGCAATGCAGAATACTTGCGATCGCTAAACATTCCTGTCGTTGCTAATTTACCCGGTGTGGGTCAGAACCTTCAAGATCACGTTAATGTCCCAGTAACACACCAAGCAACTCAAGATTTGCAACCCGCCCCAACCAGCAACATCGCGGAAGCCGGATTGTTCTTACATACTGAGAGTAATTTGAATATTGCGCCAGATTTGCAGTTTTTCTCGGGTCCTGTTTTATGGGCACCTCCTGCTTATGCCCGCTCTGGTTCGGGATTTGCTGCTACAGCCTGTCTGAACCATCCCCAGAGTCGCGGCAGTGTTAGTCTGCGTTCTGCTTCCCCTGTTGACTCACTCGTAATTCGGATGAACTATCTCCAGAGTGAGTCCGATGTGCAAAAGCTGGTTGCAGGCATTAAAATTATCCGTCAACTGTTCCACTCAAATGCATTTGATGAGTTTCGAGGTGAGGAAGTTGCTCCCGGTGCTGATGTAACCAGTGATGAAGCACTTCAAGCTTATGTTCGGGAAGTGGTAGACACGAACTTTCATCCGGTTGGCACTTGCAAGATGGGAACTGACTCAATGGCAGTCGTAGATTCTGAGTTGCGGGTACATGGCATTCAGGGATTACGAGTTGTCGATGCCTCAATCATGCCAACGCTCACTACAGGAAATACCAACGCAGCCACCATCATGATTGGTGAAAAGGCAGCAGATTTAATTAAAGCTGCAAGTCAGGTTCCGACAGATGTACAGCCAATGGGGTTGCCTCCAGCATCTTTAGTAGCTCAGTAGCAAGGGACAATCAAGAAAACAAGCAGTGGGTTTGGTTAGCCATTGATGTTCAGAAGCGAGAAATTGTCGGTGGCTTAACCCGAACTCACGTTAGTTAGTTGTTTCTGACTGGATGCTAGAATATTGAAGTTAAACAGCTCATAGCTTATGGCTATTAGCTCGCAGCTTGGGGAATTAGCTCAGTTGGTAGAGCGCTGCGATCGCACCGCAGAGGTCAGGGATTCGAGTTCCCTATTCTCCATTAGAAATGTCGATTAACACATTATTTGTCGTCATTAACAGATTAATGTCGCTTAACGTCGTTTTTAACAAATTCGTGTCCTTAAATTAGTGCCGACAACCGTTAACAAATTAATGTCGTCGAGCGAATTTAATTACAAAGTAGGCGAACCTTTCAATCTCGCTTAAATTTGCCACACTATCTACAACTATTATTATTCAAATTACTGGCGCAGCTGTATAACTGTACGTTCGCAAATTAAATGTCGCGATTTGCAGATTAATGTCGTTTTTCGCACAATCATGTCGTTATTGGCAGTTTGATGTCGCTTTCCCCCCTTGAGCATCTGTTCGCAAATTATTGTCGTTGTTGATTGTGAACAGTCGGTTTGTGTGATCGCAGCGCTCCTTTCAACCCCCCTAAGTTGGTGACACTATCTACAACTATTATTATTCCAAGTGCTGGCGCAGCTCCATCACATTTCAACCCACCCCAAGGCGGGAGGGTTGATGAAACGGAGGCCACTTTGACCGGGTGAGTGATGCGGCAGCTTTCAACCCACCCCAAGGCGGGAGGGTTGATGAAACCAGCCGGAATATTCCAGAAACCGAATGGGACGACTTTCAACCCACCCCAAGGCGGGAGGGTTGATGAAACACAAACAGATTAGCTTTGGCTTTGTTAGCTATTGTCTTTCAACCCACCCCAAGGCGGGAGGGTTGATGAAACAAGCGTTGCGAGGTCAGATCCAAAGCTCCACTGAGGCTTTCAACCCACCCCAAGGCGGGAGGGTTGATGAAACCGCGCCCGCTGAAACCCTTGTCTAAACAAGCTGACAAATACATTTTTGTCGGCTGATTTTAAATTAGTCATTTCAGCTCTTTCCCAAGGAGAAAGATTACTGCCGTGAACATCTAAAATCAAGACGGGACAAGAGTTTTAAATGTCTGACGGCTACTCAGGGATATTGATCCCACTTTCAGCCGTCAGAAAAAAATTAGGGAGGGCTCCCCCGAAGGGGACGAGTTCGGAGCCACCACTGCGGTAATCCGCACCCTTATTAGCAAGGATGAGTAATCTGCACCTTTGTTAACAAGGGCTAGGGCTTTGGGAAAACTTACCTTCTCCCTCAGCCTCACCTCATTTTGCTGGGAGCGCACCTTTCCTGTATACTATATACTCCAGTATTCATACACGGGAATTTCCCGACCTATGAAGAAGGTATTCATAGGGGCAGCATCATGGCCGGGTAGCTACCAGGGTTCAGAAAGTAGGACTGTCTTCCGACAGTCAAACAAACCCTAACTTTACACTGTACAGAGGCAATAAGCATGTACAAGCGGCGCTATTAATCTCTTATTATATTTATATTGTCAAGGTTCAGAATCGGTTGACCTAGCTAGCTGATACTTTACGATTTTCATAAGCAGCTAGGACTAAATTCCTGGCTTTCTCTTGAGGAGTGTCCCCATGCGGTTGCTGTGCTTTTTCTGTGGCAATCCCAGCTCTTTGGGCTTTAACCTGAATACACTGGGCTAACCTGTTATAACTCCAACGGTGAATGCTGGCTCGATAATCCTTGGCATAGCAATCTTGAAGCTCTTGATAGCCGGGAAATCTTTGTTCGGCTCTGGCTTTCACTTCACTCTCAGCCGCTTCCCGGATATTTCTCAAGTCAGGTAGTACCTTGTCAAGCTTGAATTGATGGGTAAAGACGCTTGAGCTTAATGCGAGCATCAGCGGTAGTAAATTGCCAATCAATTTTTCGAGAATCTAGATTTCGTTGTTTT